>NZ_JAIHBA010000011.1:0-162197 GCF_019718735.1 Pseudomonas sp. RIT778 | reverse complement strand
CGGGGCGACCAGCGCGTTGACGAAGCGGTCTTCGATCTGCACCGGAATGTCGTTTTCGTAATGCACGATCAGCGAGTGAAAGACCTTCTGACCTTCGCGCATGTCCAGCGCCAGCGCGCGCTCGGAACCGGCGGCCTCTTCTTCCAGGGTGATTACCTGACAGGTGTGGCGATGGCCACGGGAGGCGATTTCGTCGGCGATGTTGTGCACTTCGAACAGCGCGGACTGGCTCTTCGGTTCAGCAACGAAAGTGCCGACGCCTTGCATGCGTACCAGCAGACCGTCGGCGGTCATTTCCCGCAGCGCGCGGTTGATGGTCATGCGGCTGAAGCCCAACTGGCTGACCAGCTCGCTTTCCGACGGCACGCGGTAATGCGGCGGCCAGTTACCGCTGTCGATCTGCTGGGTGATCATCTGTTTGACGCGGGCGTACAAGGGCGCCGGACTGTCGCCCATGTTCGCGGCCAACGGGGAGACTGGAGGCGGAGTCGGCACGGTGGATCCCTGTTCATTGGATGAAAGTTGCTAGCTTGCCGGAGTTTACCGGGCAGGCAAACGTCTGTATATGTATATACAAATAACACACGATGGGGTGCTGAACCATGTCCGCCTTCTTTGCCGAACGCGCGCTGCTGCCTAACGGATGGGCCAACAATGTACGTCTCGAGGTCAGCGCCGATGGCGTGTTGACCCGAATCCAGGCCGATTCCACCGCAGATGACGCCGAACGGCTGAGCGGTCCGCTGCTGCCGGGGATGCCGAATCTGCACTCCCACGCGTTCCAGCGAGCGATGGCGGGACTTGCAGAAGTGGCCGGCAATCCCAACGACAGTTTCTGGACCTGGCGCGATCTGATGTACCGGCTCGTCGGAAAAATCAGCCCCGACCAGCTCGGTGTGATTGCCCGTCAGCTGTACATCGAAATGCTCAAGGCCGGTTACACCTCGGTCGCCGAATTCCATTACGTCCACCACGATTACAACGGCCAGCCTTACGCCGACCCGGCCGAACTGGCGTTACGCATCAGCCAGGCGGCCAGCTCCGCCGGCATCGGCCTGACGCTGTTGCCGGTGCTCTACAGCCACAGCGGTTTCGGCGGCCAGACGCCGAACGAAGGCCAGCGCCGTTTCATCAACAGCACCGAAAACTACCTGAAGCTGCAATCGCGCCTGCAACCCCTGCTGGCGCAGCAAAAGGCGCAGTCGCTGGGCCTGTGCTTCCACTCGTTGCGCGCGGTCACGCCACAGCAGATCAGCGAAGTGCTGGCAGCCAGCGACCAGCAATGCCCGGTGCACATCCACATCGCCGAACAGCAGAAGGAAGTCGACGACTGCCTGAGCTGGAGCGGTCGTCGTCCGCTGCAATGGCTGTACGAAAACACCGAAGTCGATCAGCGCTGGTGCCTGGTCCACGCGACTCACGCCAATCCGGAAGAAGTCACGCTGATGGCCAAGAGTCGCGCCATCGCCGGCCTGTGCCTGACCACCGAGGCCAACCTCGGCGACGGGATTTTCCCGGCGGTGGATTTCCTCGCTCAGGGCGGGCGCATGGGCATCGGCTCCGACAGCCATGTGTCGTTGAGCGTGGTGGAAGAACTGCGCTGGCTGGAATACGGTCAGCGCCTGCGCGATCAGCGGCGCAACCGCTTGTATGGCGCGGATCAGCCGATGGTCGGCCGTACGCTGTATGACGCGGCGCTGGACGGTGGTGCTCAGGCCTTGGGCCAGCCGATCGGCGCGCTGGAAGTCGGCAAGCGTGCCGACTGGATTGTGCTCGATGGCAACGATCCGTATCTGGCCACGGCCAGCGGTGACGGGATTCTCAATCGCTGGCTGTTTGCCGGTGGCGATCGTCAGGTACGCGACGTGCTGGTCAATGGTCAGTGGGCTGTGCGCGAGGGGCGACATGCCGGGGAGGAGGACAGCAATCGCGCCTTCACCCAGGTCCTGCGAGAGCTTTTGGGCTGACACAAACCTCTGTTACTGATCGTTCCCACGCTCTGCGTGGGAATGCAGCCCGGGACGCTCCGCGTCCCGAAAGCGGACGCAGAGCGTCCATTGAGGCATTCCCACGCGGAGCGTGGGAACGATCAGAACAGGAGACATCAGTTGGACGTCTTGGCCATCTGCTGATCCGACGTGCGCCAGATCAGGCGCGTAGTGTCATAACCCTGCTGACGCGCCTTGCTCAGCAGTTCCTCACGCACCACGCCGTTGACGGTCGGCGTGCGGGACAACAGCCACAGGTAGCGACGACTCGGGTCGCCCACGAGCGCGGTCTTGTAGTCATCGCTGACGTACAGCACCCAGTATTGCCCCTTCGCCACACCCGGAATCAGGCGCGAAAACCAGGTATCGAACTCGACCCACAGCTTGTCGGTCTTGCCCGGCACCTGTGGATAAGCCGTGCCTTTGACTTCTTCCCACTGCCAGTCCGCCGTCAGGCAGCGGTTGTACACCGCGACATTGCCGTCGGGCTTGAGGGAGTAACGGGCTTCGGATTGCGCGCAATTGCGCTGGAAATACATCGGCAGACGCGCCAGTTCGTACCAGGTGCCCTGGTAACGCTTGAGATTGACACTGTTGACCGTCTTCGGCGCCAGCGGATCTTCACCGGACGTGGCGCAGCCGGCCAATACCAGGCCGGCCAAAAGGACAAGCAATAACCGCTTCATTGTTTTTCTCCCGTGGGCGCGTAGCCCCGGTTTACTTCAGGCCTTGGCCGGAAAACATCAGCACTTTGTCACCGGCGTACTGCACGCTGATAAAGCTGTTCTTGTCGCCCCAGGTGCAACTGGACATGCCGAGCGCGCCCGAGCAATCGGTGGGCTTGCCAAGCAGTGTCTCCACTTCGGCCTTGGCCATGCCGGCCGAGAGCTTCGAATAGTTTTCCTGATTGACCTTGCTGCATGCGGCCAACAGCACGCAAAACGACAGCAGGGCGATAGATCGCAGCGACATGGTGTAACTCCTGGAACGGAAGGGGGATGGCATGGCGCCAACCAGAAGCTTAGAAGAGAAAACCCCTGTCTGGTTCCCTGGGAGGCTGGCTATTTGTTAGCCCGCTCGTCCGGCTTTCGCCGGTAAATCAGACAGTTTGTAAGGCTATTGAGCATTTCGTCGTATTTCGCAAAAGGCGCCTAATCTTTGGCGCGCCGCGGTCGAAATAAGAGCAGCGCAAAGCCCGATAGTGTGGCAAATTGCCGCCCTTTCTTGACCAGCCCCTTCGCGGTAGCTCACTTAATGACCAGAAACATGAAATTCAGCCACAAGATCTTGTTGGCTGCCGCCCTCGTGGTGGCCGTTGCGTTCGCCTGTTTCATTTTGTTCAACGACTATCGCCAGCGCGAAGCCCTGCAAAGCAGTACCGAAGCGTCGATGCAGGAACTGGGCAGCCTGACCACCAGCAACATCCAGACCTGGCTGGAAAGCCGCATCCAGTTGCTGCAATCGATGGCGCAACAGGTTGTCGCCGACGGCAACGCCCCGGCCAGCCTGAAACGCATTATCGACCTGCCCGCCTACACCGGCAATTTCCAGCTCAGCTACTTCGGCGGCGCCGACGGCGTGATGTTTTCGGTCCCGGCCGGCAACCGCGCACCGGATTACGATCCGCGCGCCCGTGGCTGGTACAAGGCGGCCAATGCTGCGCAACAGACCATCGTCACCGAACCGTACATCGCCGCCTCGTCGGGCAAACTGGTGATTACCGTCGCCACCCCGGTGCAGCGCCAAGGCCAGATGATCGGTGTGGCCGGCGCCGACATTGACCTGTCGAGTGTCAGCGCGATCATCAACTCGCTGAACTTCGGCGGCCACGGTCACGCGTTCATCGTCGGCGCCGACGGCAAAATCCTGATCCACCCGGACAGCAAACTGGTGCTCAAGACCCTGGCCGAGGCCTATCCCAACGGTGCGCCGAAAGTCAGCCCGGGCCTGAAAGAAGTCGAGTTCGACGGCAAGACCCAGCTGATCTCCTTCACCCACGTCAACGGCGTGCCCTCGGCCGACTGGTACGTGGCGCTGGTGCTGGACAAGGACACCGCGTTTTCGATGCTCAGCGAATTCCGCACTTCGGCGCTGATCGCCATGGTCATCGCCGTGGTAATCATCATCGCCCTGCTCGGCATGCTGATCCGCGTGCTGATGCAGCCGTTGCTGACCATGGGCCGCGCCATGCACGACATCGCCGAAGGCGAAGGTGACCTGACCAAACGCCTGACCATTCACGGCAACGATGAGTTCGGCGCACTGGGCACCTCTTTCAACCGTTTCGTCGAGCGCATTCACACTTCGATCCGCGAAGTGTCGTCGGCCACCGGCCAGGTCAACGAAGTCGCCCTGCGCGTGGTCGCGGCGTCGAACTCGTCGATGTTCAACTCCGACCAGCAAGCCTCGCGCACCAACAGCGTGGCCGCCGCGATCAACCAGCTCGGCGCCGCCGCCCAGGAAATCGCCCAGAACGCTGCCCTCGCCTCGCAACATTCCAGCGACGCGCGCAGCCTGGCCGAAGACGGCCAGCAGGTTGTGGATAAAACCATCCACGCCATGCAGCAACTGTCGGCGAAGATCAGCGACTCCTGCGGCAACATCGAAACCCTGAACAGCAACACCGTGAACATCGGGCAGATTCTGGAAGTGATCACCAGCATCTCCCAGCAGACCAACCTGCTGGCGCTCAACGCCGCCATCGAAGCGGCTCGTGCCGGTGAGGCCGGTCGTGGTTTCGCCGTGGTGGCCGACGAAGTACGCAACCTGGCGCACCGCACCCAGGATTCGGCGCAGCAAGTGCAGAAGATGATTGAAGAGCTGCAAGTCGGCGCGCGTCAGGCGGTCGGCATCATGACCGAGAGCCAGCGTGAGAGCGAAAGCAGCGTCGGCATCGCTAACCAGGCCGGCGAACGCCTGGGCAGCGTGACCCAGCGTATCGGCGAGATCGACGGCATGAACCAGTCGGTAGCGACGGCGACGGAAGAGCAGACGGCGGTGGTCGAGTCGATCAACGTTGATATCAACGAGATCAACACGCTGAACCAGGAAGGTGTGGAGAACTTGCAGGCGACGTTGCGGGCTTGTGCGGATCTGGAGCAGCAGGCTGCGCGGTTGAAGCAGTTGGTAGGCAGCTTCAGGATTTAAGGCGCTCTCACTGATCTCTTCGCGGGCCTTTCTGCGAAGAGGTCAGTCGTCTTGATACTGATTCAGAAACTCGACCCTGGTTGCGAAAGAAACACCAACTCCTCCGCCGTAGACTCCCGCCCCAACACCGCATTGCGATGCGGAAACCGCCCAAACCGCGCAATCACCTTCTGATGCCGCTCGGCATAATCCAGGTTGTCGGCAAACACCCCGCGCTCCGCTTCCGGCTGTTCAGCCACCAGTTCGATGAATCGCGAAACCGCTTCATTCTGCACCGCGAGGTTTTCGCAGTGTTCGAAGACGAGGTAGATGAAGAGTCGCTGGATCGGTTTCAACTGCCGATCGAAGTCTGCAGCAATCCCCTGGGCAACCAGTTTCTGCGCCCGTAGATCACCGGAAAAAGCCTTGGGCGTATCGCGAAAGATCATTCGCGGGAGTTGGTCGAGCAACAGCACCACCGCCAGCCAACCATCGGGACGTTGCGTCCACTCGGTCAATTCGCCAGCGAGGGCCTGATCGACAAAGACCCCGAAACGCTCACGCGCTTCGAGGTCCTGGCTGTCTTTCTTGCCGAACCACAACCCGCCCTGTTGCGCCGTCACTTCAGTAGCCGATTCGGAGTGACCGAACCACCAATCGAGCAACGGCTGCCAGGGCGCGTTCATGGTTTATTCCTTGTGGTAAGCCGTGGCGCGGGCGACTTCTTCTTTCGAGCCGAGGAACACCGCTACGCGCTGGTGCAGGCCTTCAGGCTTGATGTCGAGAATGCGCTGGTGACCGTCGGTGGAAGCGCCGCCAGCCTGTTCCACCAGGAACGACATCGGGTTGGCTTCGTACATCAGACGCAGTTTGCCCGGCTTGGACGGCTCGCGGCTGTCGCGCGGGTACATGAACAGACCGCCACGGGTCAGGATGCGGTGCACGTCGGCAACCATCGCCGCGACCCAGCGCATGTTGTAGTTCTTTTTCAGCGGACCTTCTTCACCGGCCAGCAGTTCCGAAACGTAGCGCTGTACCGGAGCTTCCCAGTGACGCTGGTTGGACATGTTGATGGCGAATTCCTGGGTGGACTCAGGAATGGTGATGTCTTCGTGGGTCAGGACGAAGCTGCCCATTTCGCGGTCCAGGGTGAAGCCTTTGACACCGTGGCCCAGGGTCAGCACCAGCATGGTTTGCGGACCGTAGATGGCATAACCGGCGGCAACCTGCTGAGTGCCTGGCTGCAGGAAGGCCTTTTCATCCAGCGCTTCGTTCTGGCTCAGGTATTCGTTCGGGCAACGCAGCACGGAGAAGATGGTGCCGACCGGAGCGTTGATGTCGATGTTCGACGAACCGTCCAGCGGGTCGAATACCAGCAGGTAGGCGCCTTTCGGGTATTTGCCCGGGATCTGGTAGGCATTGTCCATTTCTTCGGACGCCATGCCGGCCAGGTGACCGCCCCACTCGTTGGCTTCGAGCAGGATTTCGTTCGACAGCACGTCGAGCTTCTTCTGCACTTCGCCTTGCACGTTTTCTGTGCCCATGCTGCCCAGAACACCGCCCAGGGCGCCTTTGGACACGGCGTGGCTGATTTCTTTACAGGCGCGCGCCACCACTTCGATCAGGAAACGCAGATCGGCAGGAGTGTTGTTGCTGCGGGTCTGCTCAATCAAATAGCGACTCAGGGTAACGCGGGACATGGACGGCTCCGGTGGAATGGGGGGCTAAAAACCCGCGCAGTTTACAGGGAGTCTGAAACCGTAGCGAGCAATGACGCCCGGTAACGTGCGTCGGGTGCAATTCCTGCTATCAGACGTGATCGAACCGAGAGAGTTCAGGCACCGGATTCAGCGTAGTTGGAAACCCGACGGGTGTAGAGGCCACACCCGTCATATTCAGGACTTGGCCGGCGGCTTACGCAGCAGACTGAAAGCCATTGCCGCCAGAAACAGCACGCTGAGCAGCAACACCGCCCACAGGCCGAACTTCTTCCAGTTGGTGTCCGCCGTGGCCGAGGTGGTGGCCGTCGAAGTCTGGGTCGCCAGCGCTTCGCCCTGCACCGTGGCCTTGCCCAGCGTGGCCAGTTTCTCCGGTTTGAAATCGGGGATCAGCGTGGTCAGCGGCAGGTTCGCCGTTTTCACGGTCGGATTGCCCAGCGCCAGGCTGTAAGGCCCGTCGCCGCGCGCGAGGAAGATCACCTGAGTGGCGCGCACCGCGTATTTCACACTCGGCGCCTGCTCGCCGAGACCGCCGCCACGTTCGTCGACCGTCAGTTTCAACTGCTGCACGGTCTGCCCGTAGAGCTGCAATTCGTTCTGCACCACGTCCTGGCCGTTCTGGGTCAGGCGATAGAGCAAGCCGCTGCTCAGCGGTTGCCACGGCAGACTGCTTTCGCGACGCCCCGAGAGGGTCACCGGCGCCAGGCTATTGGCCTGTTTCAGTTCGACCTGCACCCGCTCGATGTTCAGCCCCATCGGCAACTGCCAGGTGTATTCGCCGGACTTGCCGCTGCTGCCGGCCAGCGCCGGCGACCAGACCAATGGCAGCGGCAGGTTGCGCGGGTCGCTGCTTTTCAGTTGCGCCGACGTCAGGACCGGCGCCGAAGCCGGCGAATCCCACAGCAAACGCAGATACCGCGCCGATTGCCCCGGCAGCGCCACTTCATGTTGCTCGACCCGTTCGTCGGCAAACGTCAGGCGCGCGACCTGGCCCTCGCCCCAGGCCTGCCAGTGCTGCAAATCATCGCTGGCCTCGATGCTGAAACGCTGGAAGCCGTCGCGCTCGCTGGTCCAGTCGAGGATCAGTTGCTGCAGCGGCGCCTTGATTGCGCTGGCGTCGAGCAGCCAGCCGCGCAGCACTTCTTCACCGGCTTCAAGCTGACTGGACGGCTGCACTTCCACCAGCGTGCCGGTGGTGGTGGATTGCACGCGAACGCTCGGCGCGCGCTCGGTGGCATCCGCCGAGTTGTACAGCGGGAACCACTTCACCTCATGCAATTGGCCGACGTCGCGGGTCTGCGCTGATTCCCGGGCCAGCGCATAGGCCTGCGGTTCTCCGGCGGCGTTGAACACCCGCAGGTCGCTGAGATCAGTCTGGCGCGCCTGCAACTGCACGCTCAGCGGCAGTTCGAGGCGATACCACGGGCCGGAACCGCTGACCGACAACGGCACCTGCGCGGCGAAGTCCGCCGGTTTTTCCTGGGCGCCGGCCGCCATGGCCACGCCCAGCAACAGCCACCCGAGATTAAGCTTGCGACTCAAGACGACACTCCTTCGGTTTCCGGGGCCGGTTTGTCCGCCGCCGGTGCAGCGTCGACGCGTTTGGGCGGCAGCGGCGCAAAGTAGCCCACCACCAGCAGCAAGACGCCGACGCCGATGAACGAGACGATCCGGGCCAGTCCGCCACGGTTGCTCAATTCGACAAAAATCAGTTTGGCCACCACCAGCGCAATCAGCGCCGCGCCGATCAGCCAGACTTCGCGGCGATGGCGCAGGTGCCCGCCGATCATCAGTCCGAGCGCCATCAGCGTCCAGACGATGGACAGGCCGGCCTGCACCAGCATCGATTCGAGCAGCAGATCCAGCTCGAACGGAATGCCGGCCCAATGGTGAGCGGCGCGGGTGACCAGCGCAGTGCAGAACGCGAACAGCGAAACGCCGGCAATCAGTTGCGTCGCGTAAGCGGCGTAATCCTGGCGGATCGACAGCTCGGCAACGGCGCTGCGCGACCAGACGTAGACACCGAACAGCGCAAACAGCAGACCCAATTCCAGCGGGTTGAGCAGCGGTAAATAAGGCAGCGGTTCGGCATTGCCATCACTCACGCCATTGGCCAGCCAGAACCAGACCAGCATCAACACCGCCAGCGGCGCCGCCGCGTACAGGCGATATTCGCGAGGGAACGCCGCCACCGGCCACGGCCACTGACGCGGCGCAGCCATCAGCAACAAATACACGCTCGGCAGAATCGCCCAGCCCAGCCAGCGCCAGGCGTTGTATTGCTCGGACAACAGCAGCAGGCCGTAGCGCAACTCCAGCGCCAGCACGCCGATCAGCAGCCAGCAACCGAGCACATGCGCCGTGCTCAAGGCCCGCGCCGGCAACATCGGCGCCAGACGCCGCAGGCTGATGAAATGCACGACGAACACCGCCGCCCAGGCCAGCCAGCCGAAATCCGCCGCCGGGTGATAACGCGAGTGCCACGCGCCGAGCAACACCAGTCCGGCCGCCGGAATCAGCACGGTGCAGAGCAACCCGAGCGACGGCCATTTCAGGCGCAGTGCCAACAGCGTCCACAACGCGACACTCAGCGCGGCGACCAGCAGCAACAGCGGCCCCTGCAGATTCAGCGGCGCAAACCGCAGCACTTCGCTGACCCACGCCAGCGCCCACCAACCGGCGCCCCACACCAGCAACACTTCGGACAGTCGCTGCAGACTCAGCACGTCGAACGCCGAGGCGTGATTGCCCAGTTGCAGGCGCCACGCCCCGATCATCGCCGCCAGGCCCAGCACCAATGGCGTCCAGAATCCGCCATGGGCCAGCGGTCGCAGACCTTCGCTGGACAACGGCCCGAGCAGTTCGGGGCCGGCCAGCAAAAACGCTGCGCCGCCGATCAGTTGCAACAGCAGACCGAAAACAAAACTCACGCGCTGCTTGAGGTACAGACTGAGCCAGATGATCAGCAAGCCACTGGCCGCCCACACCGCGCTCGCGGTTTGCCAGGGCAGCACGAACAACACCGCCAGATTGATCAACACCAGACCTGCCAGCAGCACCACCGACAAACCGCGCAGCAAACGAACATCGCTGCGCACCATCTCGTCGCGCGCCGCCAGCAACATGCCGGCGATCAGCGCCAGACCGATCAGCGATGCGCTGAGCAAACCGCTCCACCCGGCGCTGAACACGGCCGCCGAATCCTCGCCCGCCCCTTGCAGGCGCAACAGGAACAACGCTCCGCCGAGCAGTTGCACGGCAAACGCGGTGAACAGGAAGGTGCGCGATTGCAGGCGCAAGCCAACGAACAAAGTCACCAGCCCGGCCAGCGCCCAACTGATCGCCGTGCCCTGAGTGAAGAAGAACAGCGGCGCCAGCAGATACAGGAAGGTCAGCCCCAAGCACGCCAGCACCGACAAGCCCTGACGTTCCCACGGTGAAGTTTGCTCCGGCGACGCCTTGCGCAATTGATAGAAGCTGAACAGCAACGCCGCGCCGAGCATCAATGCCCCCAATGGCGCACCGTATAGCAGACTGCTTTCGCCAACGCGCAACTGACTGAGAAACGCCAGCGCCGAGCCCAGTTGCAGCAGCAACGCGAAGGCCCGGGCCAACGGCCGTTGCTGACGCAAGCCGAGCCAGAAAATCCCCGCGCCCTCTACCGCCCAGGCGGCGGAGGTCCAGCGCGCATCCAGCCCCAATGGAATCGCCAGGCTGGCGAAAATTACCCCGAGCGCCAGGCAAGTCTCGCCCAGCAACAATGCGCGTCCGCCCATCAGCACTTTGGCGAGGGCCATGTAGATCATGCCCAGCGCCAGTGCGCTGAACGCCGCTGCAAATTCCAGATGCTGCACCAGCGCGAATTGCAGGCCGAAACCCACCAGTGGCGGACCGAACAGCATCGTGCCGTCGACGTAGTCGCCCTTGCGCGCCGACCAGTGCAGCAGCGCCTCACGATCACCGTCTGCCGGGGCGTCCGGCATGTCCAGCAACTTGCGTCGGGCGAACAGCAGGCCGATGGCCAGGTACATCAGGAAGAACAGAATCAGGAACGGCTCGGTGCTCCACAGCAACTCCGGCGTGTACGAGCGCAGGCCCCAGGCGAAACCGATGCCGAAGGTGCCCACGAAGCCGATCAGGTTGAGCAGGCGCCAGGCCTTGAACCAGGCGATGGCCAGGATGCCGGCGTTGAGCAGCGCGAAATAACTGAACAGCGCGACATGGTTGCCGGCGCCGGTCGACGTCAGAATCGGCGCGGCGAAACCGCCCAGCGCGGCGACGCAGGCCAGGGCCAGGGAGTCCTGGGTGATGGCCAGAATGGCCGAGAACACCGTCACTGCCACCAGCAATCCCAGCGCAGCAGACGGATCGAGCAGCGGGTGCAGACGCATCGCCGCAAACACCGTCAGGTACAACACCGCAATCCCGGTGCCTTGCAGCATCAAGGCGTAGCTGTTGTTGCGATGGCGCAACCACCAGCCCAGCGCCAGCAATCCCAGCGCTGCCGCCGCAACCCCGGCGTAACGCAATTCGATCGGCACCACCATGCCTTCGGTGGCGTAGCGCAGCAGGAAAGCCAGACCGAAGAACAACAGCACCACACCGACCCGCAGCACGGTATTGCCACCGAACAGCCAGTTGCGCGCAGCGCTGATGCCGCGTTCGATAAGGTTCGGGCCACGAGGTTCGGCGGGTTGTCGGGGTTCAGGTTCAGGCGTAACGGCGTCCAGACGCCAGACATCGACCGGCAGCGGCTGACCGGGTTCGCTGGCGGCGACGGCGACAGGTTCGAGTTCGGGTGGCAGTTCCCAGACCAGCTCGGGTTCTGCGGCAGCGGGTTGTTCAAATACCGTGACGGGTTCAACGATCGTTTCGCTGGCCGGCGCGACACTCGGCGGCGCTGGCGAATGCGCCGGAGCGCCCTCCAGCAGAAACAGACGCTGTTCGACGCCCTGCAATGCGATCTTCGCGTGATCCAACTGACGCTGTTGCTCGGCGGCTTGTGAACCCAGCCGCGCGATACGCATCGCCTGCCCGATGGCGAGCCCCAGCAACGCGCCCAACAGCGCATCGCTGAACGACTCGTCGAGCAGCCAGCCGAGCAGCAGCCCGATCAACATGAACATCCATTGCATGGTCGATATCCCTGAGCAGCCCCGTGGCGGGGCGGAACCAACGCTCAGTATATCGGCCCGGCCCAACAATCGTGGGGCCGGGCGCACATTTGTCGCTAAAAGTTACTCCAGTGCCTTCCAGATATCCGTGGCGTACTCGCGGATCGTCCGGTCGGAGGAGAACCAGCCCATGCGCGAGGTGTTCAGTACCGCCGAGCGCCACCAGTTGTTGGCGTCGTGCCAATGCGCATCGACACGCATCTGCGCATCCCAATAGGAGTCGAAATCGGCGCAGACGAAGAACCGGTCGTAATCCACCAGCGAATCGATCAGCCCGGTGTAGCGCGACGTGTCATCCGGCGAGAACACCCCGCTGCGGATCGCCTGCAACACATCGTTCAAACGGTGGGACGCAGCGATGTCCGGCAAGGCGCTGAACTCGTGATTCTGCTTGCGCGCCTCGACCTGCTGGGCGCTGAGACCGAAGATGAACATGTGCTCGGCGCCGATGTTTTCGCACATCTCGACGTTTGCGCCATCGAGGGTGCCGATGGTCAGCGCGCCGTTCAGGCCGAACTTCATGTTGCTGGTGCCCGAGGCCTCGAAACCGGCGGTGGAGATCTGCTCCGACAAGTCCGCCGCCGGAATGATGCTTTCCGCCAGACTGACGTTGTAGTTGGGCAGGAACACCACTTTCAGCAGGCCGCGTACGGTCGGGTCGTTGTTCACCACCCGGGCGATGTCGTTGGTCAGTTTGATGATCAGCTTGGCCTGGTGATAACTGGCCGCCGCTTTGCCGGCGAAGATTTTCACCCGCGGCACCCAGTCGATTTCCGGCTCGGCACGGATCGCCTGATACAGCGCGACCGTATGCATCAGGTTGAGCAACTGACGTTTGTATTCGTGAATCCGTTTGACCTGCACGTCGAACATCGCCGCCGGATTGACCGCGATCCCCAGCCGTTCATGGATCAGGTAAGCGAGGGCCTTTTTGCTGTGCAGCCGCTGCTCGGCGAAGGCTTTGCGGAAGGCTGGTTTTTCGGCGAACGGCTCAAGATCGAGCAGACGCTGTTCGGGGTTATCCAGAACATCCGCGCCGAGGGAATCGACCAGCATCGACGTCAGTTCCGGGTTGGCCTGGTACAGCCAGCGGCGGAAGGTGATGCCGTTGGTCTTGTTGTTGATCCGCTCCGGATACAGCTTGTGCAGTTCGGCGAACACGGTTTTGCGCATCAGCTGCGTGTGCAGCCCGGACACGCCGTTGACGCTGTGGGAACCAAGGAACGCGAGGTTGCCCATGCGAACCCGGCGGCCGTTGTCTTCCTCGATCAGCGACACCGCGCGCAGCACGTCGAAATCGTGAATGCCCTTGGCCCGCAGCGAATCGATGTGCTGGGCGTTGATCAGGTAAATGATCTGCATGTGCCGCGGCAGCATGCGTTCCATCAGCCCCACCGGCCAGGTTTCCAGCGCTTCGGGCAGCAGCGTGTGGTTGGTGTACGACAGCGTATCGACGGTGACTTGCCACGCCGCGTCCCAGGCCACGTCGTAGACATCGACCAGTTGGCGCATCAGTTCGGCAACAGCGATCGAGGGGTGCGTGTCGTTGAGCTGGATCGCCGCGTGATCGCCGAGGGTCAGCACCGAGGTGTGCATGTTGCGATGACGGCGCAGCAAATCCTGAAGCGAGGCGGCGACGAAGAAGTATTCCTGACGCAGGCGCAGTTCCTGCCCGGCTTCGGTGCTGTCCGCCGGGTAGAGCACGCGGGAGATACTTTCGGCCCGGGCCACTTCGGCGACGGCGCCCAGGTGGTCACCGGCGTTGAAGCGCTCCAGGTGCAGATCCTCCATGGCTCGCGCCCGCCACAAGCGCAGGGTGTTGACGCTCGCGCCGCGCCAGCCGACCACCGGAGTGTCGTAAGCAATCGCCCGGACGGTTTCCGCCGGGTGCCAGACTTGCCGGGACTTGCCGCTGGCGTCGGTGACGGTCTCGACGCTGCCGCCAAAGCCGATCGGATAGACCACCTCTGGCCGCTCGAACTCCCAGGGGTTGCCGAAATCCAGCCAGTGCTCGGTCTGCTCCTGTTGCCAGCCATCGACGATGGCCTGGCGAAACAACCCGTGCTCATAACGAATGCCGTAGCCGTGGCCGGCGATGCCGAGGGTCGACATGCTTTCCATGAAGCACGCCGCCAGCCGTCCGAGACCACCGTTGCCCAGCGCCGCATCCGGCTCGAGGATGCGGATGCGCTCCAGATCGACGCCCAGTTCGGTCAGCGCTTCACGGGCAACGTCCAGCAGACCGAGGTTGCTCAGGCTGTCGTACAGCAAACGGCCGATGAGAAATTCCAGCGAGAGGTAATACACCCGCTTCTGGCCTTTGCGGTAGATCTGCCGGGTGTGGTCCATCCAGTGCTCGACCATGTGATCGCGCGCCGCCAGGGCAATGGCTTCGAACCAGTCATGGTCGAAGGCGTGATCCGGGTCTTTGCCCACCGCGTAGGTGAGTTTGGTCAGGACGGCGTCGCGGAATGCGGCCACCTCTGCTTCGCGAACTAGTGGTTCTTGAGTCATCGATAGGACCTCGAGCGAGCGGGGAGTTGTCAGAGCCTAGACGGTCTGACCGACGGTAAGGGCTCTGGTTCGGCAGTTTTTACCGAGAGTGTGAGATCGACCGGCAATACTCTGGCGAATGCCTCAATGAATGCAGGGGCCGTGCCGAATTGTCGGACGATGCGGGTGCATGAAGAAAAAATCTGGCGAAAGGTTGTTCAAAAATCCACCAGTCCCGGTATGATCGCGCGCCCTGATGCACACGCCTGGTAAACACCGATGATGAAGCCCAACCTGATCGCCGCAGCCGAGATCGACCGTCTCGATACCTGGGCCAAATATTCGGCCCCGATGTGCGGCTCGTGCGTTTCCAGCTGCTGCACGCTGCCGGTCGAGGTCAAGATCAAGGATCTGGTGCGCATCGGTGTGGTCGACGAGTTCGAACTGGGTGACCCGCCGAAGAACATCGCCAAGCGTCTGCAAAAGGAAGGTCTGGTCGAGCGCTTCAACCAGAAGTCGGGGATCTTCACCCTGCAGCGCATGAGCAACAACGATTGCTACTACCTGGATCGTAAGAGCCGCCTGTGCACCATTTATGACAAGCGCCCGGACACCTGCCGCAACCACCCGAAGATCGGCCCGCGCCCGGGCTATTGCGCGTACAAGCCGAAGGAAGTGGAGCGGGTGCAGAATTCGCGGTCGATCGAGCGGTTCTGATCCCGCTTGATCGTTCCCACGCTCTGCGTGGGAACGCAGCCCGGGACGCTCCGCGTCCCAGACGCCGAACGCGATATTCAAATCCCGGACAAACAAAAACGCCCCCGGCCTCTCGACCGGGGGCGTTTTTTTCAGCCTTGGCTAAATCTTATGCCTTGGCTTTCTTGGCAGCGCGGGTACGCTCGCTTTCGTCCAGGATCTTCTTGCGAAGACGGATGGACTTAGGAGTAACTTCGCACAGCTCGTCTTCCTGGATGTATTCCAGAGCCTGTTCCAGTGTGAAGCGAACAGGTGGGACCAGAGCGATGGTTTCGTCTTTACCCGAAGCACGCATGTTGTCGAGCTTCTTGCCTTTGGTCGGGTTCACACCCAGGTCGTTGTCGCGGGAGTTCTGACCAACGATTTGACCGTTGTAGATCTCCTGGCCGTGTTCCACGAACAGCTTGCCACGAGCCTGCAGGGTTTCCAGGGAGTAGGTCAGTGCCTTGCCGGTTTCAACCGAAACCAGAACGCCGTTCTGACGGCCGGACATGTGGCCCGACTTCACTGGAGCGTAACGGTCGAAGATCGAGGTCAGGATGCCAGCACCGTTGGTCAGGGTCAGGAACTGGTTACGGAAACCGATCAGACCGCGAGCAGGGATGTTGTATTCCAGACGAACACGGCCTTTGCCATCCGGCACCATGTTGCTCAGGTCGCCTTTACGCAGACCCATTTCTTCCATGACCTTGCCCTGGGATTCTTCAGGGATGTCGATGGTTACGTTTTCGAACGGTTCCTGCTTCACGCCGTCAACTTCACGGATGATCACTTCAGGACGGCCCAGGGCCAGCTCGAAGCCTTCGCGACGCATGGTTTCGATCAGTACCGAGAGGTGCAGCTCACCACGGCCGGATACCTTGAACTTGTCAGCCGAGTCGCCTTCTTCAACGCGCAGTGCAACGTTGTACAGCAGCTCTTTGTCCAGACGATCCTTGATGTTACGGGAGGTCACGAACTTGCCTTCTTTACCGCAGAATGGCGAGTCATTTACCTGGAAGGTCATGGAAACGGTTGGCTCGTCAACGGTCAGAGGCTTCATCGCCTCGACATTGTTGATGTCGCACAGGGTGTCGGAGATGAACAGCTCGTCGAAACCGCTGATGCAGACGATGTCGCCAGCTGCAGCTTCTTCAACGTCAACGCGGTGCAGACCGTGGTGACCCATCAGCTTCAGGATACGACCGTTGCGGCGCTTGCCGTCGGCGCTGATAGCGACAACCGGGGTGTTCGGCTTGACGCGACCACGAGCGATACGGCCAACACCGATAACACCCAGGAAGCTGTTGTAGTCCAGAGCGGAGATCTGCATCTGGAACGGACCGTCACGGTCAACAGCCGGAGGCGGAACGTGGTCGACTACCGCCTGGTACAGCGCGGTCATGTCTTCGCCCATGGCGGTGTGGTCCAGACCGGCGATGCCGTTCAGGGCCGAAGCGTAAACAACCTGGAAGTCCAGTTGTTCTTCGGTAGCGCCCAGGTTGTCGAACAGATCGAAGATCTGGTCCAGAACCCAGTCAGGACGCGCGCCCGGACGGTCAACCTTGTTGATGACCACGATTGGACGCAGGCCGGCTTCGAAAGCCTTCTTGGTCACGAAACGGGTTTGCGGCATAGGGCCGTCTTGGGCATCGACCAGCAGCAGCACGGAGTCAACCATGGACATTACGCGCTCAACTTCGCCGCCGAAGTCGGCGTGGCCCGGGGTGTCCACGATGTTGATGTGGTAGCCGTTCCAGTTGATGGCGGTGTTTTTCGCCAGAATGGTAATGCCGCGCTCTTTTTCCTGGTCGTTGGAGTCCATCACGCGCTCGTCGTTGAGCTCGTTGCGCTCCAGAGTGCCGGATTGACGCAGGAGTTTGTCTACCAGGGTGGTCTTACCATGGTCAACGTGGGCAATGATGGCGATGTTGCGTAGATTTTCGATCACTTGTGTATCTCGATCAGAGGATTCGGTTTGCTGACAAGTCTTGGCAGCGATTGACAGTAGTGTCCGGCATGGCCGTTACAGCTTGACGGCGGTGTCGGGGGGCCGGTGACGCAGGCCACAGGCAAACAGCCCCGGGCACTTAGCTCGGTCGATAAACGCGCACATTGGCATGCCCCTCACTGAGCAAATGGTGGGCATGCAGGCGACTCATCACGCCTTTGTCGCAATACAGCAGGTACTGGCGAGTAGGGTCCAGTTCCTTGAAACGAGCGTTCACTGCGTAGAACGGCATCGTCTGTACCTCTATGCTGGCGAGCTCCAGCGGGTCATCCTCGGCGGCATCCGGGTGGCGGATGTCGATGACGATCTGACCGGCCAGCGCTTCGCTGACTTCTTCGATCTGCAAATCCTGGCCCAATTCGTCGATCACCCGATCGATCGGCACCAGTCTGGCGTTTGCGAGCGCACGCTCGAGCACCGCCATGTCGAATTCCTGCTCTTCGTGCTCGACCCGGCCACGCTTGGCGGCGGTCTTCGGGTTGACCGAGATGACGCCGCAGTATTCCGGCATGTGCCGGGCGAAATCACCGGTACCGATCTGGGCGGCCGTGTCGATGATGTCCTGCTTGTGGGCGACGATCAGCGGTCGCAGCACCAGCTTGTCGGTGACGCAATCGATGACTGACAGGTTCGGCAACGTCTGGCTCGACACCTGGGAAATCGCTTCGCCGGTGACCAGCGCATCGATGTGCAGGCGTTCGGCAATGCTCGACGCTGCGCGCAACATCATACGCTTCAATACGACGCCCATATGACTGTCGTCGACCTTGCCGAGAATTTCGCCCAAGACTTCTTCGAACGGAACACTGACAAATAGCACGCGTTGCGAGCTGCCGTACTTCTTCCAGATGAAATGCGCGACTTCCATTACGCCCAATTCGTGGGCACGACCGCCCAGATTGAAGAAGCAGAAGTGCGTCATCAGGCCGCGACGAAGGATCTGGTACGCGGCAACCGTCGAGTCAAAACCGCCGGACATCAATACCAGCGTCTGCTCCAGCGCACCGAGCGGGTAGCCGCCGATGCCATTGTGCTGGCTGTGGATCACGAACAACCGTTTGTCGCGAACTTCGATGCGGACTTCGATTTCCGGCTGTTTCAGGTCGATTCCGGCGGCACCGCACTCACGGCGCAGCTTGCTGCCGACGTATTTTTCGACGTCCATCGAGCTGAACGCATGCTTGCCCGCACGCTTGCAGCGCACCGAAAAGATCTTCCCGGTCAGCGCATCGCCGTAGTGCTGCTTGCACTTCTCGGTGATGTCGTCGAAGTCACCCAGCGGGTACTCGTCGATCTGCAGAAAGTGCGCGATGCCCGGCATGCAGGTCAGGCGTTCGCCCATCTCTTTCAGGGCCTTGGGGTCGGTGACGCGGGTTTCCAGCTCGAGATTGTCCCACACACCGTTCACCACCACGGCCGGGTCCAGGTCGCGGAGCACGGTGCGGATGTTCTTGGCCAACTGGCGGATGAATTTCGTCCGGACAGGTCGGCTTTTGATGGTGATCTCGGGGAAGACTTTTACGATTAGTTTCATGAAAACAGCGCGCGCAGGGCCAGCCGAAAAAGGGGGGCGCGGATTATAGCGGAAATTGCTCAAGGTTTAACCAGTTAATGTGCAGAAGGTTTTGCACGCACCAAAACGGGTCATTTTTCGATTTGAGCGCTACATTAAAGGGCGAGATTTTCGCCTTTAAGGCGCTTTCGACCTTTAGAAGCGTGAATTTGGGGCAAAAAACCCATGCTGGGGCACTGGCATGCAATTTGCTCCCTTGTGAGGCAGGTTGCCTTGGCAGAGTATTCGCGCCGGCATCACCACTATTAAGGGCATCCACTACCCGCCCTAATTCACCCGGAGGACACTATGTCGAAGTCGGTTCAACTCATCAAAGATCATGACGTCAAGTGGATTGATCTGCGCTTCACGGACACCAAAGGCACTCAGCACCACGTGACCATGCCGGCTCGCGATGCGCTGGAAGACGACTTCTTCGAAGTTGGCAAGATGTTCGACGGTTCCTCCATCGCTGGCTGGAAAGGCATCGAAGCCTCCGACATGATCCTGCTGCCGGACGACGAAACCGCCGTTCTGGACCCGTTCACCGAAGAGCCGACCCTGATCCTGGTCTGCGACATCATCGAACCTTCGACCATGCAAGGTTACGATCGCGACCCGCGCGCCATCGCCCGCCGCGCCGAGGAATACCTGAAGACCACCGGTATCGGTGACACCGTATTCGCCGGTCCAGAGCCTGAGTTCTTCATCTTCGACGAAGTGAAGTTCAAGTCCGACATCTCCGGCTCCATGTTCAAGATCTACTCCGAGCAAGGCTCGTGGATGTCCGACCAGGACGTGGAAGGCGGCAACAAAGGCCACCGTCCAGGCGTGAAAGGTGGCTACTTCCCGGTCCCGCCGTTCGACCACGACCACGAAATCCGTACCTCCATGTGCAACGCACTGGAAGAAATGGGCCTGACCGTTGAAGTTCACCACCACGAAGTGGCAACTGCCGGCCAGAACGAAATCGGCGTCAAGTTCAACACCCTGGTGAAGAAAGCCGACGAAACCCAGACCCTGAAATACGTTGTGCACAACGTTGCCGACGCTTACGGCCGCACCGCGACCTTCATGCCGAAGCCGCTGTACGGCGATAACGGTTCGGGCATGCACGTTCACATGTCCATCTCCAAAGATGGCAAGAACACCTTCGCAGGTGAGGGTTATGCCGGCCTGTCCGACACCGCCCTGTACTTCATCGGCGGCATCATCAAGCACGGTAAGGCCCTGAACGGCTTCACCAACCCGGCCACCAACTCCTACAAGCGTCTGGTGCCAGGCTTCGAAGCGCCGGTAATGCTGGCCTACTCGGCTCGCAACCGTTCCGCCTCGATCCGTATTCCTTACGTCAACAGCCCTAAAGGCCGTCGTATCGAAGCCCGCTTCCCGGATCCGGCTGCCAACCCGTACCTGGCTTTCGCAGCACTGCTGATGGCCGGTCTGGACGGTATCCAGAACAAGATCCACCCAGGCGACGCAGCTGACAAAAACCTGTACGACCTGCCGCCTGAAGAGGCGAAAGAGATCCCGCAAGTTTGCGGCAGCCTGAAAGAAGCCCTGGAAGAGCTGGACAAGGGCCGTGCGTTCCTGACCAAGGGCGGCGTGTTCTCCGACGACTTCATCGACGCTTACATCGCGCTGAAATCCGAAGAAGAAATCAAGGTCCGCACCTTCGTACACCCACTGGAATATGAGCTGTACTACAGCTGCTGATCCGGTAGCGCCGCGCTACGCGGCGTGACAGAAAGAGGCCTCCTTCGGGAGGCCTTTTTTATTGGCCGGAATTCGTTGGCGATGCACCACACAGTGGGAGCGGGCTTGCTCGCGAAGGCGTCGTATCAGTCAGCATCACCTCCAATGATCCGCCGCTTTCGCGAGCAAGCCCGCTCCCACAGGGACTTGTGGTGCTTGAATACATTTCTGGATGTGCAGCGAGTTGGGCCAACCGCCGCGACTGGCCTATGCTGCAACCCATCGTTTTCGTTTCCGGTCGATTTCATGGGTCGCACCCTTCTCTATATTCTGCTGCTGATCGCCCTGCCCTCTGCCGCGCAGATCTACAAGTACACCGACGCCAGCGGCAACACGGTGTACAGCGATCATGCGCCGGACGGCGTGCAGGCGCAGCCGGTGGAGTTGCCGCCGCTCAACAGCGTCCAGCCTCAGGCACCGAGCGCGCCCTCTTCAGACACCACCAGCCGCGAGCCTGCGCGAAATGCCTATGAAGTGCTGGAGCTGACCGGCGTGCCCACCGAAGAGGCCCTGCGCGCCAACAACGGCACGTTCACGGTCAGCGTGTTGATCAAGCCGCGCCTGCAACCGCCGCATCAATTGCGTCTGCTGCTGGACGACGCGCCTTATGGCCAGCCGAGCAATGTGCCGATCCTGCAACTGGTGAACGTCGACCGGGGCGAGCATAGGCTGGCGGTGCAGGTGATCAATGGCGAGGCGATCATTCAGCAGAGTCCGGCGGTGGTGTTCACCGTGCAGCGGGTACACAAGCCATGATGCGGGGATTGATTGCCCTATGCCTGTTGCTGATCGCGTTTGGCGCATCGGCCGAGGTGTTCACTTACATCGACGCACAGGGCAATCGCGTCTACACCGATCAACCGCATGGCAACGCCAAGCGTGTGCCGCTGGCCACAAGCAACCGCATGGCCTCGAATCCGACCGCCGCTACACCGGTCACGCCTTCGAAAAAATCAGCAGAGTCGCCGCTGTTCCACTACGACATGCTGCGCGTGCTGATCCCCGAGCCGGACGCGACCATTCGCAGCAGCGCCGGCGAGCTGATCGTCAGCGTCACCAGCGAGCCGGGCCTGCAACGAGGTCATCTGTATCGGCTGCTGCTGGATGGCCAGGCCGTCGGCGAACCCGGCCTGAGCCCGGTATTCCCGCTGAGCAACATCGATCGCGGCAGCCACAACCTGTCGGTGGAGATCCTCGATGCTCAGGGCCGAACCGTGGAGAAAACCGCCAGCCAGCCGTTCCACATGCAGCGCATTTCCCTGGCGCAGAAACGTCAGGTCAAACCGTGCGTCAGCGCCGACTATGGCGTGCGCCCGGAATGCCCATTGAAAGACAAACCCGCAGAACCGAAAAATCCTTTCCTGCGTTTCTTCTGACGCCGTTCAGCTTTGCGCACTATATTGGTGCAATACGCTGCACCGTACTCACATTCCAACCCATTTTGGTTCGAAAGTACCCGCCAGAGCGGTTCGGCTGCCACGCAAACGAGCGTCAAACGCCCGTTTCAGGGGTTGAACGCTTCTTTTCGGAGCCTTGGTTTGGTTTTTGCATTTTCCTCGCATCAGCGCTGTATCCCTGCGCGCGCCATGCTCCAAAAGAGGTCCTCATGACCATCAGTGACGCACTGCATCGCTTGCTACTCGACAACCTGACCACCGCCACCATCCTGCTCGACAGCGAATTGCGCCTCGAGTACATGAACCCGGCGGCGGAGATGCTGCTGGCCATCAGCGGGCAGCGCAGCCATGGGCAGTTCATCAGCGAGCTGTTCACCGAGTCCACCGAGGCGCTCAACTCGTTGCGCCAGGCGGTGGAGCAGGCGCACCCGTTCACCAAGCGCGAAGCGATGCTCACCGCTCTCACCGGCCAGACCCTGACCGTGGATTACGCGGTGACGCCGATCCTCAGCAACGGCGCGACTCTGCTGCTGCTGGAAGTCCATCCCCGTGACCGCCTGTTGCGCATCACCAAGGAAGAGGCCCAGTTGTCGAAGCAGGAAACCAGCAAGATGCTGGTGCGCGGCCTGGCCCACGAGATCAAGAATCCGCTGGGCGGCATTCGTGGCGCCGCGCAACTGCTGGCCCGGGAACTGCCGGAAGACAGCCTGCGCGACTACACCAACGTGATCATCGAAGAGGCCGACCGCCTGCGCAATCTGGTCGACCGCATGCTCGGTTCGAACAAACTGCCGTCGCTGGCCCTGTGCAATGTCCACGAAGTGCTGGAGCGTGTCTGCCACCTGGTCGAGGCCGAAAGCCAGGGCTGCATCACGCTGGTGCGCGATTACGACCCGAGCATTCCCGACGTTCTGATCGACCGCGAACAAATGATTCAGGCGGTGTTGAACATCGTGCGCAACGCGATGCAGGCCATCAGCAGCCAGAACGAGCTGCGCCTGGGCCGCATCAGCCTGCGCACCCGCGCTATGCGCCAGTTCACCATCGGCCACGTCCGCCATCGTCTGGTGACCAAGATCGAGATCATCGACAACGGCCCGGGCATCCCGGCGGAACTCCAGGAAACCATCTTCTTTCCCATGGTCAGCGGCCGTCCGGACGGTACCGGGCTGGGCCTGGCCATCACCCAGAACATCATCAGCCAGCACCAGGGCTTGATCGAGTGTGACAGCCACCCCGGCCACACCACGTTTTCGATCTTTCTGCCACTGGAACAAGGAGCCACATCGACATGAGCCGTAGTGAAACCGTGTGGATCGTCGATGACGACCGTTCTATCCGTTGGGTTCTCGAAAAAGCCCTGCAACAGGAAGGCATGACCACCCAGAGCTTCGACAGTGCCGATGGCGTGATGAGCCGCCTCGCGCGCCAGCAGCCGGACGTGATCATCTCCGATATCCGCATGCCCGGTGCCAGCGGCTTGGACCTGTTGGCGCGGATCCGCGAGCAGCACCCGCGGCTGCCCGTGATCATCATGACCGCTCACTCCGATCTGGACAGCGCTGTCGCCTCCTATCAGGGCGGCGCGTTCGAATACCTGCCCAAGCCGTTCGATGTCGACGAAGCGGTGTCGCTGGTCAAGCGCGCCAATCAGCACGCCCAGGAACAACAGGGCCTGGAAGTCGCACCGACCCTGACCCGCACCCCGGAAATCATCGGCGAAGCGCCGGCGATGCAGGAAGTGTTTCGTGCCATCGGGCGCTTGAGCCACTCCAACATCACCGTGCTGATCAACGGCGAATCCGGCACCGGCAAAGAACTGGTGGCCCACGCCCTGCACCGCCACAGCCCAAGAGCGGCTTCGCCGTTCATCGCGCTGAACATGGCGGCGATCCCAAAAGACCTGATGGAATCCGAGCTGTTCGGCCACGAGAAAGGCGCGTTCACCGGCGCGGCCAACCTGCGTCGCGGCCGTTTCGAACAGGCCGATGGCGGCACGCTTTTCCTCGATGAAATCGGCGACATGCCGGCGGACACCCAGACCCGACTGCTGCGGGTGCTGGCCGATGGCGAGTTTTATCGCGTCGGCGGGCATGTGCCGGTCAAGGTCGATGTGCGGATCATCGCCGCGACGCACCAGAATCTGGAAACCCTGGTTCACGCCGGGAAATTCCGTGAGGACTTGTTCCACCGCCTCAACGTGATCCGCATCCACATCCCGCGTCTGTCGGACCGTCGCGAAGACATCCCGACCCTGGCCAAGCACTTCCTCAGCCGCGCCGCGCAAGAACTGGCGGTGGAGCCGAAGCTGCTGAAAAGCGAGACCGAGGAATACCTGAAGAACCTGCCGTGGCCGGGCAACGTGCGCCAACTGGAAAACACCTGCCGCTGGATCACCGTGATGGCGTCCGGGCGCGAGGTGCACATCAGCGACCTGCCGCCGGAACTGCTGAGCCTGCCGCAGGACTCGGCGCCAGTGACTAACTGGGAACAGGCACTGCGCCAGTGGGCCGATCAAGCCTTGGCGCGCGGTCAGTCGAGCCTGCTCGACAGCGCGGTGCCGGCGTTCGAGCGGATCATGATCGAGACCGCGTTGAAGCACACCGCCGGACGTCGTCGTGACGCTGCGGTCCTGCTGGGCTGGGGCCGCAACACCTTGACCCGCAAGATCAAGGAACTCGGCATGAAGGTCGATGGCGGGGATGACGATGAGGGCGATGAAGGCTGAGATTCAGCGCCAACCTGCACCGCCGCAAGGCACCGTGACCCTTAATCGGGCACGGTCATTGGCCCAGGCTTGCACTGTAAACCGCTGAAAATCCCAACCTGTAAAAAGACGAAGGCCCCGTATTACGGGGCCTTCGTCGTTGTGTCGGGCTTTTTGTTTCAAAACGAGAAAAACTGGCACGCCCCCTGCAATAACTCCATCAGGTGATTCGATTCACCCACCCTTTCGGGGGCCTTGGTACAGGCAGGCCGGGGATTCCCCTCTTTACACCGGACTCATCGAGTCCACCCTTTTGGGGCCCTTGATACAGGCAGGTCAGGGGTTCCTTCTTTACACCGGCTCAGAACGCGATGCGATGAGCCCGCCCGTTTCGGGAACCTTGGTACAGGCAGGCCGGGGATTCCCTCTTTTATTGCTCCCGGAGATGGATCTCCAGCCGCCAGCGGTCATCGACCGCCTGGCCAACCCAGTCGCCTTGCAGCGGCCGCGCCGCCACCAGCGTCAGTAACAATCCCCCGTCACTCAGCCGCGTCCGCCAGTTCACGTCCTTGCCGTTGAACTTGAGCTGACCTTTCTGCGCCTTGCCTTCAGCCTCGAACAGCAACGCGAGGCTGCCATCGACGATCTCGCCGTGCAGCTTCGGCTCGTTGTTGAACCAGACCGCCAGACCGCCATCGATCACCTCGACCTGCTGCAAGACGGTTGGGTCAGGCGTGGTCAAACGGCCGATCATCATCCCGACCATCACACCGACGATCGCCAGCGATGCCATCACCCGCGGGAATAGTTTCGAACGCGGATCCGCTTGCGGCGTAGAATGCGCGTCATCTTTACCTTCGGAGCCGTGCATGTTTCACGTCATCCTTTTTCAACCGGAAATTCCGCCGAACACCGGCAACGTTATCAGGCTGTGCGCCAACAGCGGCTGCCACCTGCATTTGATCGAACCGCTGGGTTTCGAGATGGACGACAAACGCCTGCGCCGCGCCGGTCTCGACTACCACGAGTATGCCACTTTGCAGCGCCATGCCGACCTCGCCAGCTGCCTGGAAAGCCTCGGTCATCCACGGCTGTTCGCCTTCACCACCAAGGGTTCGCGGCCGTTTCACGATGCCGCGTTCGTCCCGGGGGATGCGTTCATCTTCGGCCCGGAAAGCCGTGGCCTGCCGCCGGAAGTGCTCGACGCCCTGCCCGGCGAACAGCGCCTGCGCCTGCCGATGCGCGAAGGCTGCCGCAGCCTGAACTTGTCCAATACTGTGGCAGTCGCCGTGTACGAAGCGTGGCGGCAGAACGACTTCAAGTAATGCCACTCGATCGCCCAAGAAAAAAGCGCCTGTAACGGCGCTTTTTTCTTGGGCGATCGACCGCTTACTGAACGGTCGGGGTCTCGCCGGACTCCTGCATGCGCTGCAGCTCTTGCGCGTACAGGGCGTCGAAGTTCACCGGGGCCAGCATCAGGGCCGGGAACGAACCGCGGGTCACCAGGCTGTCCAGGGTTTCGCGAGCGTACGGGAACAGGATGTTCGGACAGAACGCACCCAGGGTGTGGCTCATCGAAGCCGCGTCCAGGTTCTTTATCAGGAAGATGCCGGCCTGTTGCACTTCAGCGATGAAGGCCACTTCTTCACCGTTTTTCACGGTCACGGACAGGGTCAGCACGACTTCGTAGAAATCACCTTCCAGGGCTTTCTGGCGGGTGTTCAGATCCAGAGCGACCGCCGGATCCCACTGCTGGCGGAAGATCGCCGGGCTTTTCGGGGCTTCGAAGGACAGGTCGCGTACGTAGATGCGCTGCAAGGAGAATTGCGGTGCGGTTTCTTCTTCGCTGGCTGCAGTGTTCTGTTGGTCAGTCATCTCAGATCCTTTCTGATCTTGGGTCTTTTAGGGTTCTTGGTTTGCAGGTGCAGCAGTTCAGGCCTTGAGCAGCGCGTCGAGCTTGCCGGCGCGCTCCAGGGCAAACAAATCATCACATCCGCCGACGTGGGTGTCGCCGATCCAGATCTGCGGCACGGACGTGCGTCCGGCCTTCTGGGCCATGGCGGCGCGCACCTGCGGCTTGCCATCGACCTTGATCTCTTCGAAGGCCACGCCTTTGTTCGCGAGCAGGTACTTGGCGCGCGAGCAGTAAGGGCAGTAATCGCTGGAGTAGACGATGACATCGCTCATGTCACTTCACCAACGGCAGGTTGTCGCCTTTCCAGCTGGAAATCCCGCCGGACAGCTTGGCGGCAGTGAAGCCGGCTTTCATCAGCTCGCGGGCGTGGGTGCCGGCGGTCTGGCCCAGGGCGTCGACCAGAATGATGGTCTTGGCCTTGTGTTTTTCCAGCTCGCCGATACGGGCGGCCAGTTTGTCCTGGGGAATGTTCACCGCGCCAACGATGTGACCGGCGGCGTAGTCCTTGCTCGGACGGATATCCACCACCACGCCGGCTTCCTTGTTGACCAGTGCGGTCAGCTCGCCCGTGCTCAGGCTTTTACCGCCGCCCTGCACCGTATGCGCCAGCAGCAAAGCCAGCAGTACGACGAAGATACCGACAAGAATGTAGTGGTTAGTGGCAAATTCAATCAGGTGAGCAACCATCGAAGGAGGTTCCAGGGCGTTAAAATGTCGGCCAGTATACACAGCCACTATGGTCGGCCAAACCCCGTCCGGCGGTGACGCCGCCGGAACTTCGCTTTAAACTCCAACTCCCTTTTCCATCGCCCTCTTCTTATTAGCCACGAGTGGATTCCATGACTACCACGCCTAAACCTTTGGTCCTGATGATTCTCGACGGCTTCGGTCACAGCGACAGCCCCGAATCCAACGCCGTCTATGCGGCCAAAAAGCCTGTGCTGGATCGCCTGTGGGCCACCGTGCCGAACGGCTTGATCTCGGGCAGCGGCATGGACGTCGGCCTGCCGGACGGCCAGATGGGCAACTCCGAAGTCGGCCACATGAACCTCGGCGCCGGGCGCGTGGTGTATCAGGACTTCACGCGCGTGACCAAAGCGATCCGCGACGGCGAGTTCTTCGAGAACCCGACCATCTGCGACGCCGTGGACAAGGCCGTGGCCGCCGGCAAGGCCGTGCATTTCATGGGCCTGCTGTCGGATGGCGGCGTGCACAGCCACCAGGATCACCTGATCGCCATGGCCGAACTGGCCTTCAAGCGCGGCGCCGAAAAGATCTACTTGCACGCCTTCCTCGACGGCCGTGACACCCCGCCGAAAAGCGCCGCCTCGTCGATCGAACTGCTCGACGCGACCTTCCAGGCGCTCGGCAAGGGCCGCATCGCCAGCCTGATCGGCCGCTACTTCGCCATGGATCGTGACAACCGTTGGGACCGAGTGTCCCAGGCCTACAACCTGATCGTTGATGGCAACGGCGAATTCAACGCCGCCACCGCCCAGGAAGGTCTGGAGGCCGCTTACGCCCGTGGCGAGAGCGACGAATTCGTCAAAGCCACCAGCATCGGTGAGCCGGTGAAAGTCGAAGATGGCGACGCCGTGGTGTTCATGAACTTCCGCGCCGACCGTGCCCGCGAGCTGAGCCGCGTGTTTGTCGAAGACGGCTTCAAGGAATTCGAGCGCGCACGCCAGCCAAAAGTGCAGTACGTGGGCCTGACCCAATACGCCGCCAGCATCCCGGCCCCCGCCGCCTTCGCGCCGGGCAGCCTGGAAAACGTGCTCGGCGACTATTTGGCGAAAAACGGCAAGACCCAGCTGCGCATCGCCGAAACCGAGAAATACGCCCACGTGACCTTCTTCTTCTCCGGCGGTCGTGAAGAACCGTTCCCGGGCGAAGAGCGCATCCTGATCCCGTCGCCGAAAGTCGCCACCTATGACTTGCAGCCGGAAATGAGTGCGCCGGAAGTCACCGACCGCATCGTCGAAGCCATCGAGAACCAGCGCTACGACGTGATCGTGGTCAACTACGCCAACGGCGACATGGTCGGCCATAGCGGCGTGTTCGAAGCCGCGGTGAAAGCCGTGGAATGCCTGGACACCTGCGTGGGTCGTATCGTCGAGGCCCTGGAAAAAGTCGGCGGCGAAGCGTTGATCACCGCCGACCACGGCAACGTCGAGCAGATGGCCGACGAATCCACCGGGCAAGCGCACACCGCGCATACCACCGAGCCGGTGCCGTTCATTTATGTCGGCAAGCGCGACCTGAAAGTCCGCGAAGGCGGCGTACTGGCGGACGTGGCGCCGACCATGCTGAAACTGCTGGGTCTGGAAAAACCGGCGGAAATGACTGGCACTTCGATTCTGGTCTGATATCAAAAACGCCCTGTAATCAGCCTGAAACGGCTTTTTATGACGAACGCCTCAAAGCAGTTGGCTTTGAGGCGTTTTTTTTGCCGCGTCGGGCGGGCATACTAGGCCGTCCCTTACCCTGGTGCCGCCCGCCTCTATGCTTCGCGTCCTGATCGCCCTCGCTCTGACATGCCTGCTCCAACCGGCCTTCGCGGATGAGCGCGCGCAAACCCAACAGCAACTGGACGCCACGCGCCAGGACATTGCCGAGCTGAAAAAACTGCTGGGCAAGCTCCAGGAAGAAAAATCCGGCGTGCAAAAGGAGCTCAAGGGCACCGAAACCGAGATGGGCAAGCTCGAGAAACAGGTCGAAGCCCTGCAGAAAGAGCTGAAGAAGAGCGAATCCGAGCTGCAGCGGCTCGATGCGGAGAAAAAAAAACTCCAGAGCGCGCGCACTGAACAGCAGCGACTGATCGCCATCCAGGCCCGCGCCGCCTACCAGAACGGTCGCCAGGAATACCTCAAGCTGCTGCTCAACCAGCAGAATCCCGAGAAATTCGCCCGCACCCTCACCTATTACGACTACCTGAGCCAGGCTCGCCTGGAGCAGTTGAAAAGCTTCAACGAAACCCTGCGTCAACTGGCCAATGTCGAGAAGGACATCGGCTTGCAGCAGGCGCAATTGCTGGTGCAGCAAAGCGATCTCGAAACTCAGCGTGAAGCGCTCGACAAGGTCCGCAAGGAACGCCAGCAGGCCCTTGCCAAACTCAATGACGACGTGAAAGCCCGGGACCAGAAACTGGCCGCCCGCGAGCAGGATCAGGCAGACCTGTCTAAAGTCCTTAAAACCATTGAAGAAACCCTGGCCCGCCAGGCTCGTGAGGCAGAAGAAGCGCGACAGAAAGCGCTCATCGCCCAGCAGGAAGCCGAAAAAAAGCGCTTGCGTGAGGCCGAGGCGGAAAACACCGACGCCCCACGCAAACCGGTCAGATCGACTCCCGGCGCCCTGGTGTCCAGCGGCGGCGAGACCTTCGGTGGCCCTTTTGCTTCAAGTCGGGGAAAACTTCCATGGCCGGTTGATGGTCGACTGCTGGCACGCTTCGGTGAAACCCGTGGTGACGATGCCCGTACCAAGTGGGACGGCGTGATGATCAGCGCCTCCGCCGGCAGCCAGGTGCATGCCGTACACGGCGGGCGCGTGGTGTTTGCCGACTGGCTGCGTGGTGCCGGGCTGCTGGTGATCCTCGATCACGGCAACGGTTTTCTGAGTCTTTACGGTCACAACCAGACGCTACTGAAGTCGGCAGGTGACGTGGTAAAAGCCGGTGAGTCCATCTCCACTGTGGGTAACAGTGGTGGCCAGGACACACCAGCGCTGTATTTCGCAATTCGTCAGCAGGGTCACCCGAGTGATCCGGCGCAATGGTGCCGCGCGCAAGGATAGGCGTGAGTTACCGATATTAGGAGTTCGTTCGACATGCTGCATTTGTCCCGTCTTACCTCGCTGGCCCTGACGATCGCCCTGGTGATCGGCGCGCCTCTGGCGTTTGCCGCTCAACCGGCCCCGGCTGTCGCTCCGGCAGGTACTGCCGCCACCAGCAAGGCACCGTTGCCGCTGGAAGAGCTGCGCACCTTTGCCGAGGTCATGGACCGGATCAAGGCGGCCTATGTCGAGCCGGTGGACGACAAGACCCTGCTGGAAAACGCGATCAAGGGCATGCTCAGCAACCTCGATCCACACTCCGCCTACCTCGGCCCTGAAGACTTCACCGAGTTGCAGGAAAGCACCAGCGGTGAATTCGGCGGCCTGGGCATCGAAGTCGGCGCCGAAGACGGCTTCATCAAGGTCGTGTCGCCGATCGACGATACGCCAGCATCGAAGGCCGGCATCCAGGCCGGCGACTTCATCGTCAAGATCAACGGCGCGCCGACCCGTGGCCAGACCATGACCGAAGCCGTGGACAAGATGCGCGGCAAGATCGGCCAGAAGATCACCCTGACCCTGGTGCGTGACGGTGGTACGCCGTTCGACGTAACCCTCGCTCGCGCCGTGATTCAGGTGAAGAGCGTCAAGGCGCAACTGCTGGAATCGGGTTATGGCCTGATCCGCATCACCCAGTTCCAGGTCAAGACCGGCGAAGAGGTCTCCAAGGCCCTGGCCAAGCTGCGCAAGGACAACGGCAAGAAGCTCAACGGCATCATCCTCGACCTGCGCAACAACCCGGGCGGCGTATTGCAGGCGGCGGTGGAAGTGGTCGACCACTTCATCACCAAAGGCTTGATCGTCTACACCAAGGGCCGGATCGCCAATTCCGAACTGCGCTTCTCCGCCACCGGCAAGGACGAGAGCGAAGCGGTGCCAATGGTTGTGCTGATCAACGGTGGCAGTGCCTCGGCCTCGGAAATCGTCGCCGGCGCCTTGCAGGACCAGAAACGCGCCGTGGTCATGGGCACCACCAGTTTCGGCAAGGGCTCGGTGCAGACCGTGCTGCCGCTGAACAACGACCGCGCACTGAAGATCACCACCGCTTTGTACTTCACGCCGAACGGCCGCTCGATCCAGGCCCAGGGCATCGTTCCGGACATCGAAGTACGCCGTGCCAAGATCACCAACGAGGCGGACAACGACTACTTCAAGGAAGCCGATCTGCAAGGCCACCTGGGCAACGGCAACGGCGGCGCGGACAAACCGACCGGTTCCGGCGGCAAGGCCAAGGCGATGCCGCAGGATGACGATTACCAGCTGGCCCAGGCCCTGAGCCTGCTCAAAGGCCTGAGCATCACGTCCGGCCGCTGAGGATGTCTTTGCGTTTCGTCTTTGTCCTGCTGTGCTGTCTGGCGGGTGCTGCTCACGCGGAACCAGCCAGACCAACACCTCAAAAAGCCTACCTGACGCTGATCATCGACGACCTGGGGCAAAACCTGCCCCGGGATCGCCGCGTGCTGGCCCTCCCCGGGCCGGTGACCACAGCGATCATGCCCGACACCCCGCACGCCACCGAATTCGCCCGCGAAGCCCATCGCGCCGGCAAGGTCGTGATCCTGCACATGCCGATGGACCCGGCCACCGGCCCGTTCGCCTGGCATCCCGAACTGCCCATCGAAGAACTCGAAAAACGCCTGAACGCTGCGTTCAAAATGGTCCCCTACACCGCCGGCATCAACAACCACATGGGCAGTCGCATGACTGCACAACCAGTGGCGATGGCGTGGTTGATGGGCGAGTTGCAGCGCCGCCACAAGTTCTTCGTCGACAGCCGCACCAGCGCCCAGACCGTCGCTGCGCAACAGGCGCAGAAAATCGATCTGGCGAGCGTTTCGCGGGATGTGTTTCTCGATGACGAACGCACCGAAGCAGCGATCCTGACGCAGTTGCAGACGGCGATCAGCCTGGCGCACAAACAGGGTTCGGCCGTGATGATCGGCCATCCGTATCCACAGACTCTGGCTGTGCTGGAGCGTGAGTTGCCGAAGTTGAAGGCTCAGGGCATCGAGTGGATCGACATCAAGCAAATGATCAGCGTACGCAGTAATCGTGCGACAGCCGCTCATGGCAAAGACGGCGTTTACCGGTAACAAGTTGTCACCAAGCAATAAATAGATACCGCAGGACGCCACCTCCAGACCCGGATATTGAGACCCGTCGCGGCCACCGTGCCGTTTTCTCTATTCAGGATCAATCATGGACACCCAAACCCATCTCATATCACCGACTCGGCAAATGGAGCCCATAGCGGTTGAAAACCTGCTGATCAATTTCACCACCGAATTTCACAGGATCTGGGACAACACAGGCTCAAAGTCAAAACCCGGCAGCTTTTGGCGCCCCACTCCGGCTCCCGACCTGCTGCCCGGCTATTTCCCCTTGGGCGACCTCGTTATCTCCGGACGGGACAACATCAACGAAAAACGGGTAATGGCCGTTGTCCGTGAAGGAGACTTGCAAAATGCCGAGGCCGGCAAAGGCCCGGCACTGAGCAGGCCCAATGACTATCAATGGGTCTGGAGCGATACCGGCTCGCGGGCCAACGGTGACTGTTCTATCTGGCGGCCGATCCCACCCGAAGGTCATGTGGCACTCGGGCTGGTATGTTCCAACGACAGCAGCAAACCGTCCTTCAACGCCGTTCGCTGTGTACGCGCCGACCTGGTGGTAGCCTCAAGTGCCAGCACCCTGATCTGGAGCGACAAGGGCAGCGGAGCCGACCGCGACTTCAGCACCTGGACCGTCTCCCCCCCGAGCGCCCCCGCCGGGGAGATCTACTTTGCCCCCGGCACCTTTATCGGCGCTAACGGCTACAGCAAACCTGCAGCGCCCATCACCGCATACGCCTTGCGGATGCCGATTCCGCTTCAGGTCCAGACTCCACCGGCGGCTCCCGTACTGACCGGGCACGATGCCTCCGCCGCCCTGACGCCATCCAGGATCACACAGGTTGTCAGATTGCCGTGGTTCGCCGTCAGCGACCCGCTGATGCCAAGCCTCGTACAGCTGAAGACTTCACCGTTTTACCGCCTGGAAAGAACTGATCACTACTTGCTCGTCGGCGAAGGCCGGAACAGCTCTGACATGCATCGCCCTTTCAGGTGGAGAGCCAGCCGAGCCCAGTCATTCGAGATGGTGCGCACGTTCACCCGCAATACAGGTCTCGACATCGGCAACCAATGGTCTTCGGCAATGTCTGCGCTTCAGTCGGCCATCACCTGCTCAGCCAGGCTGGGCGACAGCTTCTGCAACACCGGATCGGCACCCTATGAATGGGTGAATTCCTCGGAGGCAGAAGTTATTGCGCTGGTTGGAAAAAACCGGTTCGCCGCGGTGTATCTGATGCAAAGCGACTACCGATTACTTCGCGAAGATGGCTCACAAGTGGAGGGCCGCCTCAGCTTTACCGATATGGATAGCCTGCATCTGGCGGATTACCCCGCCGAGCTGGAGCCGGCAAAGGACACGAAGAAGGAACTCGAGAAACAGACAGCCGTTGCGCCCGAACAGGAACCTGAAAAGCTGCCGGCTGCGGAGCCCAAGGCGGATCCGCAACCAACGACAGGATCAGCGATAGTTACAGATACCGCCCCATGATCTCGTCCACCACACCGTCCTTGCGCATCTGATCGAGCGCCGCCTGAAGCTTGGCAACGGCTTCGTCCGGCACGTCTTTGTTCAGTGCCAGATACAGTTCGGCGCTGTTGAAGCGCAGGACGGTTTTCAACCCGGTCACGCCATCCTGCCGCGCCAGATAACGGCCGGCAGGATCGCCGGTGGCCCACAGATCGATCTGGCCGCTGACGAGTTTTTTAGCGTTGTCCTGATCGCGCAGCACCACCACCGGCTTCAGACCCTGCTTGGTCAACGTCTCGGCAATCGCATCGCCCTTGTAGGCGCCGATCTTGTACTTGCGCGCGTCATTGAGGGTTTCGAGAGTGATCTTGCTGTCGGCCTTGGCCAGCATGACCCAGTCGTCCGGGCCGATCGGGCCGACCCACTTGAAGAGCTTTTCGCGATCCGGCAGGCGTGCCATGACGAACGCACCGTAACCGGGATTCTCCAGCGCCAGCTTGTAGACCCGCTCCCATGGGAAACGCAGGGTCAGGCTGTAAGTGATGCCGGCACGCTTGAACATCTCGCGCACGATGTCCGTGGCGATGCCGTTGATGTTTTCATCCTGGGCGAAATTCTTGCCGTTCTTCGCCATGTTGTACGGCGGGAAGTTTTCGGTGAGGAGCACCAGATCGGTGTCGGGACTTTCTTCGGCGTGGCCGGTGTTGATCAACAACACGGAGGCACTGGCGAGGGCGAGAAGCAGGCGTTTGATCATGTCGGGCTACCGAAATCCATGGCGTGCCCAAGAGTGCCTTGGGTACGCCATGCTGTCCACTGGCCTGTATGGATGTTTAACGCATTACGATGCCGCGTTTGGCCATGTAGGCCTTGGCTTCCTGAACGGTGTATTCGCCGAAGTGGAAAATACTCGCCGCCAGCACCGCGCTGGCGTGACCTTCAAGGATGCCGTCAGCCAGATGCTGCAGGTTGCCGACGCCGCCGGAGGCGATCACCGGAATGCCCAGCGCATCGCTGATGGCGCGGGTCACGCCGAGGTCGAAACCGTTTTTCATGCCGTCCTGATCCATGCTGGTCAGGAGGATTTCACCGGCACCCAGGCCTTCCATTTTCTTCGCCCACTCGACCGCGTCGAGGCCGGTCGGCTTGCGACCGCCGTGGGTGAAGATTTCCCAGCGCGGGGTTTCGCCCGGGCCGGAGACCTTCTTCGCGTCGATGGCGACGACGATGCATTGCGAGCCGAAATGCTGCGCCGCTTCGCCGACGAATTCCGGGTTGAACACGGCAGCGGTGTTGATCGACACCTTGTCCGCACCGGCATTGAGCAGGTTGCGGATGTCCTGCACGGTACGCACGCCACCGCCGACGGTCAGCGGGATGAACACCTGGCTGGCCATGCGCTCGACGGTGTGCAGCGTGGTGTCACGGCCATCGACGCTGGCGGTGATGTCGAGAAAGGTAATCTCGTCGGCACCCTGTTCGTCGTAGCGACGGGCGATTTCCACCGGGTCACCGGCGTCACGGATGTTCTCGAACTTCACACCTTTGACGACCCGGCCGTTGTCCACGTCCAGGCAAGGGATGATGCGTTTGGCCAGCGCCATGGTCAGTCCTCAGCCTTGGTACGAGTCGCAGAAAGCTTGCGCTTCGGCGACGTCGAGAGTGCCTTCGTAGATCGCCCGGCCGGTGATGGCGCCGATGATGCCCGGCGCCTTGGCGTCGAGCAGCGACTTGATGTCACCCAGGTTGTGAATGCCGCCGGAAGCGATCACCGGGATCTTGGTGGCAGCAGCCAGCGCAGCGGTGAACGGAACGTTGCAGCCCTGCATCATGCCGTCTTTGGCGATGTCGGTATAAACGATCGAGGACACGCCGTCGGCTTCAAATTGCTTGGCCAGGTCGATGACCTGCACGGTGCTGATTTCAGCCCAGCCATCGGTGGCGACGAAACCGTCTTTGGCATCCAGACCGACGATGATCTTGCCCGGGAACGCGCGGCAGGCTTCAGCGACGAACGCCGGATCCTTCACCGCTTTGGTGCCGATGATCACGTAGCTGACGCCCGCCTTGACGTAGTGCTCGATGGTTTCCAGCGAACGGATGCCGCCGCCGATCTGGATCGGCAGGGTCGGGTAGCGCTTGGCGATCGCGGTCACCACTTCGCCGTTGACCGGCTGGCCTTCGAAAGCGCCGTTCAGGTCGACCAGATGCAGACGGCGGCAACCGCCCTCCACCCACTTGGCAGCCATGCTCACCGGGTCATCGGAGAACACTGTGGAATCTTCCATGCGGCCCTGGCGCAGACGTACGCAGGCACCGTCTTTAAGATCGATAGCGGGAATAATCAGCATCTGGCAAACCTTCAAATTTGAATGTTCAGCTTGGCTCGGAAATCAGTTTTTCTCGAGCGCCCACAGGTCGCTTTCGATGCTTTCAAACCGCTCCTTGAGGTGGGTCTGCACATCGAAAATCGCCCTGTTGTAATAGTGCGGAGCAATTTCGCGGGTAAACAGCTCAAGAATTTCCGCCGCCTCGAACGAACCCAGGTCCAGTTCGAAACGATCCTCCATGAACCGCTGAATCTTGCGGTTGGCCTCGCTCTCCTGCTCGGGAGTGAGGGTCAGGATCGGCGGCTTGGATTTCTTGACGGCCATTTACCAGCGACCGTCCCACGCAGCGAAGTTCTGCAGCAATTGCAGGCCATGGGTATGGCTCTTCTCCGGGTGAAACTGCACGGCGAAACGCGAACCTTCGGCCAGCGCCGCGGCGAAATCGACGCCGTAATGACCGCTGCCAACCACCTGCCGCGGGTTGCCGGCGGCGATGTAGTAGCTGTGCACGAAGTAGAAACGCGCCAGGTCCGGAATGTTGTGCCACAGCGGGTGATCCACCGCCTGCTTCACTTCGTTCCAGCCCATGTGCGGGACTTTCAGGTGTTCGCCGTCTTCATGCAGGTCTTTGCCGAAGAACTTCACCGCGCCCGGGAACAGGCCGATGCAGTCAACGCCGTCGTTCTCTTCGCTGCTGTCGAGCAAGGCTTGCATGCCGACGCAGATGCCGAGGAACGGACGATCCTGGCTGACTTCACGCACCAGCGAATCGAAACCGAGGCGACGGATCTCCGCCATGCAATCGCGAATCGCGCCGACGCCTGGGAAAACCACACGGTCGGCTTCGCGGATCACTGCCGCATCGCTGGTGATCAGCACCTTGCCGGCACCGACGTGCTCAAGGGCCTTGGCCACCGAGTGCAGGTTGCCCATGCCGTAATCGATAACTGCAACCGTCTGCATTACAGGACGCCCTTGGTCGAAGGCATCTGGCCGGCCATGCGGTCATCCAGCTCGACGGCCATGCGCAGCGCGCGGCCGAATGCCTTGAACACGGTTTCGATCTGGTGGTGGGTGTTGGTGCCGCGCAGGTTGTCGATGTGCAGGCTGACCAGCGCGTGGTTGACGAAGCCCTGGAAGAATTCCTGGAACAGGTCGACGTCGAAGCCGCCAACGGTGGCGCGGGTGTACGGCACGTGCATCTGCAGGCCTGGGCGGCCGGAGAAGTCGATCACCACGCGCGACAGCGCTTCATCGAGCGGCACGTAGGCGTGGCCATAGCGACGGATGCCTTTCTTGTCGCCAATGGCTTGCGCGAAGGCCTGGCCGAGGGTGATACCGACGTCTTCCACCGTATGGTGGTCGTCGATATGCAGATCGCCCTTGCATTCGATATCCAGGTCGATCAACCCGTGACGGGCGATCTGATCCAGCATGTGCTCAAGAAAAGGAACACCGACATTGAATCGGGCCTTTCCGGTGCCATCAAGGTTGATCGAGGCTTTGATCTGGGTTTCCAGAGTGTCGCGCTCGACAGACGCCTTACGTTCGGCCATCACCAGCTCCGCAAAATCATTGGGCGAAAAAGGCAGCCATTATAGGGGCGCGGGGCCGAAACAGAAACACGAGAGGTGATATGGCAGACGGATAGAAGCCCCGACTGTCGCGGGTAGACATGTCCATACAAGCCATTACAGGCACCCGGAAACAAATGTGGGAGCGGGCTTGCTCGCGAAAGCAGTGGGTCAATCAACAGTGATGTCGACTGACCGGACGCCTTCGCGGGCAAGCCCGCTCCCACAGGGGTTCTGCGTTTTAACGGTTACTTAGTGGAACAGAACCGCCGTCTTCTGCAGGGTCACCCACACACCCCACGCCAACGGAATCCCCACCACCAGCCACGCAGCGATCGCCAATGGCTTGCTGCCTGGCGCGGCTTTCCACTCCAGCACGGTGCTGGCGTCAGCACCCTTGTCGTGGCCCAGCGCCTGTTCGGCGGCCAGTTCGGCGTCGGTCATGAAGTACTTGTCGGCCACCGGGCGCACCAGCAGGTTGCACAGGAAGCCCAGCACCAGCAGGCCAGCGAGGATGTACAGGGTGATGTCGTAAGCGGCAGCGCGTTCAACACCGATGCTCAGCTGATACTCACGCAGGTAGTTCACCAGCACCGGACCCAGCACGCCAGCGGCGGCCCAGGCCGTCAGCAGACGACCGTGGATCGCGCCAACCATCTGTGTACCAAACAGGTCGGCCAGATAGGCCGGAACGGTCGCAAAACCACCGCCGTACATCGACAGGATGATGCAGAACGCCGCCACGAACAGCGCAACGTTGCCCAGGTGACCGAGGTTCGGGATCAGTGCGTACAGCGCAAAACCCAGTGCGAAGAACACGAAGTAAGTGTTCTTGCGGCCCAGGTAGTCCGAGAACGACGCCCAGAAGAAACGACCGCCGATGTTGAACAGGCTCAGCAGACCGGTGAAACCGGCTGCAATGGCAGCGATGGAAGCCAGTTGACCGGCGTCCAGCTGACCGAACGGCAGATCATTGCCCAGCAGCTTGCCGCCGAACACTTCCTGCAACAGTGGCGAAGCCATGCCGAGGATGCCGATACCGGCGGACACGTTCAGGCACAGCACCAGCCACACCAGACGGAATTGCGGGGTTTTCCACGCCACATTCACGTGCACGTGACGGTGGGTGATCATCGCGTTCGACGCTTTCTTCGCCGGTGCGGTCCAGCCTTCAGGCTTCCAGCCGGTTGGCGGTACGCGGTAGGCCAAGGCGCCACCGATCATGAACACGAAGTAGATCGCGGCCATGGCCACGAAGCTCTGCCACACGCCAACGCCAGCCGGCGAAGCGAAATGGCTCATCAGAGCGGTTGCCAGCGGAGCGCCAACCATCGCGCCACCGCCGAAACCCATGATCGCCATGCCGGTCGCCATGCCGCGCTTGTCCGGGAACCACTTGATCAGGGTCGACACCGGCGAAATGTAGCCCAGGCCCAGACCGATACCGCCGATCACGCCGGAGCCGATCCACATCAGCCAGATCTGGTGGGTATAGATACCCAGTGCGGAAATCAGCAGACCGCCGCACCAGCACAGTGCCGATACAACGCCGGCCTTGCGCGGGCCTGCGTGTTCGAGCCAGCCACCCCAGATCGCTGCCGAGCAGCCGAGGAAGATGAAGAACAGGGTGTAGATCCAGCCGAGCATGGAGATCGGCCAGTCGCATTGCGACGAGAAGACTTGTGCGATGAAGCTCATGTCCGGTGCGCAAGCCACCGGAGCGGTCACGCCCAGCGCCTTGGACAGCGGCAACCAGAACACCGAGAAGCCGTAGGCCATGCCGATGCACAGGTGAATGGCCAGAGCGGCCGGCGGGACCAGCCAACGGTTGAAACCGGGCTTGGCGATGATGCGTTCCTTGGACAGGAATCCGGGCTGATCGGCTTTGAGGCCGTCCGCCGTAATGGTCGTGCTCATTGTGTATCCCCCAATTATTAGTATGGTTCGCCAGCCACTGCTCACCCCCGGCCTTTATGCACGCAGGCATGACCGTTTTTTGCGGGTGAAGCTCCTTGAAAGCGCGACGTTAAGTCGCAGATGGGCGGACGAACGGGCGAAGGTTACCATTTGCACGTGACAGAAAAACCAAACTGATATCACCTTTTTTGAGTCATCTGATCTCCTGATGCCGGGGAACCCCGATGCCGATCGTTGTCGAAGCGCTGTACATCACGGTTCAGCAGGCTGCACGGGACACCGCAACAGCGCGGGTTGATGCAGCGCTATACTCCCCGGCTAAATTACGAATTCGACTACTTACAAGGACTCGCCCATGAAAGCGTTCGGCAAAATCCTGGGTCTGGTACTTCTCGGGCTGTTGCTGATCATTGTGGCGGCGGGCTTCGCCCTGACCCACCTGTTTGATCCCAACGACTACAAAGACGAGATCCGCCAGATAGCCCGCGACAAGGCCCACATCGAGCTGACGCTCAATGGCGACATCGGCTGGAGCCTGTTCCCGTGGCTCGGCCTGGAACTGCACGAGGCCAGCGTCGCGACCCTGGCCAAACCTGCCGAACCGTTCGCCGACCTGCAGATGCTCGGCCTGTCCGTGCGCGTGCTGCCGCTGCTGCGCCGTGAAGTGCAGATGAGCGACGTGCGCGTCGAAGGCCTGAACCTGCGCCTGAACCGTGACAAGAATGGTCACGGCAACTGGGAAGATATCGGCAAGGTACCACCCAAGGCCGGCAGCGCCCCGGCGCCAACCACCACGGCCGAAACCGCCCCCGAGGCCACCCCGCAACCGGAAAAACCGGCCCAGCCGATTCGCCTCGACATCGACAGCCTGACCGTCAACAACGCCCGCGTGGAATACAACGACGAGTTGACCGGCAAGCAATTCAGCGCCGAAAGCATCCAGTTGAGCACCGGCGCGGTTCACGATTCGACCAACATCCCGGTCAAGGCCACCGCGTTCCTCGGCACCAACCAGCCAGTGCTGCGGGTGCGCACCGAGCTCAACGGCGAGCTGCGCTTCGAACGCGCCCTGCAACGCTACAAGTTCGAAGACCTGAAGCTTTCCGGCGAAGTCGCCGGTGATCCGCTACAGGGCAAGACCGTGACCTTCGCCGCCCAAGGCCAACTGTTGCTGGACAAGGCCGCCAACGTCGCCGAATGGACCGGCATCAAGCTTTCGGTCAATCAGTTGCGCGCCTTGGGCGAGTTGAAGGCCAACGACCTGGACAAGACGCCACAGATCACCGGCGGGATTTCCATCGCCCAGTTCGACCTGGCGAAATTCGTCGACAGCATTGGCCAGACCCTGCCGACCATGGCCGAAGGCAGCCTGAGCAAGGTTGAACTGGTCAGCCGTGTCGCCGCGACGCCGACCAGCGTGGCGCTGGACAACATCAACCTGAAACTCGACGACAGCAGCTTCAGCGGCCGCATCGCCGTCGAAGATTTCGCCAAGCAATCGCTGCGGGCGGTCCTCAAGGCCGACACCTTCAACGTTGACCGTTATCTGCCGCCGAAATCGGAAAAAGCCAACAACGCCACTCAGGTCCGTCAGGCCGAAGTCGCCAGCACCGAGGCCGATGCAATGGCCGGTGCCGGCAGCACACCGCTGCCGGAAAAACCGAGCAAAAGCGCCTGGAGCACCGAGCGCCTGTTCCCTGTTGAGCGCCTGAGCAAACTCGACGTAAACGCCGACCTGACCTTCGGCCAGTTGACCCTCGACAAGCTGCCAATTCAGAACGCCGCACTGAAAGCCACCGGCCAGGGCGGCCTGCTGACCCTGGAGAACCTGCGCGGCGAGCTGTACAACGGCGACTTCGAAGCCAAGGGCACGCTGGACGTGCGCCAGACCGCGCCGATACTGAACCTGCAGACCCGGATCAACCGGGTGCCGGTGGAGAAAATCCTCGAAAGCCAGGGCAAGAATCCGCCGGTCAAGGGTCTGGTCAATCTCACCAGCACCGTCACCGGCAGCGGCAACAGCCAGCAGGCGCTGATCGAAACCCTCAATGGCAACGCCAGTTTCGTGATCAACAACGGCGTGCTGCTCAACGCCAACCTTGAGCAGCAACTGTGCAAGGGCATCGCCACACTCAACCGCAAATCCCTGAGCGGCGAGCCGCGCGGCAAGGACACGCCGTTCCAGGAACTCAAGGGCAACCTGACCTTCCGCAACGGCGTGGCCAGCAACCCGGACCTGAAAGTGCGCATCCCCGGCATGAGCGTCAACGGTGACGGCGATATCGACCTCAAGGTGCTGGGCATGGACTATCGCGTCGGCATCATCGTCGAAGGCGACACCAGCGCCATGCCGGACCCGGCCTGCCAGGTAGGTGACAAATTCGTCGGCATCGAATGGCCGCTGCGCTGCCGTGGCCCGTTGGAACTGGGCGCCAAGGCCTGCCGCGTGGACAACGAACGCATGGGCCAGGTCGCGACCAAACTGGCCGGCGACAAGATCAGCGAAAAAATCGACGAGAAACTGGGTGACAAAGTCAGCCCGGAACTGAAAAACGCATTGAAGGGGCTGTTCAAGCGATGAGAGCGGAGCAGTTTTCCACGGCGGTGCTGGAATGGTTCGACCGCCACGGACGCCATGATTTGCCCTGGCAACAGAACATCAACCCGTATCGGGTGTGGGTGTCCGAGATCATGTTGCAGCAGACTCAGGTCAGCACCGTGCTCAATTACTTCGACCGCTTCATGGCGGCGCTGCCGACGGTCGAAGCCCTGGCCGAAGCGCCGGAGGACGAAGTGCTGCACCTGTGGACGGGGTTGGGTTACTACACCCGTGCGCGCAATCTGCAGAAGACCGCGAAGATTGTCGTCAGCCAGTACGGCGGCGAGTTTCCCCGGGATGTCGAGAAGCTCACGGATTTGCCGGGCATCGGCCTGTCGACTGCGGGCGCGATCGCCAGCATCAGCATGGGCCTGCGCGCGCCGATTCTCGACGGCAACGTCAAACGGGTGCTGGCGCGCTTTACCGCGCAGGAGGGCTACCCCGGCGAACCGAAGGTCGCCAAACAGCTGTGGGCCAACGCCGAGCGCTTTACGCCGCAGGATCGGGTCAACGCCTACACCCAGGCGATGATGGATCTAGGCGCCACACTCTGCACCCGCAGCAAGCCGAGCTGCCTGCTGTGTCCGCTGGAAAAGGGCTGCGAAGCGCACATGCTCGGCCTGGAGACGCGTTACCCGATCCCCAAGCCGCGTAAAGCCATCCCGCAGAAACGCACATTGATGCCACTGCTGGCCAACGAGGACGGCGCGATTTTGCTCTATCGCCGCCCGTCCAGCGGATTGTGGGGCGGTTTGTGGAGCCTGCCGGAACTCGATGGCCTCGACGACCTGCAACACCTCGCTGCGCAGCACTCGCTGGAACTGGGCGAGCAGCAGGCGCTGCCGAGCCTTGTCCACACCTTCAGCCACTTCCAGCTGTCCATCGAACCCTGGCTGGTTCAGGTACAGGAAGCCGGCGGTCACGTGGCCGAGGCCGACTGGCTCTGGTATAACCTCGCCACCCCGCCGCGCCTGGGCCTCGCCGCCCCGGTCAAGACCTTGCTCGAACGCGCGGCCGCCGTCTTGAATGCAGGAGAGTCGACATGACCCGCACCGTAATGTGCCGCAAGTACAAAGAACAACTCGAAGGCCTGGAGCGCCCACCGTACCCGGGCGCCAAGGGCCAGGACATCTTCGAACACGTCTCTGCCAAGGCCTGGGCCGACTGGCAGAAACACCAGACCCTGCTGATCAACGAAAAACGCCTGAACATGATGAACGCCGAAGACCGCAAATTTCTTCAGGGCGAAATGGACAAGTACTTCTCCGGCGAGGAATACGCTCAAGCGGAAGGCTACGTTCCGCCTGCAGAGTAAACCCCGCAAAATCGGGGGTCGGATCGTAAGCGACGGAATTAATTTAAGAAATTTTAAAAAAGTCGTTGACGTAAATCCGAAAAACCCTTTTAATGCGCCCCGTTGCCCAGATAGCTCAGTCGGTAGAGCAGGGGATTGAAAATCCCCGTGTCGGCGGTTCGATTCCGTCTCTGGGCACCAAATACCGAAAACCCTGAATCGCAAGATTCAGGGTTTTTTTATGCCTGCGATTTGATGACGGCCCGATCCCGCCCTTCTTGCAGGCCGGAATTCGCGATACGTTGCCCAACCCTTACGGAAGAGGGTCATCCCCGCGATGAACCAGAGAAGAACCCGCGTCCCCCTGCCCCATCCCGCGCAACCCGTAAAACGCACCGACTGGCTGATGATCGCGCTCGGCCTGGTGCTGATCCTGTGTATCGGCCTGATTGCCTACGAAACCGTGGACGGTCTGATTCAGGGGCGCATCAGCAACATGGCACGCGGCAAACGCTTCGCCGTGTATTCGCTGACCACACAACCCGCCAGCTTCTGGTTTGCCGTCGCCACGCATTGCCTCCTCGCCCTCTTCCTGTCGGGCGCCGCGTGGTTATTGATCTGGCTGGGCCGCACGGCAACGGTCGCGCCTTCCCGGCGCGACCGGTAACGCCACTAGCTGTTGTCATTCCAGTGAAACACCAGATTGCGCGCAGCACCGCCGCCAATTTCCGCCGCATCCCGGCGCGTTTCACCATTGCGGGTCGCGACGACCGTGTATTTGCCGGGCGGTAACTGTACGTAGACCAATGGACCGGTCTGATTCAGCGTCAGCACGGTCTGGCCCGGAGCTTTCTGAATCATCACGTCGACATCGGCGGTGTACTGGTTTTGCATGCCGACGGCGAACGTCATGTGCAGGTTGTAGCCCGCGGATTGCTGAATGGCTTTCGACTCATCTTCACCAATCCCGCCGGCCAGATAGCGAACACCGTTTTGCTCTTGCTGCTGAACCTGCACAGCAGAACTGTCGACCGGCTCCAGACTCGCAGCCTGCGCCATGATCGGAAACAGCAGCACCGCCGCAGCGGCAACGGACAGCACGAAGGAAAGAACGCGTTTCATGAGGACGACTCCCGGGCTCTCGCGGAACCCAATCGTTACCTCTGTTTAGATTTTGTCTTGCGGGGTGGGTTTTAGAACGATTGGGAGTTGCGGTTGATACGAAAAGGACTACACGCCGTACTCCTCGTTCGCGGACTTCGTCAGCCTGATCTCGCAAAACCCGCCCACTCTTCCTTCAGTGGCATCAGAGGCGGCCGGCATCCCCAGACCAAGGCAATTGGCATGCTCTTGCTTCTGTTCCCCCTGAGCCGGAAGACCTGATGAGCCAACTAAAACCTGCTGACACGCAAGATCCAAAAATTGATTCGCTACTGGGCGACCTGGGCGAACTGATACGCGAGGCGCGGCAGAAAGCGCTGCGAACGGTCGACACGATTCAGGTCCAGACCTGCTGGCAGATCGGGCGACACATTGTCGAGTTCGAGCAACAGGGTGCCCGGCGCGCGGGGTATGGAAAACAGCTCCTGGCTACGTTGGCAAAGGAACTGACTGCGGACTTTGGGAAAGGCTTCGACGTTACTAATCTTCGAAAAATGCGGCAGTTTTATCAGCTCTTTCCAATTCGAGACGCACTGCGTCTCGAATTGAGCTGGACCCATTACCGCAGGATATTGCAGGTCGAAAGCGAACCCGCCCGGCAGTGGTACATGAACGAAGCCGCTGCACAAAACTGGTCAAGCCGCGCCCTTGATCGCCAGATCAACACGCTCTACTACGAACGCCTGTTGCTGAGCCGAGACAAAACCGACGTCTATGCAGAGGCCGCGACCAACATTGCCGCGATGAAAAGCAATCCCCGGGAATTCATCCGCGACCCCGTCCTGCTGGAATTTCTCGGCCTGCCATCACCGGGCAAGCTTCAGGAGTCCGAACTGGAACAGGCCCTGATGGATCAGCTCCAGGGATTTCTCCTTGAGCTGGGCAAAGGCTTCGCTTTTGTCGGTCGCCAGCAACGCATCAGCGCTGGCGACGATGATTTTTACATTGACCTGGTGTTCTACAACTACCTGCTCAAATGCTTCGTCATCCTCGATCTGAAGCGCGGCAAACTCAGCGCCCGCGACGTGGGCCAGATGGACATGTACATCCGCATGTACGACGACCTGAAACGCAGCGAGGGCGACGGGCCAACGGTGGGGATCATTCTCTGCGCACAGCAAAATGAATCGGTTGCGCGCTACACGATCCTCAAGGGCAATGAACAACTGTTCGCCAGCAGCTACAAACTGGTGCTGCCGAGTGAAGAGGAGTTACGAGCGGAGTTGAACCGTGAACACACTCGACTGGAAGAACGCTTGAGCGATCAGACGGCTGATTGACCGTCGACGGATTGTTCACCGAGCTGGCTGGGACTATCGTTGGCAGCTACTCCGCGAAGGTCGAGAGCCATGGGTTTTCAAGAGACGCACGTACTGGAAGATGCCCGGAGCGAAACCACGCTCGAAAGCGATGTTCAGGACGCACCCTTTCAGGAACCCGCCGCCGATGGCTATCTGCTCGGCGGCTTCACCTGGCGCCACGCTTCGCCCGACCCACAACGCCCAGTGGTGATCATCAACGCCGCCACATCCGTGCGTTGCCGCCACTACTCACGCTTCGCGGCGTACCTGTTCGCCAACGGCTTTGACGTGATCATTTACGACTACCGGGGCATTGGCGAGTCGCGACCAAAGTCGATGAAGCGTTTGCAGGCTTCGTGGACGGATTGGGGCGCGCTGGATTTCGAGGCGATGCTCAAGTGCGCGCAGCGGGAATTTCCCGGGCAGCCGATCGATGTGGTCGGGCACAGCTTCGGCGGCTGCGCAGCAGGCCTGGGGGCCTCTGGAAAGATAATCCGACGACTGGTGACGGTCGGCGCGCAGTTCGCTTACTGGCGCGATTACGCGCCCGAGCACCGCTGGCGAATGTTCGGCAAATGGCATCTGCTGATGCCGTTGGTCACGCTGCTCTGTGGCTACTTTCCGGGCAAGCGACTTGGCTGGCTGGAAGACACGCCCGCCGGCGTGGTGCGCGACTGGAGCACGCCTGCCGCGCGTTATGAGCGGCGCCCGAGCGGCAGAGCGATGGCGGACTTGCCCTTCGCCAACGTCCGGGCCAAAGCCCTGGCAATCAGCATCAGCGACGATCCCTACGGCACGATTCCCGCCATCGAACGCCTGCTCGCTTACTTCCACAACGCGCAAAAGACCCACCTGCGAATCGAGCCGCAGGACATCGGTGAGCAGCAAGTCGGACATTTCGCCTTTTTTCGCAGCGCATACCAAGCCACACTATGGCCCATCGCTCTGACCTGGCTGCAGACCGGCGAACTGGCCTCCGACACACCGGGGCGCAAAATCCCACGCAGCCAAGCCCTTTAACGCACCACGGAACACACACCATGGCTTCCGCCAACAAGCAGCAAAAACGCGCCGCCCGGGCCAAGACCAAGGCCAAGCAGAACCGCACCAAACGTGCGGAAGCGCCAGTCGAGCTGGACCCGAACGACGACCGCATCGACTTCGAGTCGGTGGACCTGACCGAACTGTTCAAGAAAATGATCGACGCCGAGAAGATCAGCCAGCAGGCCCTGTGCACCGCGTTCCTCGAAGACCCACTGCTGGAGCTGGTGTACGAGCAGGAAGGCGAAGAAGGCGCGATGGATTTCATCCTCGCCGCGCTGATCGAGTACCGCCAATGGTCCACCGAGACCGACGAGGCTGGCGCTCTGGCGTGGATCGAATCGCCGGATTTCCAGAAAGACTATGTGGCCGCGTCCGACGCAATCGCCGCACAAACCCAACAGAAAAACTGAGTTCCCATGGCATCCCTGAACAAGCAACAGAAACGCGCCAAACGCGCCAAGGCCAAAGCCAAGCAGATCCGCATGGTCGGTCGCAAACCTCTGGCGCAGGACGATGACCTCGGCCACCTCGCCGAGCCGATCCCGGAATACACCCTGGCGATGTTCAGCAAGATGCGCGACGCCGAAGCCGTCAGCCGCAACGAAATGCTGCTGACGCTGCTCCGCGAGCTGGCGTTCATCATCGTCGATCACCCTGAACTGCTGGACATGGAAAACGCCGAGAACGAAGGCATGGCCGCCACTCACCTGGCCGCCGATATGCTGATCGACTACCGCATGTGGGCCGACGGCATGGATCGCGAGACCGCCCAGGCCTGGCTGAGCGAACCGGAGTTCATCAGCGATTTCGGGATTGCGCTGGACACCTACGGTCAGTCGGTGGAAGCGCAGGAAGAGAAGAGCGAATAAACCGCTCGCAGTAACAAAAACGGCCGCTTGTCATCACTGATAGCGGCCGTTTTGCGTTACGCGTTGCGGATCAGTTCAGAACCGCGGCGCCACGTTTTTCCAGATTGCGGCGGCGAGCCACCAGCAGGCCGGCAGCGACCACCAGCAGGCTGAGCAGGCCGGTCGCGAGGATTTCCACGCGGTGGGCGTCCTGAAACAGCATGATGGTCAGGGCCGCGACGATGAATACGATCACCGCGTAGGTCAGGCCCGGGAACAGCCACATGCTGAAGACGATTTTTTCGCCGCGAGCCATGCGTTGTTTACGCATGCGCAGTTGCGAAATCGCGATCACCAGGTACACCAGCAGCGCGATGGCGCCGGAGCTCGCCAGCAGGAACTCGAACACCGCAGCCGGGGCCACGTAGTTGGCGAAGGTGCACAGGAACGCCGCGCCGGTGGACAGCATCACCGCCCAGTAAGGGGTGCCGCTCTTGTTGGTGCGGGTCGCCATGGCCGGTGCATCGCCACGCTTGCCGAGGGAGAACAGCATGCGCGAAGAAGTGTACAGCGCCGAGTTCAGGCAGCTGGTCACAGCAACCAGAACCACGATGTCGACGATCATCTTGGCGTTCGGGATACCCATGCGCTCAAGCACGGTCTGGTAGGAACCGACGCTGGCCAGAACCGGGTCGTTCCATGGCACCAGGGCCACAACGATGAAGATCGATACGAGGTAGAACAAACCGATCCGCCAGATCACCGAGTTGGTGGCCTTGGAAATCTGCTTGCCCGGGTTCTTCGATTCCGCGGCCGCGATGGTCACGATCTCGGTACCCATGAAGGAGAACATGGTGGTCAGGATCGCGCCCAGCACCGCGCCCATGCCGTTTGGCAGGAAGCCCTGGGTGTCGAAGATGTGCGACACGCCGCTGACCTGGCTGTTCGGCAGGAAGCCGAAAATGGCTGCGACGCCGAGGATGATGAAACCGATGATCGCCACGACTTTGAGCAGGGCGAACCAGAATTCGAACTCACCGTAGTTTTTCACGCTGAACAGGTTAGTCACCGTCAGCAGCATGGTGATGATCAGCGCGAAGGCCCAGATATCCACACCCGGGAACCACGCGTGCAGGATGGTTGCAGCGGCGTTGGCCTCCAGCGGAATCACCAAAACCCAGAACCACCAGTACAGCCAGCCGATGGTGAAACCGGCCCAGTGACCGATAGCGCGGTCGGCGTAAGTCGAGAACGAGCCAGTGTCAGGCGAGGCAACAGCCATTTCGCCAAGCATGCGCATCACCAGCACAACCAGCGCGCCAGCCGCGGCGTAAGCCAGCAGAACAGCGGGACCGGCGGCGGCGATGGCGTGGCCGGAGCCTACGAACAGACCTGCACCGATCACCCCGGCGATCGACAGCATGGTCACATGACGCGGTTTGAGCCCCTGTTCGAGGCCATTGGAGCTTTGGGTACTGCTCATTGAAACTACCTTTGCGAGGAAAGCGATTCAGTCCGGCCCGTCTGGTTTTCCTTCTCGTAAAAAGAAACCAACGGGGCGTTCCAGATTCTGCACGCAATAATTGCGCCAAAATGTTTCAACCTCTTCTGGCCTGCGGTTTTCAGCGCGACCGGACAGTCATCGCAAGTCCTTGAGAATACTGGCCTTTCGCCAAAGCGTTACCCTGCGACTCACTTTTCAAACGAATCAGCGCACCAGAAACACACTGAAAAAGTACGGGATGCACAATAAAAGGGCGAATGAGGAACGTTCGGCCGGTTAGCGCTTCCAACACCCCGCCAAAGGTGGCAACATCGCGCCTTTTTTTACGCGACACCTACGGGAATCCACGTTCAAACACCCGTTCGGTTGTTGATGGGGCGACAGTCTGCTGCGCCGATGCGACAACCTGCCACACGCCATCCGTTTACCGCTCGTAGCGCTGTTGGCTGCCATTGAAACGCTATGCTAGCTTGGCCGCCTCGCCAGGAAGGCCAACCAACAGCAGGAGCGCAACATATATGAGGAACGCACATGGCTGAGGCCACGCCCGCGCTTGAAATCCGCAACTTGCACAAACGCTACGGACAGCTTGAGGTGCTCAAAGGCATCTCGCTGACCGCCCGCGACGGCGATGTGATCTCGATCCTGGGTTCCTCCGGTTCCGGCAAGTCCACGTTCCTGCGTTGCATCAACCTGTTGGAAAACCCGCATCAAGGCCAGATCCTGGTCGCCGGGGAAGAACTCAAGCTCAAGGCCGCCAAGAATGGCGAACTGGTTGCCGCCGACGGCAAGCAGATCAATCGCCTGCGCTCCGAGATTGGTTTTGTGTTTCAAAACTTTAATCTGTGGCCGCACATGAGCGTGCTCGACAACATCATCGAAGCCCCGCGCCGCGTGCTCGGCCAGAGCAAGGCCGAAGCCATCGAAGTGGCCGAAGCGCTGCTGGCCAAGGTCGGCATCGCCGACAAGCGCCACGCTTATCCGGCGCAACTGTCCGGCGGCCAGCAACAGCGCGCGGCGATTGCCCGTACGCTGGCGATGCAGCCCAAGGTGATCCTCTTCGACGAGCCCACCTCCGCCCTTGACCCGGAAATGGTCCAGGAAGTACTTAATGTCATCCGCGCATTGGCCGAAGAAGGCCGCACCATGCTGCTCGTGACCCATGAAATGGGCTTCGCCCGTCAGGTCTCCAGCGAAGTGGTGTTCCTCCACCAGGGCCTGGTAGAAGAGCAAGGATCGCCACAGCAGGTGTTCGAAAACCCGCTTTCGGCGCGCTGCAAACAATTCATGTCCAGCAACCGCTAACGGAGCTACCCGCATGCAGAACTACAAAAAGGTCTTCCTGGCCGCCGCCGTCACCCTCGCGTTCAGCGCCGGTGCCATGGCCGAGACCCTGAAGATGGGCATCGAAGCGGCTTACCCGCCGTTCAACAATAAAGACGCCAGCGGCAACGTCGTCGGCTTCGACAAAGACATCGGCGACGCCCTGTGCGCCAAGATGAAAGTTGAATGCTCCGTGGTTACCTCGGACTGGGACGGCATCATCCCGGCCCTGAACGCCAAGAAGTTCGACTTCCTGATCTCCTCGATGTCGATCACCGACGAGCGCAAGCAAGCGGTGGACTTCACCGACCCGTACTACTCCAACAAGCTGCAATTCATCGCGCCGAAAAACGTCGACTTCAAAACCGACAAGGCTGCGCTGAAAGGCAAAGTGATCGGCGCCCAGCGTGCGACCCTGGCCGGCACCTTCCTGGAAGACAACTTCGGTGACGACATCACCGTCAAGCTGTATGACACCCAGGAAAACGCTTACCTCGACCTGACCTCCGGTCGCCTGGACGGCATCCTCGCCGACAAATACGTCAACTACGAGTGGCTGAAAAGCGACGCCGGCAAAGCCTACGAATTCAAGGGCGACCCGGTGGAAGAAAGCGACAAGATCGGTATCGCTGTACGTAAAGGCGACCCGATCCGCGAGAAGCTGAACGCCGCGCTGAAGGAAATCGTTGCCGACGGCACCTACAAGAAGATCAACGACAAGTACTTCCCGTTCAGCATCTACTGATCCTGACCTGCCGGATCGGCGCCGTTACATGACGGCGCCGATCCCCGGCCTTGCCTGCCGCGATTTGAAAAGAAATCCATGATTATCGACCTCTACGGATTCGGCCCGGCGCTTTTCGCCGGCGCGCTGATGACCGTCAAACTGGCACTCTCGGCCCTGTGCCTGGGGCTGGTGCTCGGTCTGCTCGGCGCCTTGGCCAAGACGTCCCCGTACAAGCCGCTGCAATGGCTTGGCGGAACCTATTCGACCCTGGTGCGTGGCGTCCCGGAATTGCTCTGGGTGCTGTTGATCTACTTCGGTACGGTCAACGCGATGCGCGCGCTCGGTGAATTCCTCGGCAACCCCGAACTGGAACTCAGCGCCTTCGCCGCCGGCGTCATCGCGCTGGGCCTGTGCTTCGGCGCCTACGCCACGGAAGTGTTTCGTGGCGCGATCCTCGCCATTCCCAAAGGCCACCGTGAGGCCGGCGTGGCCCTGGGCCTGTCGAAATGGCGGATCTTCACCCGACTGATCATGCCGCAGATGTGGCGCATCGCCCTGCCCGGCCTGGGCAACCTGTTCATGATCCTGATGAAAGACACCGCGCTGGTGTCGGTCATCGGCCTGGAAGAAATCATGCGCCACGCACAGATCGGCGTAAACGTGTCCAAGCAGCCGTTCACCTTCTATATGGTGGCGGCGCTCATGTACCTGTGCCTGACCGTGCTGGCGATGATCGGCATGCACCTGCTGGAAAAGCGCGCCGCACGCGGCTTCGCGAGGAGCGCTCAATGAATTGGGAAGTCATCATCAAGTGGCTGCCGAAACTGGCCCAAGGCGCGACGCTGACCCTGGAGCTGGTGGCCATCGCCGTGATCGCCGGTTTGCTGCTGGCGATTCCACTGGGCATCGCCCGTTCTTCGAAGCTGTGGTACGTGCGCGCTTTGCCCTACGGCTACATCTTCTTTTTCCGTGGCACGCCGTTGCTGGTTCAGCTGTTCCTGGTCTACTACGGCCTGGCGCAATTCGATGCGGTGCGTAACAGCTCGATGTGGCCGTACCTGCGCGATCCGTTCTGGTGCGCCACCGCAACCATGACTCTGCATACGGCGGCATACATCGCCGAGATCCTGCGTGGTGCGATTCAGGCGATTCCGCCGGGCGAGATCGAAGCGGCGCGGGCGTTGGGCATGTCCCGGCCGAAAGCGCTGTTCTACATCATCCTGCCGCGTGCCGCGCGTATCGGCCTGCCGGCCTACAGCAACGAAGTGATCCTGATGCTCAAGGCCAGCGCCCTGGCCAGCACCGTGACCTTGCTGGAACTGACCGGCATGGCGCGCACAATCATCGCCCGCACTTACTTGCCGGTGGAGATCTTCTTCGCGGCTGGCGTGTTCTATCTGGTGATGGCTTACGTGCTGGTTCGCGGTTTCAAACTGCTGGAACGCTGGCTGCGCGTCGATGCGTGCCAAGGGCGCTGATTCTTCCGGCGTGCTGACGGGCGAGGCCCTGCTCGCCCGTTTCACGGCACTGGATTCATTTCTCACAGCCCATCAGGCGTTGTGGAAGCCCCGCCCGTTCACTCATCTGCAACTGCCTTGGGAAGCGTCCTACCCGGAACTGGCCTCGTGGCTACGCGGGCGGTCGCTGGAAGATGCGGAAAACGCCCATAACCAGCCTGCCGAACTCTTGAATGCGCCGGAGCCGTTTGCTTCATTGGCGGCGTTGTCGCTTGAGTTGAGTTCGGTCGGTGAGTTGCCTGCGCATTCGCTGGAAACCGCCGGGCATCGTCTGAATGTCGATGTGCCGGGACGCAAATGGCAGCAGATCGAGGCCTTCGCCAGCCGCTTGTCGTTTGCCTCGCAACCGAAGCACTGGTTGGATTGGTGTTCGGGAAAAGGGCATTTGGGCAGGCGTCTGCTCGGTGCTGATCAGCAACTCACCTGCCTGGAATACGACCCGGCGCTGGTTGTCAGCGGTCAGGCGCTGAGTCAGCGTCATCACCTGCATGCGCTGCATGTGGAGCAGAATGTGCTCGCGGCGAACACCGCTTTATTGCTGAGCGCCGAACACACGCCTGTTGCCCTGCACGCTTGCGGTGATCTGCATGTGCGGCTGATGTATCTGGCTAGTGCCGCCGGTTGCCGGCAATTGGCTGTTTCACCGTGCTGCTATAACCGGATCAGTCGCACTGAATATCAGGCGTTGTCCTCCGCAGGTTCGCGATCAGACTTACAGCTCTCGCTGGAAGATCTTTCACTGCCAATGAGCGAAACCGTCACCGCCGGTGCCCGCGTCCGACGTCAGCGTGACACCTCCATGGCCAGGCGACTGGCCTTTGATCTGTTGCAACGGCAAGTGCGCGGCGTCGACGAATACCTGCCCACGCCTTCTCTGCCCAGCGCCTGGCTGGAGAAACCGTTTGCTGATTACTGCCGCGACCTGGCAGCGCTGAAAGAGTTATCCACAATCGGCTCGCCAGATTGGCTAGCACTGGAAGCCGCCGGTTGGCAGCGATTGGCCGAAGTTCGCAACCTGGAACTGCTCCGCGGACTGTTCCGACGCCCGCTTGAGCTTTGGCTGAATCTTGACCGGGCACTTTTCCTCACCGAACAAGGATACGTCGTACGTCTCGGCACCTTCTGCGAGGCGCCGCTCACACCGCGCAATTTCCTGCTGCTGGCCGAACGCGTTTAATCTTTCACGACCTGTGGATAACTCTGTTGATGGATTTATCGTGGATCCAATATCCACGGCTGTTTCAGGCCATTAACAGCACTGGTCATTTTTTGTTCACATAAATAAAAAACCGGCAAAACAGGGATTTGCGACTCAAATGAGAACCCGTCCACAAAAACCTGCCTAAGCCCGCCCTCTTCAGAGCCTGTTGTGCATAAGCCCTCGACCAAAAGGACATAACCGCCGAATCGCGGACGCCGGCAACGGGCAATTGCGCCTGCCATCCGCCCTTGCTATACAGACCTACGCCGTGCAGGTAGCGCGCGCCCGAACAAGAAAAATCTGACCGACAGGAAGCGACCGTGACGTTCATTTCTTACGCACAGAATTTCGAGGACGTTCGCCTTTGGCGCGCCCTGCAGTATTTTGAAAACGGCTTTTATATCGATGTCGGCGCCAATGACCCGATCCACGATTCGGTCACCAAAGCCTTTTATGATCGCGGCTGGCAAGGTATTAACGTCGAACCGATGCAGAACTACTACGACGCACTCCGCCAGCATCGCCCCCGCGACACCACGCTGCAATGCGTGGCCAGCGACCAGCCGGGCGAACTGACTTTCTACGGCATTCCCGACACCGGGCTGTCCACCGCTGACCCGGTCGTTGCGCAAGAACGCAAAAACCTCGGCATGGACGTGCAAAGCCTCACCGTCAACGCACGCACACTGACCTCGATCTGCGAAGAACACGCCGCCGAGCGGCCGATCCACTTCCTGAAAATCGACGTCGAAGGCCACGAAGAAACCGTCCTGCGCGGCATGGACTTCAGTCGCTTCCGCCCCTGGATCATCCTCATCGAAACCCCATGGGAGCGCGACCACACCTGGGAACACCTGGTGACCGACGCCGGCTACACCAACGTCTTGTTCGACGGCCTCAACAGCTTCTTCCTGGCCAACGAACACATCGCCCTCAAACCCGCGTTCGACCTGCCACCGTGCAACCTCGACAACTTCCAGCTGTGCAAAGGCCACAACCTCGCCCACCCGATCAACCCTGCACTGGAAACCGCCCTGCAACGCGCCGAACAAGCCGAAGCCGAACTGCGCGCCATGCAAAACAGCCGCGCCTGGCGCACTGTACAAAAACTGCGCAACGTCCTGCGCCGGGCGTAATTCGCAGAGGGCGCAAAAATAGTCTGAATTCAGGGGTTTACAGAAGCACCCGAGTCGCTATAATCGTCGCCCACACGCCGGTATAGCTCAGATGGTAGAGCAACTGACTTGTAATCAGTAGGTCCCGGGTTCGATTCCTGGTGCCGGCACCATACAAAACGAAGCCCCTGCAGAAATGCAGGGGCTTTGTTGTTTCTGGAGTGTCCACATTTCCGATCATCGGCAACCGTGTTGCCAGTTTCTAGTCGCAACAATCCGTAGACGATTTCACCTCAGGCTGGCTGCAAATCCCGCAATGCTTCCGGATGCTGGCTAGCAACACGCAACAATGTCTGTGCCGCCCCAGTCGGCTGCCTGCGACCCTGCTCCCAATCCTGCAACGTCCGCAGACTCACACCGATCAACTTGGCGAACGCACTTTGCGAAACGCCCACCTTGGCCCGCGCTTCAGCAGCCGCCGAAAGTGGCACCTCTGTCACACGAGCTGCTTTTCCCGCCTTCATTTGGCGGACAGAGTCCAGCAAGTCCTGCTGGAATTGCTCCAGTTCATTGACCATCGCTGATTTCCTCCTTCAGTTGCTTAAGGAAGGCTGCGGGCAGGTTGTCAAATTTGGCCTTGGTGTAGGCAATCAGCAACCAAATTGAGCCTTCGGAAAGCGTGTTGTAATAAATGACACGTGTACCACCTCGCTTGCCCATTCCGCTACGAGACCAGCGAACCTTGCGAAGGCCTCCGCTACCCGGCACGACGTCACCAGCCAGCGGGTTTGCGGCAAGCCAGTTTATGAATTCATGCCGCTCACCATCGGCCCAGATACCGTCAGCATAGCGCTTGAAAATTTCGGTTTCGATAATGGTATACATGGGCGGAACTATACGGCTTTGCCGTATAGATGGGCAATGCACGTTTGTCTGATGAAGAGTTTGGCAGCTTTGGGAGGGCAGGGTTTAGACGACCTGTGTGTACCGATGCACGTTGCTAAAACCACGTTCAATACACAGGAGCTCCCCAGTATCGGATGAGTATTCGAAAAATAGATCTGTCACCTTTTCTCTGTCACCTTTTCTCCTCAGACTGAGTGAAACACACTCAACGACACGTCTAGACCGCGGGCGAGAAAGAAGCGCGAGCGCGCCTGATCAGCGATGACTGGCTGACTGATACACTGAACGAACATAATAAAAACGAGGGGGATCAGTGGATGCCGTATCAACGAGAGGAAGAGCTTGAGAGGGAATTCGGTCTTCTGATCGCACTGATGGCAGACATGATAACTGCGCAGGCAACGCAGCATGATCCGAAAGCGGAAGTTCCTGGGTGGATGTTCAGTCAGCATGATCTGGCAAAGAAGCTGTTCCGTCATATGTGTTCCGCGCGAACCTTACTGGAACCCTCTCCGTTTCAAAATCAAACCATCCCATCACGCAGCTTTATTGACCACTCTTCAATAGCGGTTCTGACTCGTTCGTCGCTTGAGAACTATCTGGTGATGACGTGGCTCCTCAGCGGTGGAAACCAATCCCTACAAGAGTTCCGACATAATGTTTGGGAGTATTGTGGGTGGAAAAAACGGAGCAAAATGGCTGCCACCACAAATGATGCTCGGACAGTCAGACAGGCAGCCGAAGACGATGCTGTCGCTTTGTGGCCTGAGATCCAAGGCTCTCCGCACTTCCAAAACTATACTGAAGCCCAACAAAAAAGCCTTCGTAAGGGTGACTGGGGCGTTGGCTGGAACTGGAACGACTTAGCATTAGAGGCGGGTTTGCACAGAACCTACTTCACCTCGATCTATCCTTTTTTGAGCGGCCATGTGCACAGTGATTTCATCGGGGCAATTCAGAACGGCCAAGCGAACAACTTGCAAGATCAGTACATGCTGGGATCGGGCCATCTAATGGTTATCGTCATGCTGCTTGGACACTTCGCACATCATTATGCGGGCGTATTCCCCCCTGCCAGGAACGTTTTGCATGGTGCGGGTGAGGCACGCGTGATCGCGGAAAAGTGGAATCTTCGGGCCGACGATATGGATTTCCTTTACCAGCCGCGTGAATGAACTTTCCGAATAAGGTCCTATTCGTCCGACGTCTGGGCCAACACCCACGTAACAAGCGAACCGAAGCCCGCGAAGCATGCGGGCTTTGGTGTGTCCGCACGCAACAAAAATTCACATAAGACATTGTTTTTATTGTTTAAAGCACCTTTCCGTAATCAATAGATCTCGGGGGCGATTCCTGGTGCCGGCACCATACAAAGACGAAGCCCCTGCAGAAATGCAGGGGCTTTGTTGTTTCTGGGGCTTGGGTTTTCCGCGTCAAATGAAAAAGCCCCCGACAGCGATCGCTGTCGGGGGGGGGGCTTTTCTCCAATCCTAAGCAGCTTCAACCGAAAGCAAAATCCGCCGCCCAAGCTGCTGCAACGCGCGCTCGACATTCTCGATCTTGGAGTGATGCAGGAAATCGACTAACCGATCTACCTGGGGCCGTTGCACACCCAAGCGTCGTGCCAGTTCAGCTTTGCTTACCCCAGACTCCAAAAGCGTATTCCAGAGCCCAACCTTTGCGGCAGTCAGTGCAGGCAGACGCAATACCGCGTCACTTTCCTGCTCTCCCGTATCACCTGTCGGAATCAACCGGCGATCATCAACGTAAATCGACAATGCCGTTTCCATCGCATCAATCGCGCCATCGAGTGCTTCCTTGAGGGTGTCGCCAGCGGCGTGCATCTCTGGAATTTCTGCGCAGGACAACCATACACTGCTCGGCTCCTCGTGAACTTCCAACGCATATTCGAACATCACGCTTCCTTTCATAGGGGTACAACTGGGTCCAACCGCATGCCGAAATTCGATGTTGCTCTCGCACATCACTCGCCGCTTCGGTAGAGCGACCGTGCAACATATTTGTTACCCATGCAACATAAGTGTTGCATGCGAGTATGTCGGCCTCCTCGCCACCACCTGGCCACGATTGCGCTACCGTCAAACCCGTCGCTGCCAACTCAGCGACCGGGCCTGAGAACCCGCGTAAGATGCAGGCGCACCAGCGCCCCAACCCACGTTTGCCGGCGTTTTTTTGTGCCTGCATTTCCGTGCAATGGCGGCTGTGCGTGGGAGGTCTTCGGGCCTGCCGGGTTCCTGTATCTCCGGTTTCTCAGCCTGCGCATAACTGCCACCCTTTCGCCTGAGAACGAAGTGGCAGCGCTCATTTGGTACAGGGAGTTTCACAAATGATTAGCATCGATCCGTCCAAAGTCTGCCCGTTCCACCAACCAGCAAACGGTAGGTGAAGCCATGACCCATCCCCACAATCTGAAAACCCTCGGCCTCACCCATTTCTCCTTCCAGTCCAACCACGCACTCTTCCGCACCAACTCCGGCGTCCCGGTCGTCACCGCCCTCTCCCACGCCTCGCATCTGCTCCATATTTCCAAACTGCTCACCTCGGATACCTCTGCCGCCAACGACCCGGAACTCCACGCCTGCGCCTCGCAATATTTGCAGGAATTGAGCAAGGCGCTGGTCGATGACGCGGTCAAAGTGCTGACTCCAGATCCGTAAACCGTCGCGCACAAAAAAGCCCTCGCATCTCTGCAAGGGCGTTGTGTTACCGCATCAATCAGTGCCCAGCGCTCTGCCCGCCATCCACATGCAGAATCTCGCCGGTCACAAAGTTCGCGTTATCGAGATACACCACCGCCTGCGCAATATCGTCGATCTCGCCCATATGCCCAACCGGATGCAGCGCCCCCAGTGCCGCGTGGGTTTCCTCGCCGTGCATCGGTGTCTTGATGATGCCCGGCGATACCGCGTTCACCCGGATTCCGCGCTTGGCGTATTCGATGGCCAAGGATTTGGTGGCCGCGTTGAGGCCGCCCTTGGTCAGCGAAGCGAGGACCGAGGGCACGCCGTCGATGGCGTGGTCGACCAGGCTGGTGGTGATGTTGACCACGTGGCCCTTGCCTTGTTTTTCCATCTCGGCGATGGCCAGTTGGGTGATATAGAAGAAACCGTTGAGGTTGACTGACAGCACGGCGGCGTAGTCTTCCGGTGTGTAGGCGGTGAACGGTTTGGCGACGAAGATGCCGGCGTTGTTGACCAGGGTGTCGATGCGGCCGAAACGTGCCACGCCTTCGCTGATTACACGCTGTGCGGTGGCCGGGTCGCCGATGTCGCCGGCGATGGTCAGGATCTGCGGATCGTTCGACGGTTTGATCGAGCGCGAGGTGGCGACGATGTTGTAGCCCAGTTCACGGAAGGCCTTGACCATGCCTTCGCCCAGACCTTGGGAAGCACCGGTGATAACGACGGTTTTTTTCGAATTGCTCATGATGAAATCCTCAATCAATAAGTAGGTGTTGAATCAGGCGGTAGCCAGTTGTTTCAGCATTTGTTCGTAGTACTCGACCGATTGCGAACCGGACACCAGGTGCTTACCGTTCAGGATCAGCGCGGGCACCGAGTTGATTCCGTGCTGCCGGTAAAACGCCTGCAGTTGCCGCACTTCGCTGGCGAATTCGTCGTTGGCCAGCACCTTGCGGGCCCTCGCCGCATCCAGTCCCGCTTCGGTCGCCAGACGGATCAGCGTCGGGTGATCGTTGGGGTTGTCGCCGTCGCGGAAGTAAGCGCGCAGCAGGATCTTTTTCAGCGCGACCTGCCGCCCTTCCTGCGCCGCCCACATCAGCAATCGATGAGCGTCGAAGGTGTTGTGAAAGTGCGTGCGTTTCTCCAGGTCGAACTCGAAACCGATGGCTTTGCCGCGTTCGATCTGCATCTTCTTGCCGGCGGCGACGTCTTCGGCGGTGCGGCCGTATTTGCGCATCAGGTGCTGCACCGCCGGTTCACCTTCGGCGGGCATGTCCGGGTTGAGTTCGAAGGGCTTGTAGGTCAGCTCCACCGAAACCTCGCCGGCCAGATTGCCGATCGCCTGCTCCAGCGCTGTCGCCCCGAGTGCGCACCAGGGGCACACCACGTCGGAGACGAAATCGATGGTCACGGTCGGGGTCATGACTGGCCCCGTTCCGCCAGTTGTCGGCGGTATTCGGTAGTGGTGATGCCGGCGTAGCCCCAGTTATCGGTGTCGACTTCTTCGATCACGATGTGGGTCAGGTCCGGGCGTTTGTTGAGGACGCGTTCCAGGGTTTCGGTGATTTCGGCGATCACCTGAGCTTTCTGCTCGCGGGTAACACCGTCGCGGGTGATGCGTACGCTGACAAATGGCATGACGACTACTCCAGTGACCTGCCCTCGGGATGATGGTCAGGTGTTGGAGCTCAATGTAGGCGTGTGCCGGGAGGGGAAAAAGTAGGGGTGGGGTACTTCATTTGTGAGGTGGTGTAATGAATAGCCTGTAACAACGACACCAGAATTTGAGCAAAACGAACGCGTCAGTTCAGCGTGATTCAATGCCTTTTTCTGCATCTCCTTGTGCCTTCAGCCAATCGAATCAAAATACTGGCGAAGGAGTAGTGCTTCCCTCATGGCGCGGGCGGTCTTCTGCGAGGGTCTTCGCACATGTTCGGATTTTCGTTTAACCAGCATCGCAATTACCTATTTCCAGACAGTGCGACTTATTAGAGACGATCACTCTGACAGTCGATATCAGCTCATTCGCAATGATCTCTGGGACCTGTCCGTAAAAACTGCGGGTAAAAGGCACCCTTCGTGTCAGTCGTTTCCCTTGAAAAATCCCCGAAGACGCACCCAAACCGTGCACTTTTTTTGACCCCAATCACCCCCACGTCACCAAAAACCCCGATCCTGTGTCAGCCTCCAGCCATCGGCGGGGACATCAATTCGCTACTAATTGCGCGACAACTATGCTCAGGTACAGGAATATAGCCGGCAAATGGCGCCGTTCAGGTCGTCACGTACACAACAATACCCAGCCCACTTCAGAGGGCATTACCCATGGATAGCAGAACCTTACGCAACCTCATGCGCATCGTGCAGACCGGCTCGTTGTCGGCCGCAGCCGAGCATTCGTGCCTGACTGTGCAGGCCCTGGCCGCACAGTTGAACAAGGTCGAAGAGCAGTTCGGTTTCCGCTTGTTTAGACGATCCAACAAGGGGCTGACGCTGACGCCGCAAGGCACCGAGCTGACGCCCTATATGGACAGAGTGCTGATTGCCACGCGGCAGATGGAAGAGAAAGTCGAAGCGTTGAAGGTGCCGGGACAGCGCACGTTGAAAGTGGCGTTGAACACCACGCTGGCGCCGGACTTCAACCGGCGAATGATCGGACGCCTGATCGAGGTGTTTCCTGATTACCAGATGGAATTCAGCTACGCCGAGTCGATGGAAAACCTCAGCAAGCTGAAGAACGAAGACTTCGACCTTGCGGTGCTGATCGGCCCGCAGCGTCCGGGTCTTCCGAGCATTGTCCTGCCGGAAGTGCAGGTGCAGGTGGTCGGCGCGCACTGCGGTCAGGAGAACGATCCGCTGACGTTGCTTGGCAACAAGTTTCAGGTGCGTCCCGCAGAAGATTGTCCGTATTCCCACAGCTTTTTGCGTTTTCTCGACGCCGGGCTGGGCAATCACGAGAACAGTCAGCGGACGATCTACTCCTGCAGCGAAACGCTGACCCTGTCGCTCATCACCCAGATGGACGCCGTCGGCATGGTCTCCCGCGAGGCCGCGCAGAAGAACGGCCTGACGATTTTCCCCGGGTTCGAGGATTTCCTCGAAGTGCGCCTGGCGGTGAACAACCCGGATCTGTCCGGCCAGGCGTTGAACGACGTGGTCGATCTGCCGCTACATGAACGAGCCGAGCGCAATGTACGCAGCCGTCCCAACCGCCACACTGAGAAAGAGGTTTTTGCTGAAATACGCACATAACAGCGTCGGAATCGCTGCATAGAATTCCGGGCGATCGAGCTGTATGTGCTGATCCTTGATCAACAAGGGTGTCAGGCTGATCGCAGCGACGATCGCCACCGGCAGGTACTCCAGCGCCCGGGCGACGAAGGGCGGCCAGTGCTCGGTGTTGACCTGCAGCGGCAAGGCCCGTGGCAGGAAGGTCACGGCCATCATCAGCGCGACCACCAGAATCAGGAACGTTTGGTCAGGCATACACCCACTCCGCAGCCCACAAACGTGGCGATGAAAACGTTGAATGGCGAGCTGCCCACCAGACTCAGTGCGCCCATGCAGACGACTGCGGCCAGAGCGGCGATGAGTTTGTTGCGGGTGTTGCACAGCGAGACCAGCACGTAGAGCATCATCGCGGTCAGCGCGTAATCGAGCTGGTATTTGATCAGGTGCGACGCGTACTGCGCGCACAGAGCGCCGAGCAATCCGCCGATCACCCAAGAGGTGTGGCAGAACAGGTTGAAGCCGATCAGATATCGAATGTTCACCGGCGCACCAGTGCCCAGTTTGACGCTGTGGAAGGCGAACGATTCGTCGGTCAGCCCGCCGGCGTAACACCAGCGCTCCATGCGGCTCAGACCCAGCGCCCGCAGGGCCTTCGCCATGTAGACCGACATCAGCATGTGCCGCGCGTTGATCAGAAACGTGGTCAGCACAATGGTGGTCAGCGACGCCCCGCTGCTGATCAGCGCCAGCGCCGCAAATTGCGAAGCCCCGGCATACACGAACAGACACATGGCCACCGGCAGCCACAGCGGCAGCCCCGCGTTGACCGCCATCAGCCCGAACACGAACGACACGGTGAAGTAACCGGCCACCACCGGGCTGGCTTCGGCAAAGGTGCGCGACGGCTGACGGTCGACCATCAGCGGCGCACTGCCGGATGTTTCATTCATAGATCCCTCTCAAATGTTCGCTCGCCGTGAGGTTCGCAAAAACCCTGGGCCGTCCAGAAACGCTTGCCCGCGAGGTTAGCATCGTCGACGAACAGAAACATCCGCAGCACACCGACCCGTTTCATGTCAGCCGACGCCGCTTCCACCAACCGCTGGCCGACGCCCTGGCTGCGATAGCGCAGGCTGACCGCCAGATGATTGATCGTGCCGCGACTGCCCAGCATGCCGCCCAGCACCGCGCCGACGATTTCGCCTTCAACATCGAAGGCCAGATACGCCGTGGTGGTTTTCTGGATCAGCACGCCGCGCAGGCATTTGGCGTCCTGCCATTCGCAGAACGACACTTCGTCGAACTGGCGGAAGAAACGCTCCATGCGCTGCGCGTCCTTGGCCGTCGCGCGCCGCAGCACCACCGGCGTCGAGCATTCGACGCCGTCGATTTGGGCAATCTGATTAGCGAACAATGTCGAAAGCGGTCCCGGGCCGCGAGAAAGAAATTGCCAGGATCTGCCGGTACGCCATGGCATGGGTATGGGTGTTGCGCGCCGGTGTCACGTAGTGGCGCATGTCGCGGTCGAGGAAGTAGGTGGTGTCGAGGATTTCCTGGTAGGTGGTCGAGGCCAGTTGATGCTCGTGGATGTCGTACAAACGACTCTCGGCACCCTCGACATTGTTGCGGCCCCAGAAGTGCACGCCGCTGAACGGATAACCGTCGCAGTGAATCCCTTCCGGGGTGATTTCCAGTTGTTTGCCGGGTTTGATCTCGATGCGGATCTGATGGATCTGGCACTGCCAGATTTCATCGTGCAGCTCTTCCGGCAACACGCTTTTGTACACTTCGAAATCGGTGTCGATCAGGCTGCGCATCACCGGCGAGCTGATGACTTCGTCCGAGAAGTCCTGGAAGTGCCGTACCACGCCGCCCACATAGCTGTTGTTGGCCTTGGATTGCACGTACGCGCGATGTTCCAGTTGCTTCAGTTCGCGAGTCTTGGGGTTGTACTCAAAGTCGCTGTAACGACGGTAACGCATGCCGGCTTCGGCCTGACCGTAGTAACTGTCAGGCTCCATGTTTTCCCAACTTTTGGTCAGTCTGACGAAGTCGGCGAAATGACCGTAGAGATTGAAGTCAGCACCCTGCACATTGGCGTACTTGTCGCGCCGTAGCGATTCGCCCACTTCTCTGGTTAAAACGATCATTACCAAATTCTCCGCTGCATTGAGCGGCCTAATCTATTAGGTGGAGAATTTGCGTCCATGAGAAAGAATTTCAGGCATTTAAAGCCCTGTTTGAAACGCGATTTGAAACGGCTTGAAAGTGCATTTCAAATGACAAAAACACGGGTTTTTATGCTGTTTTTTCAAAAAGCGTCAAAAAAAAACCCCGAACAAGTCGGGGTTTTTCTGTCGCGTTTCGCGGGTTCAACCGATCATCAGAAGATGTTGATCGGGTAGTCCACGAACACACGCAGTTCGTTGCCGCTGACGTTGTATTCGCTGGATTTCTGCGAAACACGCAGGATCGAGCTACGCAGCTTGATGCTCAAGTCTTTGGCCGGGCCACTTTGCACGACGTACTTGAACTGGTTGAAGATCTCGCGCTCGGTGCCGCCTTCGCTGGTGGACGTGGTGATGTTGTCACCACGCACGTACGCGAAGTTGTAGCTCAGACCCGGTACGCCGAATGCGCTGAAGTCCAGGCCGTAGCCCAACTGCCAGCTGCGCTCGTCTTCAGCGTTGAAGTCGGACCAGTAGGAGTTGGCCAGGTAGATGGTGTTGCCACCGTCACCCACGCGACCCTGACCTTTCTGGTAACCGCCGTAGGCGTAACCCAGGTTGCTGTCGCCGGTGGAGCGCTGGTGCGCCACGGTGAACGAGTGCGGGCCGGTGGCGAAGGTCGCTGCCAGGCTCCAGATCTTGTTGTCGTCGCCGGTCACACCGTTTTCGCGGACGTAGGAGTTGTCCAGCTTGGTGCGGTAGCCGTTGAAGTCCAGGGTCAGGGACTGATCCTTGTCGATCGGGAACACGTAGTTGGCGTTCACGTATTGCTTCTTCAGCACGTCTTCGACGTCGGAAGCGTACAGCGCTGCCTTGAACTGTTCGGTGAACTGGTAGCTACCGCCCAACACGTTGATCGACTTCAGACCACCGCTGTCACGGCCTTCAGCGCTTTTACGCGATTCAGCGGTGAAACGACCGGCATTCAGTTCCAGGCCTTTGATCTCTTTGGAAGTGATCAAGGTACCGGTGTAGCTTTCCGGCAGCAGACGCGAGTTGTCGTAGTTCAGCACCGGCAGGGCCGGCATCTGGTCGCCGTAGGTCAGTACGGTGTTGGACAGACGGAATTTGACCGCTGCGCCGCCCTTGGACAGGTCGTCAGCCGCGTTGCCGCTGTCACCCTGTTTGAAGAAGTCGATACCGCCAGCGCCGCTGCGGCCCTTGCCGCCGTCCAGACGCAGCGCGTACAGACCGAACGCGTCCACACCTACACCGACGGTGCCTTGGGTGAAACCGGACGAGAACGTACCGATAGCCGCTTGGCCCCACTCGGCTTTATCGTCGTTACCGTCTTTGTAGTCACGATTGATGTAGGCATTGCGCAGCAGCACTTTGAGGCTGCTGTCTTCAACAAAACCCTTGGACTCGGCCTGGTCGTTAGCCATGGCCGAAGTGGCACTCAACATCCCCAGTGCGATCAGACTGATTCGCTTGTTCAACATTTTGTTTTCCTTATTACGGGTTGAAACGCGCTGTGTCGAACGGCTGAAACGGCGCTTATTGCACTCTTTTATTCACCCCGAAACAAAAAGACCCGCTCAAGACAATGTCATGGCGGGCCTGCTCCTAATTTTGAGTCATGGCGGTTAGCCACAGGCGTTGAGCCGAATCGTAGCCGCGCCCTCAACAATGTGTCAATTTCAAGAATCGTCTTTAAATAGGCGAAAAACGTCTAAAAAAAGTAAATTTTGCGATGGCTTCGTGCACGGAATTGCTCGCAGTCAGGGATTTTGATGCGGGATTACGCGCAACCATCGAGGCCACAGACCTGCAGGGTTTCAGTCCCTGGCGCGGGTGTAAACGACTCGCTCAGCCATTGAGCGAAGGCTTCGGACTTGCCCAGCCACGGCCCGATATCAACCAGTGTGAACTGACCGTCCTGTTCCAGTGCAAAAGTTGGAAAACCCTGCCCACCAACTTTTGCCAACAGGGCGCGGCTGTTCTTTATATGTTGTTCGGTGTCGACGGACTGCACGGTGTTCAAGAAAATATCGGCGTTGTAGCCCAACTCCACCGCACATTCCAACAGCACACTTTCGTCGGCGATTCGCCGCCCTTCGACATAGTGCGCAGTCTGCAAACGGCCAAGTAGTTCCAGGCCACGACCGTCGATTTTTTCCGCTGCCATCACAGCAGCAATCGGTGGTGCCGAATCAAACACCGCCGAATGATCGCGCAACAATCCTTCGAAGTAGGCGTCGCCGAATGGCTGACCGGTGTATTCGGCAATGCGCCGATCATGCGGCATTACGTAATTGCGCAGTTGCGGTGAAACGTTCTGGCGGTTGGCACCGGTCATCATGCCGCCTGCGTGGGCGATCACCGGCAGCACTTGCTGTGCGGCTTGCACCAGTGGTTTGGCGCCATAGCACCAGCCGCACAGCGGGTCGTAGATGTAATGAAGAGTCATCGGAAAGCTCCGGTCTGAAGGTGGGAAAAATGATGTCGGCACATTAGTCCCTCGGTCGTTGCGGAAAAACGCCGGAATGGCTTTCAGTCTGTTTCGGCAATCGGTCAAATGCACTCGTTGTCCGCTCCGATACAAATCTGAAATAAATTGACACAATCAAACCACGGAACCTTTCAGGAATAATTAACGGAAGTAAATGCAAAGCATTACCATTCGCGCGCTCGAATTCTTCCACCCTTTCGGATGCGCTTTTCAATGCCTGCCCCGTTCCGTCTCACGCCCGTCACGCTTGGGCTTTCTGCCTTTTTGTCTTCCGGTTTTGCTTACTCCGCGACCGAACTGCCCGCCACCTCGATCAGTGCCGAAACCCAGGCCGACGACCCGCGTGTGAAGGTCAGCAATACCGCGACCCGTACTTCAACACCCGTGCGTTACGTGCCCCAGGCAATCGACTCGGTCAAGACCGCCAACTTCGCCAACTACGGCACCAATGACTTGGGCGACGCCTTGAGCGGCATGCCCAACGTCAGCAGCGGCGGCGACACGCGCTTCGACAGCCTGCGCATCCGTGGCTTCGATGCCAGCAATGACTTCTATCTGGACGGCATCCGCGACGACAGCCAGTACAAGCGCGACCTGCACAACATCGAACGCGTCGAAGTGCTCAAAGGCCCGGCCGCTGTGTTGTACGGCCGTGGCAGCCAGGGCGGGATCGTCAACCGCGTGAGCAAGGCTCCCGAATTCGGTCGCCGCTCGACCATCGAGGCCCAGGGTGGCAGCGAAGATCTGCGCAGCCTGTACGCTGACCTCAGCACCGACCCGAGCGACAACATCAGCCTGCGCCTGAACATGGGCAACATGGACGAGAACAGCTTCCGCGACGGCGTCAGCGGCAATCGCCAACTGTTCGCACCGTCGATGAGCTGGCAGCTCACCCCAGATCTGAACTGGCTGGTGCAATACGAATACAGCCGCTACAACCGCACGCCGGATCGCGGCATTCCCGGGGTCGGTGGACGTCCGGCGGATGTCGGCCGGGACACGACCTACGGCAACGATCACGATTTCATCGACGACAAAACCCAGTCCCTGCGCTCGAAGCTGAGCTATGAAATCAACGATAACTGGCAGTTGCGCCACACACTCGGCGTGTTCAAGCTCGACAGCGATTTCGACAACACCTACCTCACCGGTTACACCCCGGCGACCAAGAAGGTCACCCGCCAGCACTGGCAGCAGGATCTGACTACCCGCAACGTGTTCAACAACGTTGAGCTGGAAGGCGGATTCGAAACCTTCGGCCTCGAGCACCGCCTGCTGACCGGCCTCGAAACCGGCAGCCAGCGCCGCGACCCGACGCTGTACAACGCCGCCACTTCCGGGCGCGGCAGTTCCGCCGTGCCTTCGCTGGATCTGTACAACCCCAACCGCGACCTGCGCCACACCGGGCGCATGCAGGTGTCGAGCAGCAGCCACACCGAAGTCGAAAGCCGCGCGGTCTACGTTCAGGATCAACTGCGCCTCAACGATCAATGGCAATTGCTCGCCGGTCTGCGCTACGACACCTTCGATATCGAGTCGACCAACAAGCTGCGCAACATCTCCGAAGACCGTGACAGCCATAGCACCAGCCCGCGTTTCGGCGTGGTCTGGACGCCGCTGCAGAACCACTCGTTCTACGCCTCGTGGACCAAGACGTTCTCGCCGGTCGGCGGTGGTCTGATCGGTATCACCCCGGGCGCGGCCGGCAATACCAACGACCTGAGCCCGGAACTGACCAAGCAAAAGGAAATTGGCGTGAAGAGCGACTGGCTCGACGATCGCCTGAGCACCACCCTCGCCGTCTATGAGCTGGAACTCTACAACCGTCGCACCACCGATCCGAACGACCCGACCCTGACCGTGCTCAGCGGTCTGCAACGCTCGCGCGGGATCGAGCTGACCGGTACCGGCAAGATCGTCGGCAACTGGTACGTGCGCGGCGGCGTCGGTGTGCAGGACGCAACTATCGAGAAGGACAACAACGGCCTGGAAGGTAAACGCGTGAACAACGTGGCCAAGCGCAACGGCAGCCTGTTCCTGACCTGGAAACCGGAAATGGGCTGGTACGCCGAAACCGGCCTGACCCTGGTCGGTCAGCGTTATGCCGACAACGCCAACACCACCGTGCTGCCGGGCTACGGTCGCTGGGACGCACTGGTCGGCTACCGCCACAAGGACTGGGACCTGCGTGGCGCCCTGAACAACATCACCGACCGCGAGTATTACTCGTCGGCCACCAGCGCGTTCCAGATCCAGCCGGGCGCACCGCGCAGCCTGGTGGTTACCGGCACCTACAGCTTCTGATATCGCGCCCATAAAAAAAGCGCTGCCATCCCGGCAGCGCTTTTTACAATCCTTGTTTGTTCTTCTTATCCTTCCATCACATCCCAAAGTGCTTCCAGTTCGGCCTCGCTGAACAGGCCAGCGGGGTAACGCTCGATCATCATCCGGCGCGGATCAGGTTCCCTGATCTGACGCGTTCCATTGGACTTCAACCAGTGCGCGACAATCTGGAGCGACTCACTATTTACAGCCATGGGATGCAACGTCCGCTCGCTGATTACGTTCACTTCGGCGTTCATTTCAGCGCTCTCTCCCCGTTCATGAGCGGCTACGTTATCCAAGGTTTATGACAGAACTGTTGAAGTTCTCCCCCCTCCCTAGTGCGCCATGAGCGATACAAGACCTATGCCAACGTCATGAAATTGTCGACCGGCGGACATAAAGAAACCCGCAGTCCTGACGGGCTGCGGGTTTCTCTTCAACCGTGGGCAACAAATGACTGCCCGGTCGTTTTTTCAATCAACTCAAGCTGTTACATCCGCACTCACTCTTTGTGCGGTGCGGGTTGCTGTTGGGTAAGGCAGTGAATATTGCCACCGCCCAGTAACAGTTCGCGGCCCGGCACCATCACCACTTCGTGTTGCGGGAACAGGTTCTGCAGGATCTCCCGGGCCGGCGCGTCCATCGGATCGTCGAAGCTTGGCGCGATGATGCCGCCGTTGACGATCAGGAAGTTCACGTAGGAACCGGCCAGACGCACGCTAGGGTTACGTTCCTGAGTGCCATCCACCGGATCCACGCCCGCGCACTCTTCTTCAGTGGCGAACAGCGGCCCCGGAATCGGCATCTTGTGCACCGTGAACGGGCGGCCCTTGGCGTCGGTGCTGCTTTCCAGCACTTTCATCGCGGCCTGGCAGCGCGGGTAGTTCGGATCCTGCGGATCGTCGGTCCACGCCAGCAACACTTCGCCCGGACGCACGTAGCAGCAGAAGTTATCCACATGGCCGTCGGTTTCGTCGTTGAACAGGCCATCCGGCAGCCAGATGATCTTGTCCACCGACAGGTTTTCGCTGAGCACCGCTTCGATTTCTTCGCGGCCCAAATGCGGGTTGCGATTGCGGTTGAGCAGGCATTCTTCGGTGGTGATCAGGGTGCCTTCGCCGTCGACATGAATCGAGCCGCCTTCGAGCACGAAACCTTCGGTGCGATAACGCGAGCTGCGCTCGATTTCGAGGATCTTGCCGCCGACCTGGGAATCGCGGTTCCACGGCGAATACAGGCCGCCGTCAAAGCCGCCCCAGGCGTTGAAGTCCCAGTTCACACCGCGCACTTCGCCGCTGTTGTTGATCACGAAAGTCGGGCCGCTGTCGCGAACCCAGGCGTCATCGCTGGACATCTCGACCACACGGATATTCGGCACGTCGAGGCGAGCGCGAGCGTTTTCGTACTGGCCGGCGGACACCGCCACGGTCACCGGTTCGAAACGCGCGATGGCCTTGGCCACAGCGGCATGGGCAGCCTGAGCTGGCTTGCCGCCCAGACGCCAGTTGTCCGGACGTTCCGGCCAGATCATCCAGGTCTGGGTTTGCGGTGCCCATTCGGCCGGCATGTAGAAGCCATCGGCGCGTGGTGTGCTTTTCAATGTGGTCATGTCGATCAGACTCCAGGGAACCGTCGAGGGTTTTCAACACGCCGTACAGGGATGGACGACGGACTATGGCGACTTTATAAACGATAAATATCGGCTTTAGAAGCCAATAATAAAAAACAATCTGAATTAGCCCCTTCAAATACCGATACAAATCGGTATTTGAAGGTTGCGGATCGTTTCAAAGCCCTTCTTCAAGCACCTTCGCCAGCATGTCGACAAAGAAATCCACGCTCTGACGCGAGGTGACCATCGGCGGCTTGATCTTCAGGACGTTCAGGTAATCGCCGGTTGGCTGCATGAAAATCCCCAGCGCCCGCAGACGATCACACAACAGCGTGGTTTCCTCGGTCGCCGGTTCCAGGGTTTCCCGATTGCGGATCAGCTCGACCCCCAGATAGAACCCGGAACCGTGCACCGCGCCGACCAACGGATATTGATCGATCAACGCCTCCAGCCGGGTCTTGAAGTGAGCGCCGACCACTTGGGCGTTTTCCCAGAGTTTTTCTTCTTCCATGACGTCGAGCACCGCCATGCCGATCTGGCAGCTCACGGGACTGCCGCCGGCGGACGAGAAGAAATAACCCTCGGCTTCCAGCGCCTCGGCGATTTCCCGGCGGGTGATCACAGCACCCAGCGGCTGGCCGTTGCCCATGCCTTTGGCCATGGTGATGATGTCCGGCACCACGCCCTGCTCTTCGAAACCCCAGAAGAAGTGGCCCATGCGCCCGTAACCGACCTGCACCTCATCGGCGATGCACACGCCGCCCCGGGCGCGCACCAGTTCATAGACTTTTTTCAGGTAACCCGGCGGCAGCGAGATCCCGCCCGCGTTGCCGTAGACCGGCTCGCAGATGAACCCGGCCAGTTGGCGTTTCTGCTCATCAATCTTCGCCAGATGATGTTCGACGCTGCGCACGTAATCCGGCGCCGAATCCGGGCCGCGAAATTCGCCGCGATAGGTGTTTGGAGCGGTGACCGCATGCACCCAGTCCGGGCGACTGCTCAGGGCCTGCGGGTTATCGGCAATCGAGGTCGAGACCGCGTCCGCGCCGACCGTCCAGCCGTGATAGGCCTCCAGCACGCTGATCATGTCGCGGCCACCGCTGGCGGCCCACGCCAGGCGAATCGCCAGGTCATTGGCCTCGCTGCCGCTGTTGACCAGGAACACCCGATCCATGCCCTCCGGCGCCAGCTTCAGCAAGCGCTCGGAAAACTCGGCGACCGCCGCATAGTTAAATCGCGAGTTGGTGTTGAGCAGCGACCACTGCCGGCTCGCCACCGCCGCCATGCGCGGATGACCGTGGCCGAGCACCGCGACGTTGTTGAGCATGTCGAGATAGGAGCGGCCCTGCATGTCGATCAGGTGATTGCGCCAGCCGCGCTCTATGCGCGGCGGGTCGACGTAATAATGCTTCTGGGTGCGGGCGAAACTGGCGTCGCGGCGCGCCAGCAGGGTTGCCGCGTCCAGCTCGGGTTCGGCGTCGCAGGCCAGGCCCAGCAGCGCGGCCGGTGATGGGGAAAGTGCTTGCCAAGCAGCCGCGCGGGTCGGCGTGCAGAACAGCGGCGCTTCAAGCTGTGCGCCGCGAATCAATTGCACGATCAACGGACCGTCCACCGAACCCAGCACCTGGCCTTTGACCAGCGCTGCGCCGCCGTGCAACGGTTTCACGCCCCACAAACGCAGGCTCAGTTGCGGGCCGTCGAGTCGCAGCGCGCCGTCGGCCGACAGGTGAAGTACGCCAGCAAACGGCGCTTCCACCGTCGAACCCTGGGGCACGTGCAATTCGACGTGCAGCGGGAATGTCTCTGGCTCATCGGCGCTGTCAGGCCGGGTGCGCGACAACCGGTATTGCCCGTATCGGCTGGCCGCCAGACCGTGGATCGCGGCGGCCTCGTTCAACAGGCGCTGATCGATGCCAGGTTGCTCCCAGTTGCCCGCCTCGAAGTGCGCGCTCAACACCCCCAGATCGATCAACGCGAATTCGCGCCCGACCAGATCGGGCAACAACGGCGCAAAGCCTTCACTGTCGATGGCTGGCAATGTCTGGCCGACCACCGTGAGAATCGCCGCTTCCATCAATGCCAGCGGCACCGAAGTGGCGACCCGGAAGATCTCCCACTCGTGGGTCAGGTTGTCGCGGCTGTAGATATTGCCCGGATCGATGCTGACCTGTTGCTCGCCACTGAGCACCAGCACCGCCGCCCGCGCCACGATCAGCGGCCACAGCGCCAGCAGTTCTTCGTGTTGCAGCGGATTGACCGCGTGATAAGCCTGCACGGCCGGCAGAATCACGAACGGATCGCCGGCGGCGTGATGCAGCAGCGCGGCGCAGGTGACCGACAGATCGGTGATGCGCCAGGTGCGCACCAGATCGCCGAAATCGATAACGCCCTGCAATTGCCAGTGCCGCCGGGCATCACGCTGCCAGACCACGTTGTCATCGGTGATGTCCATGTGGATCGCCTGCACCGGCAGTTTTTCCAGCAGCGGCTGCAAACGAAGCCTGACCTGTTCGGCAGCCTCGGCGATCAGCGTGCGTTGGCGTTCGTCTTCGATGACCGGCAGCAGGTGCTCGATCAGTGCGCTGGCGTGGCGCGCGTCCCACTGCAACGTGCGTTCGAGTCCCGGATGGTCGAACCCGGCCAGAGCCAGATCCATTTCACCGCAGAGCCGTCCGAACCCGGCAACAACCTCATGGCCAAGATGATCGAGAGCCGTCAGTGGCTGCCCCTCGATGTAATCGAGCAACCGCACATGCACCGATTCTCCACCGACGTCCAGGGTCAACAGGTCTTGGCCGTCGTTGGCCGGGATGACCCGGGGAACGTGGACATCGCAGTGTTCAGCCAGATATTTCAGGCCAGCATGCTGGGCTTGCAGTTCGACCAGCGAATAGTCGCCCCGACAGATCTTCAGCACGAACCGCCCACGCTCGCTGTCGACCCGGTAATTGAGATCTTGCTGGCTGCCCAGGGCCTGCAACGTGCCGTTCAAGCCGTAATGCTGCGCCAGCAGATGCCGGGCCTGCTCCAGCGAAACCTGAGGGCTGGGCAAACTGGCGCGATGAATCAACGTGGCGAACGACATGGAACGACCCCTGAAATTTTATTAGGCGCCTATATCGCCATTGCTACGGGCGATTAGCAACCCCCGACCATCCGTCCCCCGACGCCCTGCGAGGCAAGTGGATTTGCATGCCCCCCTCGCACCCTCTGGCACTTTGCGCAAGAATGTCGGCCATTCAAACCTGCCACTGGAATATCCCCATGAATGTAATCCCCACTGACCTGCCTGGTGTCCTGATCATCGAACCCAAGGTGTTTGGTGATGAGCGCGGGTTCTTTTACGAAAGCTTCAATGCCAAGGCGTTTCAGGACGCGACCGGCCTCGACACGCAGTTTGTGCAGGACAACCATTCGCGCTCGCAGAAAGGCGTTCTGCGTGGGCTGCATTACCAGTTGGAAAACACCCAGGGCAAACTGGTCCGCGTCACCGTCGGCGAAGTCCTCGATGTCGCCGTGGATATCCGCCGCAGCTCGCCGCATTTCGGCAAGTGGGTGGCCGTACGCCTGTCCGCCGACAACCATCGCCAACTGTGGGTACCGGAAGGTTTCGCCCACGGTTTCGTGGTGCTGAGCGAGTTCGCCGAATTCCTCTACAAGACTACTGACTACTACACCCCGTCGGCCGAGCGCAGCATTCGCTGGGATGACCCGGATCTGGCTATCGACTGGCAGCTGGACGAAGCGCCAAAACTGTCGGCCAAGGATCAGGCAGCCGCCTTCTTCAAGGACGCCGACGTCTTTTCCTGAAGTCCTGTGTGAATTTTCAGCGCCGCTGCACACCCGACCACGGGTGCGCAGACTGCGCCGGCAAGCCTAGGCATAATGCGCCTGTACCCACAGGCGCTCGATGCTCATGACTCCGACCCTTCCCCGCCGCCCCCGCTGGCGCAGTCTTGCCCTGCTGGCTCTGTGCCTGGCACCGCTGCTGTGGCCGCTGGAACATCTGGCCGAGCGCTATTACCGCAGCGAACTGGCCGGCCAGAACCGCCAGACCCTCGACCTCTACGTCGCCAACCTGCTGGGCACGCTGCATCGCTATGAAGTGCTGCCGCAAATCCTCGGCGACCTCCCGGCCCTGCGCGCGGTGCTCGGGGCGCCGGATGACGGCGTGACCCAGGGCAACGCCAACCGCCTGTTGAAGAACATCGCGGCGCAGACCGGCGCCGAAGTCATGTACCTGATGGACACCAGCGGCCAGACGCTCGCGGCATCGAACTGGGACAAGCACGACAGTTTCGTCGGGCGCAATTTCTCTTTCCGGCCGTACTTCAGCGAGGCCATGGCCGGCCGCCTCGGGCGCTTCTTCGGTCTGGGCACCACCTCCGCCAAGCGCGGCTACTTCTTCGCCGCTGCCGTGCGCAATGGCGAGAAAATCATCGGGGTGCTGGTGATCAAGGTTGACCTCGACCACACCGAAAGCCTGTGGGGCAAAACCCCGGAACAACTGCTGGTGACCGACCACAACGGTGTCGTCATCCTCACCTCGCGCCCGGAATGGCGCTTTCGCGCGACCCGCACTCTGAGTGATGCCGAGCGTGCGGCGATCACCGCAATCCAGCCCTACCCGACCCGCGAGCCACGCCCGCTGAATCTGAGCCCGACCGCGTGGCTGCCGCAGACCCAGGACATCGCGGAAACCGGCTGGAGCGTCAGCATTCTGGCCCCGCGCACGTTGATCGACCGACCGGTGCGCACGGTGGTGGCGATCGGCGGCGCCACCTTGCTGGTGGTGATGCTATTGCTGGGCCTGATGATGCAGCGTCGTCGTCATTATCTGGAACGGATCGCATTCGAAGCCAAGGCCCGACGGGAGCTTGAGGGGCGGGTCGCCGAACGCACCAGCGATCTCGAAGGCCTCAACCGCCGCCTGAAACAGGAAGTGCTTGAACGCGAACAGGCCCAGCAGGAACTGGTGCGCGCCCAGGACGATCTGGTGCAGGCCGGCAAACTGTCGGCGCTGGGGACAATGTCGGCGAGCATCAGCCACGAACTTAACCAGCCGCTGGCGGCGATCCGCAGCTACGCCGAGAACGCCGAAGTGCTGCTCGACCACGAACGCACCGAAGATGCCCGCGGTAACCTCAAGCTGATCAGCGAGCTGACCGGGCGCATGGCCTCGATCATCGCCCACCTGCGCGCCTTCGCCCGCCGCGACCGCCACGCCCCGGAAAGCGTCGCCCTGCAACCGGCGCTGGACGACGCGCTCGCCTTGCTGGCCAAACGTCGCCGCAGCATGGATGTCGAGCTGATCCGTGACCTGCCCGCCGCCACCCTGTGGGTCGAGGCCGGGGAAACCCGTCTGCGTCAGGTGTTGGGTAACCTGCTGGCCAACGCCCTCGACGCCCTGACCGAGAAAGGCCCGCCGCGCAAATTGTGGCTGAGTGCCGAATCCACCGACGAAGGCGTCAACCTGTACATTCGCGACAATGGCCCGGGTTTCTGCATGGAAGCCCTGGGCCGCGCCAGCGAACCGTTTTACACGACCAAGACCCGCACTCAGGGTCTCGGTCTGGGGTTGGCCATTTGCGAAACCCTGATGCGCGCCTTCGGTGGTGAACTGTCGTTCGCCAACCACAAGCAAGGTGGCGCCTTGATCACCCTGCGGCTGCGCGCCGGCGCGCCCGGGGTCAGCCTGCAACCGTCCGAGGATCGAAGCGCATGACCATCGACAACCGCATTCAGGTGGTGCTGATCGACGACGACCCGCACCTGCGGCAGGCTCTCGGCCAGACCCTGGATCTGGCCGGCCTGAAAATTCTTCCACTGTCCGAAGCCAAGGGCCTGGCCGCGCAACTCGAGCGCGACTGGCCGGGCGTGGTGGTCAGCGACATCCGCATGCCCGGCATGGATGGCCTGGAACTGCTGAGCGAACTGCACGCCCAGGATCCGGAACTGCCGGTGCTGCTGATCACCGGCCACGGCGACGTGCCACTGGCCGTGCAGGCCATGCGCGCCGGTGCTTATGACTTTCTGGAAAAACCCTTCGCCAGCGACGCCCTGCTCGACAGCGTGCGCCGCGCCCTGGCTCTGCGGCGCCTGGTGCTGGACAACCGCAGCCTGCGCATGGCCCTGAGTGATCGCAACGAACTGAGCGCGCGGTTGGTCGGCCAGTCCGCGCCGATGTCACGCCTGCGCGAGCAGATCGGCGCACTGGCGGCGACCAAAGCCGACGTGCTGATCCTCGGCGAAACCGGCGCCGGCAAGGAAGTCGTCGCCCGCGCCCTGCACGATCTGTCGAGCCGGCGTAACGGCCCGTTCGTGGCGATCAACGCCGGAGCGCTGGCCGAGTCGGTGGTCGAAAGCGAACTGTTCGGCCATGAGCCCGGCGCTTTCACCGGCGCGCAAAAGCGCCGGATCGGCAAGTTTGAATTCGCCAATGGCGGCACGCTGTTCCTCGACGAAATCGAAAGCATGAGCATGGATGTGCAGGTCAAACTGCTGCGCATGCTGCAGGAGCGCGTGGTCGAACGCCTGGGCGGCAATCAGTTGATCCCGCTGGACATCCGCGTCATTGCCGCCACCAAGGAAGACCTGCGTCAGGCCGCCGATCAGGGACGTTTCCGGGCGGACTTGTATTACCGCCTCAACGTGGCGCCGCTGCGCATTCCGCCACTGCGTGAACGGGGCGAAGACGCGTTGATGCTGTTCCAGCATTACGCCGATGAAGCCAGCGCGCGCCATGGTCTGCCACCGCATGAACTGCAACCGGCGCAACGGGCGTTGCTGCTGCGGCATTCATGGCCGGGCAACGTGCGGGAATTGCAGAACGCGGCGGAGCGCTTTGCCCTCGGCCTGGAACTGGCACTGGACAACACGCAGCCCGATGGCAGCCCCGGCACCACCGTCGAAATCACCGCAGGTGGGCTCAGCGAGCAAGTGGAAAACTTCGAGAAATCCCTGATCGCCGCCGAACTGGCCCGCTCTCACGGTTCCGTGCGCAGTCTCGCCGAAGCCCTGGGCATTCCGCGCAAGACCCTGCACGACAAACTGCGCAAGCACGGGCTGAATTTCGCTGGCAGCGGCGGCCATTCCGACGAATCCGAATGAAGCACGCTCAATTCACTTTTCTGCCGCAAGAGGTCCGGGCATGAAGCACGACAGTCGTTATCTGGAATCCGTTCTTCACCACGACATCCCGCTGACCCGGGACATGGGCCTCAAGGTGCTCGACTGGCAGGAACAGCAACTACGCCTGCACCTGCCGCTGGACGCCAACGTCAATCACAAGAGCACCATGTTCGGCGGCAGCCTGTATTGCGGCGCGGTGCTGGCGGGTTGGGGCTGGCTGCATTTGCGTTTGAAAGAGGAAGGCATCGAAGACGGGCACATCGTGATTCAGGAAGGGCAGATCAGTTATCCACTGCCGGTCACGGGCGATGCCATTGCGATCTGCCCGTCACCGAGCGCTGCGGTGTGGAAGAAATTTCTGGCGATGTATCAGCGCTACGGACGGGCGCGACTGACCCTGCACACGCGGGTGGTCAATACGGGAAGCGATGAGGATGCGGTGACGTTCAGCGGGCAGTACGTCCTGCACCGCTGAAGACTGAGGGAGCTTACGAGCGGGCGAGTTCGAGCAGCTTCGCCCGCCACGCGGCTTTCGCTGGCAACGCCAGGAAGAAACCGTTCAACAACGACTCCCGTGGTGGGTAACAGAACGCTTCGCCACTCAGGTCCAGCACCTCGCCACCCGCCCCTTCCAGAACACCCTGCGCCGCTGCCGTGTCCCACTGCGAAGTCGGCGCCAGACGCGGGTAGCAATCGGCAGCACCTTCGGCCAGCAGACAGAACTTCAGCGAACTGCCGATGTTGGCCAGCTGCAACTCGCCAAGGCTGGCACTCAACCCGGCCAGCAAGCGTTCCTGCTCCGGGCTCGAATGACGGCGGCTGGCAACCACGGTGAAGGCTTCGCCAGGACCGGGCACATCACGAACCTGAATCGCCACCGGCGTACCGCCCGTATCGCCGCGCCAGGCACCAAGCCCGGCTCCGCCGACGTAGAAGCGACCGTTGGTCGGCATCGTCACCACACCGAACACCACCCGGCCGTTCTCGATCAGCGCGATGTTGACGGTGAATTCTTCGCTGCCGCTGATGAACTCCTTGGTGCCATCCAGCGGATCCACCAGCCACCAGCGCTGCCAGCCCGCGCGCACGCTTTGCGGGATATTGGCGTCCTCTTCGGACAGCACCGGAATGCTCGGATCCAGCGCTGTCAGGCCGGCCACGATCACGTGATGCGCGGCCATGTCCGCCGCCGTCACCGGCGAATCATCGGACTTGGCGGTGACGGCCACATCGGCACGCCAGAACGGCAGGATCGCCTCACCGGCCCGTAATGCCAGCTCGACCACCGGCGCCATCAACGGATGGGGAAAACTCATCGGCATCTCACTCATGACTGGAAAAATCCGCGCTGGGTCAGCAGGTCGCGGGTCAGGTACAACGCCGCCAGGGCGCGTCCCTCACTGAAATTCGGATTTTGCGCCAGCGTCGACAGCTCCCGCAGGTTGACCTTGTCCACACGCATCGGCTCGGGCTCATCGCCTTCGAGGCGTTCTTCGTACAAATCGGTGGCCAGCACCACCTGTATCTTCTGGCTCATGTAACCGGGGGACAACGACAGCTCGGTCAGATGCTCCAGTTGTCGCGCGCCATAACCGGCTTCTTCCTTGAGCTCGCGTTCGGCGGCAGCCAGCACATCTTCGCCGGGTTCGATCAGGCCTTTGGGCAACGACAGTTCATATTCGTCGGTGCCACCGCAGTATTCCTCGACCAGCACCGCGTGCTCGGCATCGAGCATCGCCACGATCATGACCGCGCCATAGCCGGCGCCCTTGCCGACCAGCCGCTCGTAGGTGCGTTCCACGCCGTTGGAGAAACGCAGCTTCAGCTCTTCGACGCAGAACAGCCGGCTGGTGGCGACGATCTCGCGGGCGAGTACGGTGGGTTTCTGGCGCATGCAAAGCTCCTTGGCGTGAACGCGCTACTATAACGCGGCTTTTCCGATTGTTTGCGTCGGATATCTTTCTACCGTTCGAGACGTTGCCATGCCTTCATTACCGTGGTCCGACATCGATACCGTTCTGCTCGACATGGACGGCACGTTGCTGGACCTGCACTTCGACAACCACTTCTGGCTGGAACACCTGCCGCAACGCTACGCCGAACTGCATGGCGTGAGCCGGGCCATGGCGGAAATGGAATTGCAGCCGCTGTTCGAGCGCCATGCCGGTCAATTGCAGTGGTACTGCCTGGACTTCTGGAGCGCGGAACTGAAGCTATCGGTGCGTGAACTGAAACTGGAAACCGCCCACCTGATCGCCCTGCGCCCGGACGCCGACACCTTTCTGGAAGCGATCAAACGAGCCGGCAAACGCGTGGTGATGATCACCAACGCGCACCGCGATTCACTGTCGCTGAAACTGGAACGAATCGAACTGGCGCCGTACTTCGAACGGCTGATCAGTTCCCACGATTACGGTTTCCCCAAGGAAAACCCGCAATTCTGGGACGCCTTGCAGGCCGACATCGGTTTTGACCCGGCACGCAGCCTGTTCATCGACGACACCTTGCCGATCCTGCGCAGTGCGCGGAATTTCGGCGTGGCGCATCTGTTGGCCGTGAAGGAACCGGACAGCCGCAAAGGGCCGAAGGACACCGGGGAATTTGCGGCGGTCGAGGATTATCGGGATTTGATTGCGGGCCTGTAGACCGCATCGTCCCCATCGTGAGCAGGCTCGCTCCCACAATAGAAATGCATTCCAAGGTGGGAGCGAGCCTGCTCGCGATGGCGGTATCTGCGGTTATTCAGGAATACGCAGCGTCTGCCCCGGATAAATCTTGTCCGGATGTGACAGCAGCGGCTTGTTGGCCTCGAAGATTTTGTTGTACTGGTTGGCGTTGCCATACACCGCCAGGGAAATCGCGCTGAGGGTGTCGCCCTTCTTCACGACCACAAAACGCGCCGCCGCCACAACCGGCCCGGTCACGGTGATCTGGTCATCGACGCTGCCGACACCGGCAATGTTGCCCACTGCCAGAAGAATCTTCTCTTTCTCTTCCTGGCTCGCCACTTCACCGGTGACCGTCACCTTGTCACCGTCCACGGTCGCCTGAACATTCGGGTTACCCAACCCGACCTTGCTGATGTGCTCCTTCAATTGCTCGCTGGCATTGGCGTTGCCGGGGGTGAGCAGGTCTAGCAACTTCTCACCGGCCTCTTTCACAAAGCTCAAAAGACTCATAGCACACTCCTTGATTTAAGTTCCAGACGCCCAAGCCTAGACCACCCCGGACAAACCCGGTTCCGGCCCGACCAATGACCCTGCCTCCGCGCAAGCGGTAGAATCGCCCACCCTTGCCAGCGCCCCGGAGCGAAGATGGACATCAAGCAGCTGAAATTCCTCATCGCCCTCGACGAAACCCGCCATTTCGGCCAGGCCGCCGCCCGCTGCCACATCACCCAGCCGACCTTGTCGATGCGCCTGCGCAGCCTCGAAGAAGAACTAGACCTGCCGCTGGTCAACCGTGGCCAGCGTTTCGAAGGTTTCACCGCGCCGGGCGAACGGGTACTGGCCTGGGCGCGCACGGTGCTAGCGGCCTACGACGGCTTGCAGGCGGAAGCGGCGGCCTGTCGCGGCAATCTGATCGGCACCCTGCGGCTGGGCGTGGTGCCGTTGTCGAGTTTCGATGCGCTGCCTTTGATGCAACGCCTGCACGCGCAACACCCGAACCTGCGCTTCGAACTGTCCTCGCTCAGCTCAGAACACGTTCTGGAGCAACTGGCGAACAATCGCATCGACATTGGCGTGTCTTATCTGGATCGCCTCGACGGCGAGCGTTTTGAATCCCTGGCCTTCAGTGAAACGCAGATGGGCCTGCTCTACGACCAGCGGTTCTTCAGCTTTGGCGAAGCACCGCTGAGCTGGGAGTCACTGATCGAACTGCCCCTGGGCATGCTCACCAGCGGCATGCATTTTCGCCAGTCCATCGACCATAACTTCCACAGCCGAGGCCTGACCCCGCAACCCTTGCTGCAAACCGACGCCGTTCACCAATTGTTGCAAGCTGTGCACGGCGGGCTGTGCTGCGCGGTGATGCCACTGGACGGCGGCCTGGAAAACCTCACGGATAACCTGCGTTTGCAACCCATCGAAAACGCCCAGACCCTTGCCCGACTGGGGCTGATCATGCGTCGCGGGGCACCACGATCGGCGCTGGCCGAGGCGTGTTTCGCGCTTTATCAGAAATCACCAACAGACGCTTGATCGACGGCATCTATCGAAGGATCGACACTAGCGATTAGACGCGACAACTTGCCGCGCCTAGTCTTAACGTTGATCAATCCGTCGGTGATGCCATGAACGCCAAGCGCCCGGCCTGCGCGGCGCCTGCTCTCGAAACGCCCGCGCCTGCCGCCAGTCAGACCTACAGCTACAGCGATCTTCCCCTCGCGGAATCGGCCAGCACCGCGCTGGCCGAAGAAGTCGCGTTGGCGATTGCCTACAACGGCATCAGCCAGGCCGTGATGCTGGTCACCCCGACCGACCTTGAAGACTTCATCGTCGGCTTCAGCCTCGGCAGCGGCATCATCGAAGACGCCTCGGACATCTACGACCTGCAACTGACCGGCTCGGGCTCGGCGCAATACGCACAAGTGACCATCGCCAACCGCGCCTTCTGGAACCTCAAGCAACAACGTCGGCAACTGGCCGGCACCAGCGGTTGCGGGTTGTGCGGCGTGGAAGCGGTGGAGCAGGCGCTGCCTGATTTGAAGGTTTTGCCCGGCGCACCTTTACCGCCCATCGAATGGCTCGAAGGTTTGCGTCAGCGCATCGGCGCGTTCCAGCCGCTGGGCCAGCACTGCGGCGCGGTGCATGCCGCGGTGTTCATGAACGCCAGCGGTGAATTGCTGCTGGGCCGCGAAGACATCGGCCGGCACAACGCCCTCGACAAGCTGATCGGCGGCCTGATCCGACAAAAGATATCCACAGCCGGCGGGCTGGCGATTGTCACCAGCCGTTGCAGCCTCGAATTGATCCAGAAAGTTTTGCGGGCCGGGATTCAGACCCTGGTCAGCCTGTCCGCGCCCACCGGCCTCGCCGTGCAATGGGCCCGACGCCACAACCTCAATCTCATCCACCTGCCGCAAAAGAACGCGCCGCGGGTGTATAGCCCAGAAATGGAGAAACACTCGTGAGCCAACACCATCAAGCCGACCAGAAACCCGTCCCGCGCTACAAGCCTTACAAGGGCGCAGCCGGCGGCTGGGGCGCCCTGATCAGCGTGGCCCAGGCCTGGCTGACCAGCGACAACGCGCTGAAAAACCTGCGCATGATGCTCAAGACCAACCAGAACGGCGGCTTCGACTGCCCGGGCTGCGCCTGGGGCGATTCGCCGGAAAGCGGCATGGTCAAGTTCTGCGAAAACGGCGCCAAAGCGGTGAACTGGGAAGCGACCAAGCGTCGGGTGGACGGCAAATTTTTCGCCAAGCACAGCGTCACTGCGTTGCTGGAACAGAGCGACTACTGGCTCGAATATCAAGGTCGCCTGACCGAGCCGGTCGTGTATGACGCCGAAACCGATCGCTACAAGCCGATCAGCTGGGACGATGCCTACGCGCTGATCGGCAAACACCTGCAAGCGCTGTCGAGTCCGGATCAGGCCGAGTTCTACACCTCGGGCCGCGCCAGCAACGAAGCGGCGTATCTGTATCAACTGTTCGTGCGCGCCTTCGGCACCAACAACTTCCCCGACTGCTCGAACATGTGCCACGAGGCCAGCGGCGTGGCGCTGGCGCAGAGTGTCGGCGTCGGCAAAGGCACCGTGACCTTCGACGATTTCGAACACGCCGACGCGATTTTCGTCTGGGGCCAGAACCCGGGCACCAACCACCCGCGCATGCTCGAACCCCTGCGTGAAGCGGTGAAACGCGGCGCTCAGGTGGTGTGCATCAACCCGCTGAAAGAGCGGGGTCTGGAACGTTTCCAGCATCCACAGCACCCGATCGAAATGCTCACCAACGGCGACAAGCCGACCAACACCGCGTATTTCCGCCCGGCGCTGGGCGGCGACATGGCGGTGCTGCGCGGCATGGCCAAGTTCCTGCTGCAATGGGAACGCGAGGCGCAGAAGGCCGGCGCACCGGCGGTGTTCGATCACGACTTCCTCAATGAACACAGCGTCAACGTGCTCGAGTATCTGGGCGTCGTCGATGACACGCCGTGGGAACAGATCGTCGCGCAGTCCGGCCTGACCCTGGTGGAAATCGAGCAAGCGGCGCGCATGTACGCCAAAGGCAAGAACGTGATCATGTGCTGGGCGATGGGCATCACCCAGCATCGTCATTCGGTGCCGACCATCCAGGAAATCGCCAACCTGATGCTGCTGCGCGGCAACATCGGCAAGCCCGGCGCCGGTCTGTGCCCGGTGCGTGGCCACAGTAACGTGCAGGGCGACCGCACTATGGGCATCAACGAGCGTCCGCCGGTGGCATTCCTCGATTCCCTGGAGCGTCGCTTCCAGTTCAAGGTGCCGCGTCACAACGGGCACAACGTGGTCGAAGCGATTCACGCGATGGCCGAAGGTCGCGCCAAGGTGTTCATCGGGCTGGGCGGCAACTTCGCTCAAGCCACACCGGACAGCCCGCGTACCTTCCAGGCCCTGAGCAACTGCGACCTGACCGTGCAGATCAGCACCAAACTCAACCGCAGCCACCTGGCTCACGGCAAGGATGCGTTGATCCTGCCGTGCCTGGGCCGTACCGACATCGACATCCAGACCGAAGGCCCGCAAGCCGTCACCGTGGAAGACTCGTTCAGCATGGTGCACGCCTCCAACGGTCAGTTGCAGCCACTGTCGAACCAGATGCGCTCGGAGCCGTCGATCATTGCCGGCATCGCCGCCGCGACCCTGGGCAGCAAACCGGTGGACTGGAACTGGCTGGTGGCCGACTACCGGCGCATCCGCGAGCTGATCGCCGACACCATTCCGGGCTTCAAGGATTTCAACGAGAAGGTCAAGAACCCGGGCGGTTTCTACCTCGGCAACAGCGCCGGCGCGCGCAAGTGGAACACCACGTCAGGCCGGGCCAACTTCAAGCCGAACATGCTGCCCAAGGACCTGATCCACGAGCGCACTCGCGCTACCGGCCAACTGCCGGACCTGATCCTGCAATCGATGCGTTCCCACGATCAGTACAACACCACGATTTATGGTCTCGACGATCGTTATCGCGGCGTGAAGGGGCAACGTGATGTGCTGTTCGCCAACGAGGCGGACATCATTCGTCTGGGCTTCAAGCCGGGGCAAAAGGCTGACATCGTGTCGCTGTGGGACGACGGCCGCGAGCGTCGGGTGAAGGGCTTCACGCTGCTGGCGTTCGATATTCCGGCGGGGCAGGCGGCGGCTTATTACCCTGAGGTGAACCCGTTGGTGCCGCTGGAAAGCACCGGCGATGGCAGCCATACGCCGACGTCGAAGTTTATTGCTATCCGGCTGGAAGCTGCGAGTGAAACGGGGCTGATCATGGCCAAGTCGGCCTGATCCTGATCGCTCCCACGTTCTGCGTGGGAGCGCAGCCAAGGACGCTCTGCGTCCGAAAATCAGACTCGATAGAACGCGCAAACACTTTTCAAACGCCCACAAAAAAGGCCGCTTTGTGATCAAAGCGGCCTGTCCGAAGTAGCTAAAGACCGGCGAAAAACCGTTAAGTTCCGCCCAAAAATCAGCAACTTGCAGAATTGTATACAGGTCGTGCTATTCGTCGGATTTCGATTGTCACGCCCATTGCAGAGCCTCAGGATCGCGCCGTCATCCCTTTGAGGCTCCTCTATGAAGTTCTCCTCGATTCTCTTGTTGTCCCTTGGCCTGGTCAGTGGCTTCGCTTCTGCCGGAGGCACCACCGAAGCAGGTGTGGGCGGCGCATTGGGCGGGGTTCTTGGCTCGGTCGTCGGTCAATCGTTAGGCGGCAGTACAGGTTCAACCATTGGCGCAGCCCTGGGCGGCGCGGGTGGTAGTGCGGTCGGCGCCGACAAGCGCAGCCGTGGCGAAGCGGCCATCGGTGGTGCGCTGGGCGCAGCCGGCGGCAACGTGGTCGGCCGCAGCATGGGCGGCACCACCGGCAGCCTGATCGGCGCAGCAGCCGGCGGCGGCGCGGGTGGCGCGCTGGGCAACTACATGGGCAACAAGAGCGATGACGACGATCGTCATTACGACCGTGGTCGTGACCGTCGCTACTACCGTGACGACCACCGTGGTCGCGGTCATGCCTACGGCCATCGCAAGCATCACAAGTACTATCGCCACCGCTGAGGCGAAGGCTTGAAGAAAAATCGCAGCTCCCCCGGGCTGCGATTTTTTTTGCCTGTCACACCGTCAGGCGTTCCAGCGCATCGCGCAATGGGGCCGGAATCGACACCGGCTGATTGGATGCCCGGTCGACGAATACATGCACGAAACGTCCGGCGGCACAGGCTTCCTGTTCTCCCTCCTTGAACACCGCCAGTTCGTATTGCACCGAACTGTTGCCCAGCTTGCCGACCCGCAGACCAATCTCGATTCGATCCGGAAAAGCGATCGACGCGAAATAGTCGCAGGACGAACTCACCACAAACCCCACCACCTCGCCGTCATGGATATCCAGCCCTCCGACCTGGATCAGGTACGTGTTCACCGCCGTGTCGAAGAAGCTGTAATAGGTGACGTTGTTGACGTGGCCGTAGGCGTCGTTGTCATGCCAGCGCGTGGTGATCGGCTGGAAGTGCGGGTAATCGCTGCGTTGCGGCATCGGGTTGGACATCAGTGTCGATTCCTGGAGTGATCTGCCCAGTCTAAAGGTAAAAACCCTTGCCTCGCGCCGCCAGCTCGCCGATCAATGGCGCCGGCCGCCAGTGGTCGCCCTGCCGGGTTTCCAGCGCCAGCAATCGCTTGTGAATGTCGGCCAGCCCCTGATCATCCGCCCAGGCCATCGGTCCGCCCCGCTCCGCCGGGAAGCCATAGCCATTCAGGTAGACCTGATCGATGTCATGCGCCGACTCGGCAATCCCTTCCTGCAGGATCTTCGCGCCTTCATTGACCAACGCCAGCAAGCACCGCTCAAGGATCTCCTCCGAGCCGATATCCCGCCGATGAAATCCCAACCCTTCGCTGACGCTCAACACCAGCGCATCGACCTCGGGATCATGCTCGGCCTGACGGCTGCCCGGCTCGTAATGGTAATAGCCATTACCGGACTTCTGACCGAAGCGACCCTGTTCGCACAAGCGGTTATCCACCTGAACCTCGGGCGCGTCCTGCCCCTTGCCGGCCAGCTCGCGGGCACGCCACTCGAGATCGATGCCGACCACGTCGTACATGCGAAACGGCCCCATGGCGAAACCGAAGCTCTGCAATGCCGCATCGACCTGGTGCGGGTACGCCCCTTCGAGCAACATCTTGCGTGCTTCAAGCACATACGGATGCAGCATGCGGTTGCCGATAAAACCGTGGCAGTTGCCCGACACCACACTGACCTTGCCCATGCGTTTGCCCAGCTCAAGCGCCGCTTCAAGCACTGCCGGTGAGGTCTGCGCGCCACGGACGATTTCCAGCAATTTCATGATGTGCGCCGGGCTGAAGAAATGCAGGCCCAGCACTTGAGTCGGGCGTCGTGTCGCGGCGGCAATGGCGTCGATGTCCAGCGCCGAGGTATTGCTCGCCAGCAGCGCCTCGGGCTTCAGCACGCCATCGAGCTCGCGGAAGATCTTCTGCTTGAGTTCGAGGTTTTCGTACACCGCTTCGATCACCAGGTCGACGTTGCGAATCGCCACATAGTCTGGCGCCGCACTGATACGGGCAATCCGCGCATCGGCCTCGGCCTGGTCGATCCGTCCCTGCCGCACGTTGTGCGCGTAGATATCGGCCACCGTGGCCAGCGCCTGTTCGAGCATTTGTGGATTGTTATCGACCCACTGCACTGACACGCCGGCGTTGGCCAGGCACATGACGATGCCGCGGCCCATGGTGCCGGCGCCGATCACGGCGGCCTGCTGAATAGCGAAGGATGTCTGGCTCATGTTGTTCTCTTGTTGGCGATCCGAAGACAGCCATCACCATAGTCAGCCACCGGGCATTTTTGAAGTTCATTGCCGTGATGATCGACATTCAGCAGATGGATTCGAGACCTCAAAGATGTGTCTGAGCCCAGGCCCGAACCTCGGCGTAAGGATATTCCTCCAGCGCCGCAAACCCGGAAATGGCCCGGGCCTTGAGCTTGGTAAACAACGGCACGCTGATTCCGCACAGGAATCGGGTCAATCGCTCCGCCGACGGAGCACTGCCAGCGTGCTGCTGATGCCTGTGGATAAAATCGCCGCACAACGCCGCAAAATTTTTATCCACAAGCGCCGGCAGTTCCGGAGGCGCCGGCAACCGGGCGACGTGCCCGTGACACACCGAGCAATGTCCGCACTGCTGCGGCGCATTGTGATCGCCAAAATATTCGGCCAGCCGATATCCGAGGCATCGCTCGGTGGCGAACAGCTCGAGCATGGCGTGAATCCGCGCCACTTCGGTTTGCTCATGGCGGGTGAAATACTCATGCAGTTCAGCGCTCAGGGCCTGGCTGTCGAAATCGCCGCGCAGGACGTTGTAGACCTCGGTCATTTGCTTGCTCTCAAGCTCGACCCAGCCCTTTTCCTGAAAGTAATCCAGCGCCTTCACCACCCGATTGCGCTCGGCGGAATACTGCTCGTACATCGCCTCGAAATTCACCGTAGCCCAGGTGCGTGCGCGGCTTGAGGTCTGGATGATCGCGGCGACGAAATCCCTCCGTTCACCTTCGAAACGCTCAAGCAACGCCTCGGGCTCCAGCAGGTATTTGAAACGGTATTCGGCGTAGTACGCGTAGCGCGGGGCAATCAGTCCTCGCAGCTCCAGTTGCACCAGTAACGTCTTCAAAGGCAACGAACGGATGTTGCTCTGGTCCGCCAGCGGCCCGAGCAGAAATTCCCATTGGCCTTCGGGTGCGGCGGCCTGCAATTCGTCGAGCACGTGACGAATACCGTCCTGTTCCGGCGTGTCGCCATACACGAAGTTTTCCAGCACATTGAGGCTGTCGCGGTTGGCCAGCACCAGGCAGTCGGACGGCTGCCCGTCACGCCCGGCGCGGCCGATTTCCTGGCTGTAGTTTTCGATGGATTTGGGCAGGTCGAAATGCACCACGTTGCGGATGTCGCTCTTGTCGATGCCCATGCCGAAGGCGATGGTGGCGACGATGCAATTGGACTGCCCGCCCATGAAGCGCTTCTGGATCGCGTCCCGTTGCTCATGGGGTAAACCGGCGTGATAAGCCTCGGCCTGAATGCCATTGCGCTCAAGATGTTCGGCAATCTGCTCGGCGGTTTTCTGCAGGGTGACGTAGACAATACTCGGCTGGCCCGCGCGCTCGCTCATCCACTCCACCAGCCGTCGGCGCTTGTCCTGCCCACGCACCGGCTCGACCAGCAGATTGAGGTTGGGCCGATAGAAACCGGTGGTCACCACATCTTCTGCCGCGATGGCGAATTTCGCCTGCATGTCGGCGATCACTTTCGGCGTCGCCGTGGCAGTCAGCAACAGGGTTTGCGGGATGTTGAACTGGCGCTGGTAGTCCGGCAGCTTGAGGTAGTCGGGACGGAAGTTGTGGCCCCATTCGGAGATGCAGTGCGCCTCGTCCACCACCAGCAGCGAGATCGGCACCTGCTGCAAAAAGTTGCGAAAGCGCTCGTTCTTCAAACGCTCCACGGAAATCATCAGGATCTTCAGTTCGCCCGAACGGGCGCGCGCCATTACATCGTTGGCGTCTTCGCGGCTCTGCGCCGAATCGATGCTGCCTGCCGAAATCCCGTGTCGTCGCAAAAACTCGAGCTGATCCTGCATCAACGCCAGCAGCGGCGAGACCACCAGCGTCAGGTGTGGCAGCAGGAGTGCCGGTACCTGGTAACAAAGGGACTTGCCGGAGCCGGTGGGAAATATCGCGGCGGCCGAGCGCCCGGCGAGAACGGCGCTGATTGCGGTCTCCTGGCCGGGTCGAAACTGTGGATAACCGAAAACCTGTTCCAGGGTGTTGTGCATTCGCTGTCACTCCGTTGACCGCTGTGATGCCAACAGCCTAGCGGGCGATCGCAGCGAGTCGAGAAAAGGTCGGGGGTCAAATCGATACGGGATGATACCCGACGACCTCCAGCCTTTGGCCAACGTCGTGACGGCGGGGCCGTGACAGCGGGACTACGGCTGCAACACCGCCACTCGCAATTGCTCGTTCAACAGCTGCTCATGCACGCCCTGGCTTTTGCTGGCCCACAGTGCATGGGCCGGGCTGATATCACCGGTGAATGCCGCCGCCAACTGACGCAGGTCGGCGACACTGCGCACCCGAGGACAGAACGCTTGCTCGTCGCAGTTCTGGCTGGCGTTGCGATAGGTGGTGAGCAAACGATCCCATAGGCCGTCACGCACTTGGCGGATCGACTTGAGCTGCACATGCGGCACGCCCAGACGTTGTTTCAGCCCGGACTCATCCAGGCCTTCGCTGGCCAGCAGTGCCTTGCCGAACATCAGCACTTCGGCGCGGGACGCCGTGTCGATGCTGGCCTGGGTCGTGAGTGCGTCCGGCCATTCGGTGCGCTCCACTTGGGTGAGCACCAGTCCATTGCCCGCCTCGGAGGCCAACGCCAAACGACAACCACCCGCCCATAGCAAAACGATCGAGGCCATTCGTAGCCACTGCATACCTAATTCCCTTTAAGTCTGTGTCGGACGTTTGGAAACACCCCACGGATTCTGGCGCGCACCATACAGATGTTTAACGGGAATCGCCCGACAAACACGTAGGAAATTTCGCCCATCAGGGTTTGGCTGTGAAAAAGCCGCAAAAACGCGTAGGGCAAATGCCCGTACCCCGGAAAAACCCCTACGAATTCTGTCCATTGTGGCTGTCTTGTCCCACTCGACGGCGCCCTTCTATAGTGGCCGGCGCGACTGAAAACACTGTGTCGGCCCGCCGAAGCGACTTCGTAAAGGACACGCCTCAACCATGAACATGTTCACACCGCTGAATACTCGTTTTCGCCCTCTCAAGACCTGCGACGGCGACAACCCGGTAATGGTCATCGACACCGCAGCAGCACCGGGTGATTTGCTCAATGCCGCCGATCAGCGCCTGCGTGCCGCCAGTGACCTGCTGGAAACTCTTTACTGTTTGTGTTTCAAACAGGCCGACGTGAAAGATATCCCCAACATCGTCAATGCGCTTTATTTGTTGACGCAGGACGGCTGTGACTTGCTGGAAGTTGCCAGACAGCAAATAAATAGTTAAAGCCAGCTGACCAACTTACAAAGTTCGCAACAACCCATCGCTTCCATTACAACAAAGATTGGAACTAGCCTGTTTGCTCTTACATCAATCAAGAGCAACAACATGACTACGCTGACTATTTTCTTTTGCGGTACAGGTTCGACAAAGTTTGATAACGCCCACGAAAACTATTGGGACGGTGAATTGGTTTCCACACTTGCCTCTCATCACGTCGGTCGTGAGTTCGCCGAATGGATCGTGGTCGATGGCCCCGGCACCAGTAACCTGCAAGCCGATGAACTGTTCACCCAATCCAAGGACTACGGCCTCAGCGGGACCTTGTTCGGCAAGGGCTGGGAGGAAAACGTCCTGCACGCGATGAACATCATCAAAGGCAAGTGCGACTGGCAGCGCGAGCAACTGACCGAAGTGGAATACAACCGCCTCAAAGCCGCCGGCATTCCGATTGAAGAAGTAAAAGTCGAAGGCTCCTGGCTGTGGCGTAAATATAACTATGGCGATCGCAGCGTCACGCAACAGAAGTTACAGGAACAGATTATTAAAACCTTTCGCAAGGACGGTGTTATTCCAACAAAAGTCAATCTGGTGGGCTGGAGCCGCGGCGGCATCAGTTGCCATATGCTGGCCAATGCCATGTTCAACGACAGTGCACTGAAAAACATCCCAGTGAATATCTTTGCCATCGACCCGGTACCAGGTATTGGCAACTTTCAGGAACAACGGGTAAAGCTCAACGTCAACGTAAAAGAATATGTGGGTTTCTATGCACGGGATGAGCGCTCCAAGGGCTTCAGTTGCGTCATCCCGCAAACCGCGACCGGCACCAAGACCAGCATCTTCCCCATGCCTGGCCGTCACGCCACCCTGGTCGGCAACGCCTCCGCCGACGGCAACAGTGGTCCAAAAGTGCTGGCCGAACCCGGCCTCATCGTCCGCCACTTTGCCGAGGTCTGCCTGAAACGCTGGGGCACCGTACTCGACAAAAACCTCAACCTCACCGACGCCGACCTGCGCAACCATGCCGCCACCATCGTCAACGCGGCAGCGAAATACAAGGCCATGGAGAAGTGCTCCTACACCTGGTTCACCGAACTGGATCAAGGCGAGCGTTACGTTTCGCTGGGCAGCAAAGGCGTTCCGTTTTCGACGGTGAAAGGCACGATCTACAGCCCGGCGACCGGGCTGACCACGAGTGTGCTGGATGTTGAGGGGTATCGGGCGATTCGTTGAAAACCGTGATTGAACTGTAGGAACAGCCTGCCGGAATCTGCATCCCGTTCCTACACGCAGCGGCGCCTTGTCTTCTATCGGCGCCAGTGGGCTGAAACCTATAGTTGTGACTGTCGCTGCCAATTCAGCGACTCGGGCTTGGTCACCCGAATGGATCATGCATTCGCGTCCGCTGTATGCTGCCGGCACTCAATTGCCAGCAGCGTTATGGTGGCTGTGTTTGGGACGCTTTCGAGCGTGCCGGGTATGTGCATGATCCTCACCGGTTGACCAACCCGAACACAGTCGCCTCCAGTCGCTTGGTCACGATGTGGTGGCTTCATTCGAAGCAATTGAGGATCTAAAAAATGAAATCATGGAACGAGCTCCACTCCGATCGCTACCGCCCACTCGACTCCAACCTCACCGACACCAAGCCCCTCGTCATCGACACCGAAGCCAACCCGCAAGACATCCTCGAATGCGCCGTCCAGCGCCTGCGCGCCTCAAGCGACCTGCTGCAAACCCTCTACTGCCTCTGCTTCAAACACGCCGACGTAGAAGACATCCCGCACATCACCCACGCGCTCTACCTTCTCACCAAAGACGGCTATGACCTGCTCCAGGTCGCCCAGCAACGAATGCTCAACTGGAAAGCGCCGGCCTGACGAATTCCTCGGCAGGCGTGTTCACAGCTAGAACTGCCTGCCCCTATCTCGAACACTGACGCTGACATCTCCGGCGCGAAACTTAAGGATCAGAATTTTGCAAACTATTATTGATTGCGTACGATGGGAGCCATTGTTCAACCAAGGGCTTGCCTTCATGACCACTGAAACCATTGATCACAGCACTCTCACGCGGCTGTTTGAGAACGGTTCGATCAGTAGCGCACATATCGTCGCCAAACCCGGTGGCTGGTCGATTCAGATTCAGCAAGGAAGCAAAGAATACTCACTGACCGCACAACGCAGTGGCCAGGTACGTCTGTTCAAGCGGCTTGAAACACTGGTGACCTACCTGCAAGGAGTGGGCATCAATCACTTCGATGTGGACGCCTCCAGTTACGACCCCCTACAGATAAAAACCTATGCTCGCCCTGATCGCGCCGAAGCGATGAAACAAGCTCATGAAGCAGCTGCGTATGAAGAATGGGTCAAGCAACAGGTACAAATCAGCATTGATGACCCAAGACCCAGCGTCAGCGATGAAGACGCTCGCAGGATATTTGCCGCCAAACGGGATGCCCTGCGTCAGCGAGCACGTTGATGAGGTTGGTCTGGCGCCAAGAAGCGCTGGATGACCGAGACAACATCATGGAGCGTATCAGCCAGGAAAATCCCGTTGCAGCGATTGAACTCGATGAGGCCTTCGAACTGAAAGGAGAAAGCGCTCGCCAGCACCCAGCCCTGTACCGAAAAGGTATCGCGGAAGGTACCCGCGAAATCGTCGTCACTCCAAACTACGTCATCATCTACGCAATCAAAGTTGACGTTGTGGAAGTACTACGAGTGCTGCATACCAGACGGCAATGGCCATGATGGCTGGAGAGAAAATGCTCAGGGGATTCGCGGCTCCTTAAGTAGCATTATTCTGGCTGTTTAACGCGGATTGTGCGGGAATAATGGCAGTTGATCTGACAATGAAATCCAACCCGTCACCCACAAAAAAGCCGCCCTCAAGAGGCGGCTTTTTCATTCACCAAAACTAAGTCTTACAACTTAGGCCCGGCAGCCTTGATCGCGTCGCTCACTTCGAACTTCTTGAAGTTCTCGATGAACAGACCGGCCAGTGCTTTGGCAGCTTCGTCGTACGCAGCCTTGTCAGCCCAGGTGTTGCGTGGGTTGAGCAGGTTGGTTTCGACGCCCGGTACGGCCAGTGGCACGTCCAGGTTGATGGTGTCCAGGTGCTCGGTGGCTGCACCGATCAGCGCGCCGCTCTGGATCGCTGCGATCACTGCACGAGTGGTCGGGATGTTGAAGCGTTTGCCGACGCCGTAGCCACCGCCGGTCCAGCCGGTGTTGACCAGGTAGACCTTGGAGCCGAAGCCGCGGATGCGCTTGATCAGCAGCTCAGCGTATTCGCCGGCCGGACGCGGGAAGAACGGTGCGCCGAAGCAGGTGGAGAAGGTCGACTTGATGCCGCTGCCCGAACCCATTTCAGTCGAGCCCACCAGAGCGGTGTAGCCGGACAGGAAGTGGTAGGCCGCTTGTTCTTCGTTGAGGATCGACACTGGCGGCAGGACGCCGGTCAGGTCGCAGGTCAGGAAGATCACAGCGTTTGGCTCGCCGCCCAGGTTCTTCTCGGAACGCTTGGCAACGTGCTCCAGCGGGTAGGCCGCGCGGCTGTTCTGGGTCAGGCTGACATCGGCGTAGTCGGCGTGCTTGGCATCGTCGATCACGACGTTTTCCAGCACCGCGCCGTGCTTGATGGCTTTCCAGATGACCGGCTCGTTCTTCTCGGACAGGTCGATGCACTTGGCGTAGCAACCGCCTTCGATGTTGAAGACAACGCCTTCGCCCCAGCCGTGTTCGTCGTCACCGATCAGGTAACGGCTTTCGTCGGCGGACAGGGTGGTCTTGCCGGTGCCCGACAGACCGAAGAACAGGGTCACGTCGCCTTCTTCGCCGATGTTGGCAGCGCAGTGCATTGGCAGCACGTCAGCGGCCGGCAGCAGGAAGTTCTGCACGGAGAACATGGCTTTCTTCATTTCACCGGCGTAACGCATGCCGGCGATCAGCACTTTCTTCTGGGCGAAGTTGATGATCACGCAACCGTCGGAGTTGGTGCCGTCACGCTCAGGCACGCACTCGAAGTTGGCGACGTTCAGCACTTGCCACTCTTCGCGACCGGCCGGGTTGTACTGAGCCGGGTTGATGAACAGGCAACGACCGAACAGGTTCTGCCAGGCAGTCTGGGTGGTCATCTTCACGGCCAGGTAGTGATCTTCGGCCGCGCCTACATGCACGTGGGAAACGAAATGCTCTTGCGCGTTGTTGAATGCTTCAACACGAGCCCACAGCGCGTCGAACTTGTCGGCCGGGAACTTGCGGTTGATCGGGCCCCAGGCGATTGCAGCCTGGGTGGAAGGCTCTTCAACGATGAAACGGTCGACTGGCGAACGGCCGGTGCGATGACCGGTGCGAACAACCAGAGCGCCGGTATCGGCAAGCTCGCCTTCACCGCGGTTCAGGGCTTCTTTTACCAGATCATCAACACTCAGATCGGTGTACACGGCGTTATTGGCTTGCGTCATGAGGTTCCCCGTCGGCCAGTGGCCGAGTGTGCTCCAAACGTTTTGTAGTAGAAAGTCGTGCACTACTACCGCGAAAAAAGTGGGCCGGATTATGCCAGAAAAGCCCAAAAAGAGTAGGGCCCTCCCGTCGTAACGGCGTTATTCCGTCGTTGAGCAGTGAATTTACCTGCGCTGAACCGTTTTAGTGCCGGGTATCTGACGGCGTCTCGACGCCCGCGCCAGCGAACAATTGAGCGATATCTGCCGCATCGAACAGGTAGCGCTGGTTGCAGAACTGGCAATCGATCTCGACTTTTCCACCTTGCTCGGCCACGAGCGCCTGCGCATCTTCCAGACCCAGGCTGACCAGCGCATTGCCCGAACGCTCGCGGGAGCAGCTGCAGTGGAAGCGCAGTTTCTGCACATCGAACAGACGAACCTGCTCTTCATGGTAGAGGCGATGCAGGACTGTTTCGTTGTCCAGGCTCAACAGTTCATCAGCGGTCAGGGTGTTGCCCAGCGCGGTGATGTGCTGCCAGCTGGCTGCGCGCTCTTCTTCGTCTTTCAGGCGATCGGCCGGCAGTTGCTGCAGCAACAGACCACGGGCACGACGGCCATCGGCGCACAGCTTGAAGCGAGTGCCGACCTGCTGGGACATGACGAAATAGTTGGTGAAGCAGTCGGACAGGGTTTCGCCGTCGAGGTCGACGATGCCCTGATAACGCTGGCCGGCGATCGGGTCGACGGTCAAGGCCAGGACACCGTTCGGCATCAGGTCGCCGAGGGTCGCATCGGCCGGAATCTGCTCGGCGTGATAGCGCGCCAGGCCACGGATTTCGCGCTCGCTGGAGCATTCGATCATCAGTAGCGGGATCGGGCCTTCGGAGCGGGCCTGAAGAATCAGCAAGCCATCGAATTTCAGGGTGCCCACCAGCAACGACGCGGCAGCCATCAGTTCGCCCAGCAATTGCGCAACCGGTTCCGGGTACGGGTGCTTGGCGAGCACTTCGGCATAGCTGCGCTCCAGCGACACCAGTTCGCCGCGCGTGTCGCTGTCATCGAAGATGAAGCGTTGGGTGTAATCGGTATCGAGGAAATCGGTCATAGGTCTGGGTATCTGAATGTGATGACAAAATGGTTACAAAGAATGAAAATCCCGCGCTTCTGGCATCCTTTTTGATGCCGATGTTCAGCCACGGGAGGCATTTTATGAACAATCCGGGTTTGTTCCAATCAAGGTGGAACCTCGGCCGGCTGGTTCTGTGCAACATCGTGCCATTGGCACTACTGGCTTTCTGGTTATGGCCTACGGGTCAGATGCTGTGTGTGATTTTCGACGAGTGGCTGTTCCGCACACTCAATGCACCGCTGGCCAGCAACCCCATATGGCTCCACATCTGGGCAATTGCAAGTCTGCGACCGTTCGACATCGTCGTCGGCCTGATTCTGCTGATGCTGCTGATCAAGGGCGACTGGGTGTTCAGGGCGATTGAAGTACGCCGCGCCTTTTTCGGATTTTTTTCGATCCTGCTGCTGATGGTGGTGATCCGCACGCTGTTTTCCAAGTTCGCCGATCACATGGGCTGGCAGCACAGCAGCCCGTCGATGGTGCTCGAAGGCGCAGTGCACATCAGCGATTACTTCCCGCACCTGGAGAAGACCTGGGAACTGAAGGACCGCTCGAGTCAGAGCTTCCCCGGTGACCACGCTTCGGTGCTGCTGATCTGGGCACTGTTCATGGGCGTGTTCAGTCGCACGGTCGGCCAGTTCCTGGTGATCTGGGGTCTGGCGCTGCTGTTCATGTTGCCGCGTCTGGTTGCCGGAGCACATTGGGGCCAGGACGATTACATCGGCGGCATGCTGTTGGCGGTGTGGGCACTGGGCTGGGGTTATTACACGCCGTTTGCTTATCACGCGGCGAACTTCTGGCTGAAGGTCACGGCGCCGGTTTTCCGGCTGCTGGGCAAACTGCCGGTGGTTTCGCGAATGAGTGTGGTGTCCGCGCAGTAATCAACGGTTACTGAAAAAAACGCAGCCGCCGGCGGGTCTTGAACCCAGGCCGGCAGGCTGCGTTTTTTTATTCGCCGCTACTGTTCCCACGAAACTTGAACAGATCCCGACGCTGCTTCTTGCTCGGTTTGCCGTCGGTGGTCACGCCCAGGGCGCCCGCCTTGCGCATCGCCGCAGCCGCTTCACGTTTGGCAATACTCGCCTCGGTCTCGGCATACAGCGTCTGCGCCTCAGGTGCACCGCGACGCACGATCGACAGGGCCTGAACCACAACGGTCTTCTCATCGAAGCCCGTGCGAATCTCGAACTCATCGCCAATGCGTGGCTCTTTGCCAGGCTTGCAGCGCTCTCCCCGACAATGCACCTTGCCGCTCTCGATGGCCGCCTTGGCCAAAGCGCGAGTCTTGAAAAAACGCGCGGCCCACAGCCACTTGTCGAGACGGACCTTGTCGTCCTCTTCCTGTTTTTGCGCCATATGAATTCCTCGTTCAGCCAGTAGTCGGAACTGTACTACCGATTCTGTCGGGCGCAAGAATCCGGCCCTCCAGATAAACTGTGATCTTCGCCGGTTCAACGGCATGGAGTGATCGAGTGACCAAATTTCCGTCTTCATTGACCTCGCCCAAGTCCGGGTGCCTGGGCTGCCAGCAAAGCGAGCCGCTGGGCTTCGATTTTTCGTTCGCTTATCAGCCCATCGTGGATCTGCGTGACGAATCGGTGTACGCCTATGAGGCACTGGTCCGTGGTGCGGCTGGTGAAGGCGCTTTAACGGTGTTGGATCAGGTTACAGAAGATAACCGCTACCGTTTCGACCAGCTCTGCCGGACTCGCGCCATCGAAGGCGCAGCCGAGCTTAATATGCAGACACACTTGTCGATCAACTTCATGCCCAACGCCGTCTATCGTCCAGAGTTATGCATTCGCAGCACCCTGGAGGCTGCCAGAAAACACAATTTCCCGATCGACCGGCTGATTTTCGAAACACTGGAAAGCGAGCACGTAGATAACTATCGCCATTTGACCAATATTCTGCGTGAATACCGCGAATTCGGCTTCAAGACGGCCATCGACGATTTCGGTGCCGGCTATTCGGGGCTCAATCTGCTGGCCGATTTCCAACCGGACCTGATCAAGCTCGATATGGCGCTGATCCGCGATATCGACCTTGACCGTGTTCGTCAGGCTATCGTTCGGGGGATTGTCACAATCTGTGCGGAGTTGGACGTTACAGTCATCGCCGAAGGCATAGAGAGTGCGGGTGAACGGGATTTCCTGGCGGACTGCGGAATATTTCTGATGCAGGGTTACTGGTTCGCCAGACCCGCATTCAAAGCGTTAGCCCAGGTGTCCCCTGAAGCGTGGACGCGTTAATCGTTGGTTTTTTCCATTGAAGACATTTGACCATTTGACCGTTATCGGTCTGCGCGAGTGGGTGGCGCTTCCGGATCTGGGAGTCGCTGGCCTTCGGGCAAAAATCGACACCGGCGCCAGCACCTCCAGCCTGCATGCCACCGACATCGAGCCGTTCGAACGCGACGGCGAGAAATGGGTGCGCTTCACTGCGCACCTGGGCACTGTCGTGCAGTTGCGTCATCGGCGATGCGAAGCGCCACTGGTCGCCCGCAAGACCATCAAGAGTTCGAACGGTCAGGCCCAGGTGCGCTACGTGATCAGCACCACCCTGGCCCTGGGTGACCGGGTCTGGCCGATCGAGTTCACCCTCGCTTGCCGCAAGTCCATGCGCTATCGCCTGTTGCTCGGTTCCAAAGCCCTGATCGACGGCCAGCTGGTGGTCAATCCGGGCATCAAATATGTACAAGACAAGCCGGTGTTCCCGGTATCTACCTCCTCCACAGGTGTTGCATGAAGATCGCTGTGCTGTCGCGGAACCCGCGTCTGTATTCCACCCGCCGTCTGGTCGAAGCCGGAACCGAACGCGGGCATGAAATGGTGGTGATCGACACCTTGCGCGCCTATATGAACATTGCCAGCCACAAGCCGCAGATCCACTACCGCGGCAAGCCGCTGGAGGGTTTCGATGCAGTGATCCCGCGGATCGGCGCGTCGGTGACGTTTTATGGCTGCGCAGTGTTGCGCCAGTTTGAAATGATGGGGGTGTTCCCGCTCAACGAATCGGTGGCCATCGCCCGCTCGCGGGACAAGCTGCGTTCGCTGCAATTGCTGTCGCGCCGGGGCATCGGTTTGCCGGTGACCGGCTTCGCCCACTCGCCGGACGATATTCCCGACCTGATCGACATGGTCAACGGCGCACCGCTGGTGATCAAGGTGCTGGAAGGCACTCAGGGCATCGGCGTGGTGTTGTGTGAAACCGCGACGGCGGCAGAGTCGGTGATCGAGGCCTTCATGGGCCTGAAGCAGAACATCATGGTGCAGGAATACATCAAGGAGGCCGGCGGCGCCGACATCCGCTGCTTCGTGGTCGGCGACAAGGTGATCGCGGCGATGAAGCGTCAGGCCAAGCCCGGCGAGTTCCGCTCCAACCTGCACCGGGGCGGCAGTGCCAGCCTGATCAAGATCACCCCGGAAGAACGCATGACCGCGCTGCGTGCAGCCAAGGTCATGGGGCTGTCGGTGGCAGGTGTGGATATCCTGCGTTCCAACCACGGGCCGCTGGTGATGGAAGTGAACTCGTCACCGGGTCTGGAAGGCATCGAAACCACCACGGGCAAGAACGTGGCGGGGATCATCATCGAGCATCTCGAGAAGAATGGCGGGCCGAACATGACCCGCACAAAAGGCAAGGGTTGAACCTTGAATCAGGCGGCCGCAAGGCCGCCTGAAACTTAAACCGCGTCTCGCGGCAGCATCAATCCCAGCGGCAACCGGACCCGTGCTTCCAGCCCGCCACCGGAGCGGTTGCGCAGTTCGACATTGCCGCCGTGCATCGAAGCAATCCGCTTCACAATCGCCAGTCCCAGCCCGGTGCCCTTCCCGCCCCGCGCCCGATCGCCACGGGTGAACGGGTTGAAGATCGCCTCAAGCTCGGAAGGGTCGATCCCCGCCCCACGGTCCATCACGCTCAGCACCACGTACGGCGCGCTGGTGTCACCGGACACATAGGCTGCGACGTCCACGCTGCCGCCGGCATGATTCAGCGCGTTGCCAATCAGGTTGTTCAGCAGACGCTTCATCGACACCCGACGCAGCGGGAACGGCTGGATCGGTTCCAGGCGCAGGCGCACTTTCTCTTCGGTCTGGTTATAGGGCGCCGCCACTTCACGCACCAGATCGCTGAGGTCCACCTCCTCAACCGACTCGTCCCGACCATCGCGAATGAAGGCGAGGAACTGGTCGAGGATCGCGTCCATGTCTTCGATGTCGCGCACCATGTCGTCGGTCAGGTCGGTGCGGTCGCCCATCAACTCCAGTGACAGCCGCAAACGGGTCAGCGGCGTCCGCAAGTCATGGGATACCCCGGCGAGCATCAGCTCACGCTCGCGACCGGCCTGCTCGACGTCTTCGGCCATCTGGTTGAAGGCACGATAAACCTCGGCCATTTCGCTGGGGGTGTCGCTGATCGGCAGGCGCACGCTGCGGCCCTGGCCGAGTTGCCGGGCGGCATAAACCAGACGTTTCAGTGGCTGGTTAAGCTGGCTGACGAAAATCCACGCAGACGCCGTGGACAGCAGGCCGATCGCCAGGAACCAGCCGAGCACGTTCCAGATTTTCTGGCCACGCAACGGGTGCGGGTACAACGGCACTTTCAACCAGCCATCACCGAGGCTCGGGGCACGAACCCACAAGGCCGGCGGCGAATGCATGCGCAAGCGCACTTCGGTGTCGGCACCCAGTTCCGCCTGCATCTGCCGCTGGTAGATTTCGCTGTACGGCCAGTGCTGTTCGCCTTCCGGCACACCGGCACCGACCACCCGGATCAGGGTCGCGGCATCGGCGATTTTCGCGCGGTTCTCTTCGTCGGCGGCCCAGTAGGCGCGCAGCGTCAGGGCGACGCCGTGGCTGTATTGCCGATCCACCAGCACGTCCTCGTTCATCAACAGATAAACCAGAGTCAATGCCTTGGAAAACAATACGACGATGAGCACCAGCCACAGGGTGCGGGAGAAGAAACTTTGGGGGAACCAGACGGGGGTTTTCATGGATAACCGCTACACACTTGCAGGAGCGAGCAATGCTCGCATATTGCGGATTGCGAGTCTGCGCGGACGGCGTTTCCGACCGTTTCCCGCAGACCCGCTCCTACAAATCACCCATCACTTGGTGGAGTTGCCATCCGGCACGAACACGTAGCCGACACCCCAGACGGTCTGGATGTAGCGCGGCTTGGACGGATCGGGTTCGATCATCCGGCGCAGACGGGAAATCTGCACGTCGATGGAACGCTCCAGGGCATCCCACTCACGGCCACGGGCCAGGTTCATCAGCTTGTCGCGGGTCAGCGGCTGACGGGCGTTCATCACCAGGGCCTTGAGCACCGCAAACTCACCGGTGGTGAGCATGTGCACTTCGTCGCCGCGTTTGAGTTCGCGGGTGGCCAGGGACAGCACGTAGTCGCCGAACGTGACGTTTTCTTCTTCACTGCCCGGCGCGCCCGGCACCGGCGCGGCCTGACGGCGCAACACGGCTTTGACGCGAGCCATCAGCTCGTCCGGGTTGAATGGCTTGGCCAGGTAATCGTCGGCGCCCAGTTCCAGGCCCTTGATACGGCTCAGCTCGTCGCCCTTGGCGGTGAGCATGATGATCGGAATCTGATTGTTCGCGCCACGCAGGCGGCGGCAAGCGGTCAGGCCGTCTTCGCCCGGCAGCATCAGGTCGAGGACGACCAGGTTGAACACTTCACGCGACAGCAGACGATCCATCTGCTCGGTATTCGGTACGGCGCGGGCACGGTAGCCCTTGCTGACGAAAAAGCGTTCCAGCAGGCTGCTCAGCCCCGGATCGTCGTCAACGATGAGAATTTTTTCGCCTTCAGCAGTTTGTGCAGTGCTGCTCATTGGATGCTCCTTTTAGCTCGGCGCGCATTATGGCGTAGCTGCCGTTATACGCACCGTGTGCATTGTTAGCAGATTTTTCCTTCACTGCCAGAAAACCGGGGCTTGTGCCTACAGACTGCGTCCCCCCCGAATGACAGAACGCTGGTTATAATGCGCGGCCTTTTGTGTCAGGCAACGTCTGAATCGTTACCGCAGGTGGCCGTCCTTTATTTTCATGGGCGCCGCAGTAATTGTTCGATTTCACGGGTCAATGGGATGCCTTTTGACCCAGGCAGCGGCCAGCATCAAGCCGCCCCACCAGACTCCGGGCCTTCATTTACGCGCCTGCGAGCCTGCTTTCACAATTTGTCAGGTGGTTTTATGGACAGCATCAACAGCCGCATCGCCGAGGAACTCGGCGTACGCCCACAACAGGTCGAAGCGGCCGTCGCGCTACTCGATGAAGGCTCTACCGTTCCCTTCATCGCCCGTTACCGGAAAGAAGTGACCGGCAGCCTCGATGACACCCAATTGCGTCATCTGGAAGAGCGTCTGCGCTACCTGCGAGAACTCGACGAACGGCGCATCAGCATTCTTTCCAGCATCCAGGAGCAGGGCAAACTCACCCCTGAGCTGGAGCGCGAAATCAAATTCGCCGACACCAAGACCCGCCTCGAAGACTTGTACCTGCCGTACAAGCAGAAGCGCCGCACCAAGGGCCAGATCGCCCTGGAAGCCGGCCTCGGCGAACTGGCCGACGGTCTGTTCAACGATCCGTCGCTGGCCCCGGAAGCCGAAGCCGCGCGCTTCATCGACGCCGAAAAAGGCGTGGCCGACGCCAAGGCAGCGCTGGAAGGCGCCAAGTACATCCTCATGGAGCGCTTCGCCGAAGACGCCAACCTGCTCGAAAAACTGCGCACCTACCTGAAGCAGGAAGCCACCCTCAGTGCCCGCGTGATCGCCGGCAAGGAAGAGGAAGGCGCGAAATTCCGCGATTACTTCGAACACGACGAACCGCTGAAAAGCATGCCGTCGCACCGCGCGCTGGCGATTTTCCGTGGCCGCAACGAAGGCATTCTCAGCTCCGCGCTGAAAGTCGGCGACGAGCTGCCGGGCACCCTGCACCCGTGCGAAGGCATGATCGGCCAGCACGTCGGCATCCAGAACCAGAACCGCCCGGCCGACAAATGGCTCGGTGAAGTGGTGCGCTGGACCTGGAAGGTCAAGCTCTACACCCACCTGGAAACCGACCTGCTCGGCGAGCTGCGCGACGGCGCCGAAACCGAAGCGATCAACGTGTTCGCCCACAACCTGCACGACCTGCTGCTGGCCGCCCCGGCCGGCCCGCGCGCCACCCTGGGCCTCGACCCGGGCCTGCGTACCGGTTGCAAGGTTGCGGTGGTCGACTCCACCGGCAAACTGCTGGATCACGCCACGGTTTACCCGCACGTGCCGCACAACAAATGGGATCAGACCATCGCCATTCTGGCCGCCCTGTGCGCCAAGCACTCGGTCGACCTGATCGCCATCGGCAACGGCACCGCCAGCCGTGAAACCGACAAGCTGGCAATCGAACTGATCAAAAAATACCCGGCGATGAAAATGACCAAGGTCATGGTGTCCGAAGCCGGCGCATCGGTGTATTCGGCATCTGAACTGGCGGCCAAGGAATTCCCGGATCTGGACGTGTCGATCCGTGGCGCGGTATCGATTGCCCGTCGCCTGCAGGATCCACTGGCCGAGCTGGTGAAAATCGATCCGAAATCCATCGGTGTCGGCCAGTACCAGCACGACGTGTCGCAGCTGAAACTGGCGCGTGGTCTGGACGCCGTGGTCGAGGACTGCGTGAACGCCGTGGGCGTGGACGTGAACACCGCCTCCGTGGCGCTGCTGGCGCGAATCTCCGGCCTCAACGCGACCCTGGCGCAGAACATCGTGACTCACCGTGACGAACATGGCGCGTTCAAGACCCGCGCCGCACTGAAGAAAGTCGCGCGTCTGGGCGAGAAAACCTTCGAACAGGCCGCCGGCTTCCTGCGCGTGATGAACGGCGACAACCCGCTGGACTCTTCGGCAGTTCACCCGGAAGCCTATCCGCTGGTGCAACGCATCGCCGCTGAAACCGACCGCGACATTCGCTCGCTGATCGGCGACGCCGCGTTCCTCAAGCGTCTGGATCCGAAGAAGTTCACCGACGAGACCTTTGGTCTGCCAACCGTCACCGACATCCTGCAAGAGCTGGAAAAACCGGGCCGCGACCCGCGTCCGGAGTTCAAGACCGCCGAGTTCCAGGAAGGCGTCGAGGACCTGAAGGACCTGCAACTGGGGATGATCCTCGAAGGCGTGGTGACCAACGTGACCGCATTCGGTGCGTTCGTCGACATCGGCGTGCATCAGGACGGTCTGGTGCACATTTCGGCGCTGTCGGAGAAATTCATCAAGGATCCGCGCGAAGCGGTGAAGGCCGGTGACGTGGTGAAAGTGAAGGTCATGGAAGTCGACATCCCGCGCAAACGCGTCGGCCTGTCGATGCGCATGAGCGACACTCCGGGCGAGAAGATCGACGGCGCCCGTGGTTCGCGTCCGGGCTCGGCACCACGCCAGTCGCAGGGTTCGGCTCCGCGCAAGGAAAGCACTCCGGCGGCTCCGGTAAATAACGCGATGGCGTCGCTGTTTGCCAACGCCAAGCAGTTGAAGAAACGCTGATGGATATTCCGGCCGGGCTCGTCGAGAGCGCGTTTTTCAAACTGTTGGGCTGCCGCCTGCACAGTCTGGAAACCGGGGTGGCGCAAGTCGCCCTGGCGCTGGAACCCGAACTGCGCAACCGCGGCGGCAAGCTGCACGGCGGCGCGCTGTTCAGTCTGGTGGATATCGCCATGGGGCTGGCCTGTTCCAGCACCCACGGCTTCGACCAGCAGAGCGCGACCATCGAGTGCAAGATCAACTACATCCGCGCCGTCTCTGAAGGCGAGGTAATGTGCACGGCGCGGGTGATCCACCCGGGCCGGCGCACGCTGGTGGTCGAAGCCGACGTGATGCAGGGCGACAAACTGGTCGCAAAAGCGCAAGGCACGTTCGCTGTCCTGTAGATGTTGTTCATCATTTTGAGTTAATTTCGGCGCTGTGATCGCAGCGTCGGAGTTTCCTGTGGGAGCGGGCTTGCCCGCGAATGGGGCGTATCAGCCAGTATCAACTTGTCTGACACACCGCTTTCGCGGGCAAGCCCGCTCCCACAGGGATCTCATTTTCTTCGCGTGTATCAGCCAGATTCAAGGATTGAAGTCGGCGTTTCCAACATGGGTTTAACCACCCGAAAACCAGGCGAAAACGCCAGTTTCAACTTCACCCTTGTAGACCGTCCTGCCCACCCCCATATTGGGGCGACTGACGCGTGAAGGAATCCAAATTGAGCGAACTTCTCAACCGCCGCCTGGCTCTGCTCGGCGAGCGCGCTAACCTCTCTCTGCTTGAGCAGTGCCTTCACGGTATCGAACGTGAATGCCTGCGCGTGACCGGCGAAGGCCGCCTGGCCCAAACGCCGCACCCTGAAGCCCTGGGTTCCGCGCTGACCAACGAACAGATCACGACCGACTATTCCGAGTCGCTGCTGGAGTTCATCACGCCCGCCCTGCCAGACCCGGCCGACACCCTGGCGAGCCTGGACAAGATTCATCGCTTCGCCTACAGCAAGCTCGGCAACGAGTACCTGTGGAGTCCATCGATGCCGTGCCCGTTGCCGGCCGAGGAAGACATCCCGATCGCCTATTACGGCACCTCCAACATCGGTCAGCTCAAGTACGTCTACCGCAAGGGTCTGGCCCTGCGTTACGGCAAGACCATGCAGTGCATTGCCGGGATTCACTACAACTTCTCCCTGCCGGAAAAGCTCTGGCCGTTGCTGAAAGAAGCCGAAGGCTTCGTCGGCACCGACCGGGATTTCCAGTCGTCGTCCTATATCGCGCTGATTCGTAACTTCCGCCGCTACAGCTGGCTGCTGATGTACCTGTTCGGTGCTTCGCCGGCGCTGGACGCCGGTTTCCTGCGCGGTCGTGCGCACCAGCTGGAACAGCTGGATCCGGACACCCTGTACCTGCCCTACGCCACCAGCCTGCGCATGAGCGACCTCGGTTACCAGAGCAACGCCCAGGCCGGCCTGACCCCTTGCTACAACGACCTGGCGAGCTACACCGACAGCCTGCGCAAAGCGGTGGCCACGCCGTACGCGCCGTACGTCGAAGTCGGCACGCATCAGGATGGCGAGTGGGTGCAACTGAACACCAACATCCTGCAGATCGAAAACGAGTACTACTCGAACATCCGCCCGAAACGCGTGACCTATACCGGCGAGCGGCCGATCCAGGCCTTGATGGCCCGTGGCATTCAGTACGTCGAAGTGCGCTGCCTGGACATCAACCCGTTCCTGCCGATGGGTATCGACCTCACCGAGTCGCGCTTCCTCGACGCGTTCCTGCTGTACTGCGCGCTGAACGAAAGCCCGCTGCTGACCAATAACTCCTGCGGCAACGCCACCTCCAACTTCCTCAGCGTGGTCAAGGAAGGCCGCCGTCCGGGCCTGCAATTGCAGCGCGACGGCCAACCGGTCGAGCTGAAGGAATGGGCCGCCGAACTGCTGGAAAAAATCGCTCCGCTGGCGGCGATGCTGGATCAAAGCCACGGCGGCGATGCCCACAGCAAGGCACTCGATGCGCAACTGGCCAAGGTCAAGGATTCGTCCCTGACGCCTTCGGCCCAGGTGCTGGCGGCGATGGCCGCGCACAAGGAAAGCTTCGCGCAATTCTCCCTGCGCCAGAGTCAGGCCCATGCCGAGTTCTTCCGCAGCGAGCCGTTGGCGGCTGAGGAACAAGCGAAGTTTGAAGAACTGGCGCGTTCGTCGCTGGCGCAACAGGCTGACCTTGAGCAGAACGAGGTGGGCGATTTCGACGTGTTTGTCGGGTCGTATCAGGCGAGTATTTTGGCGATCAGCAACTGATCGTTTGTCTTTGGATTGATCGTTCCCACGTCGAGGCATCGAACCGCCTGTGTGGTAACGCCTCACGCTGATGATCATTCCCACGCTCTGCGTGGGAATGCCTCAAGGGACGCTCTGCGTCCCAGTGACGCGGAGCGTCACAAGCTGAATTCCCACGCAGAGCGTGGGAACTATCAAATACCCCCGGCTTAGATTTTTCCGCTCATAAGCTCATTCTAAAAAGTTATTTATTTTTAGATTCTTAGATCATTTAGTCTCCTTTCACGCCGACGCTCGGTCGCCTGATATGGAGCTCTTCAATGAAACTGAACTTCCCGCTTCGCCTGCTGGCCGTGGCCTCTCTGGCTGCCGCGAGTTTCCTGGCTCAGGCCGCCGACCTCACCGTCGCCTACCAGACCACCGTTGACCCGGCGAAAGTCGCCCAGGCCGACGGCGCCTATGAAAAAGCCACCAAGGCCGACATCAACTGGCGCAAATTCGATAACGGTGCCGACATCATTGCCGCCATCGCCTCCGGCGACGTGCAGATCGGCTACCTCGGTTCCAGCCCGCTGACCGCTGCGATCACCCGCAAAGTCCCAGTTGAAACCTTCCTCATCGCCACCCAGATCGGCGCCGCCGAAGCGCTGGTCGCCCGCGACGGCTCCGGCATCAAGACGCCGCAGGATCTGGTCGGCAAGAAAATCGCCGTGCCGTTCGTGTCCACCGGTCACTACAGCCTGTTGGCCGCACTGAAGCACTGGAACATCGACCCGTCGAAAGTCACCGTCCTCAACCTCGCCCCACCAGCGATCATTGCTGCGTGGAAACGCGGTGACATCGACGCCACCTACGTCTGGGATCCAGCGCTGGGTGTGGCCAAGGAAAACGGCAAAGTGCTGATCACTTCCGGTGAACTGGCCAAGTTCGGCGCGCCGACCTTCGACGCCTGGATCGTGCGCAAGGACTTCGCCGAGAAGCACCCGGAAATCGTCACCGCATTCGCCAAGGTCACCCTCGACGCCTACGCCGACTACCGCAAGGATCCGAAAGCCTGGCTCGCCAACCAGAGCAACGTCGACAAGCTGGTGAAGCTCTCCGGCGCCAAGGCCAGCGACATCCCATTGCTGCTGCAAGGCAACGTCTACCCGCTGGCGGCGGATCAGGTCAGTGACCTCGGCGCGCCGACCACCAAAGCCATCACCGACACCGCTGCGTTCCTCAAGGAGCAAGGCAAGGTCGAAGCGGTACTGCCGGACTACGCGCCGTACGTCAGCGCCAAGTACATCACCAACTGATCGGGAGTTAATTGCGATGGCCTTGCTACAGCTGGAGCGCATCAGCGCACAGTACCCCGACAGCCCGGAACCGGTACTGTCCGACATTTCCCTGACCCTCGGCCCTCAGCAATTGCTGGTGGCCCTCGGCCCGTCCGGCAGTGGCAAGACTTCGCTGTTGAACCTGATTGCCGGCTTCGTCGAACCGAGCGCCGGCCGTATCACCCTCGACAACGTGCCGGTCAAAGGCCCGAGCGCCGAGCGCGGCGTGGTGTTCCAGGACGATGCCCTGCTGCCCTGGCAGGACGTGCTGGCCAACGTCGCTTTCGGCCTGGAACTGGCCGGTGTGGCCAAGGACAAACGCGAACAGCGCGCCCGGGAAATGCTCGCGCTGGTCGACCTTTCCGGTTTTGAACATCGTCGGATCTGGCAGCTTTCCGGTGGCCAGAAGCAACGTGTTGGCCTGGCCCGCGCCCTCGCAGCCGATCCGCGCGTATTGCTGATGGACGAGCCCTTCGGCGCCCTCGACGCCTTTACCCGCGAACAGATGCAGGAGCTGTTGCTGCAAGTCTGGCAACGCACCGCCAAACCGGTGTTCCTGATTACCCACGACATTGAAGAAGCGGTGTTCCTCGCCACTGACCTGATTCTGCTCGCGCCGAATCCGGGGCAGATCGTCGAGCGCCTGCACCTCGACTTCGGCCAGCGCTACGCCGCCGGCGAATCGGCGCGGTCGATCAAGTCCGATCCGCGCTTCATCGAAACCCGCGAGCACGTGCTGGCCAAAGTGTTCTCGCAACGCAGCGCCGTTCAGCGGCAGGAGCGCGCATGAGCAGTTACGACGTTTCCGCCACCGCAGTAAAACCCGCCGCCACGTCGGTGGTGATTCCCGTACGCCGCAGCCTCAGCACCCGCTGGATCAGCCTGCTGACCCTGTTCGCGTTGCTGGTGATCTGGTGGGCCGTCACGGCCACCGGCCTGATCGAACCGCTGTTCCTGCCGCCACCGTCCGCCGTGCTGCAAAAAGGCTGGTTGCTGGCGACCACGGGCTACATGGATTCGACGTTGTGGCAGCACCTGGGCGCCAGTCTGAGCCGCATCGGCCTGGGCCTTGGTTTTGCGATTCTGACTGCGGTGCCGGTGGGCATTGCCATCGGTGCCAACCGCATCGCCCGTGGCGTGCTGGATCCGCTGATCGAGTTCTACCGGCCGATTCCGCCACTGGCTTATCTGCCGCTGATCGTGATCTGGTGCGGCATCGGCGAGTTGTCGAAAGTGCTGCTGATCTACCTGGCGATTTTCGCCCCGATCGCGATTGCCACCGCCACCGGTGTGCGCACTGTCGACCCGGCTAAATTGCGCGCCGCGCAGTCGCTGGGCGCCACTCGCGCGCAACTGATCCGCCACGTGATTTTGCCAAGCGCCCTGCCGGACATTCTGACCGGTGTGCGCATTGGTCTGGGTGTCGGCTGGTCGACTCTGGTCGCCGCCGAACTGATCGCGGCCACCAGCGGCCTGGGCTTCATGGTGCAGTCGGCTGCGCAGTTCCTGGTCACCGATGTGGTGGTGCTGGGGATTCTGGTCATCGCCCTGATCGCCTTCGCGATGGAGATGGGCCTGCGCGCCCTGCAACGCAAACTGGTGCCGTGGCACGGCCAGGCCCACTGATTTTTCAGCACTGACTACCCCGACAGTTTCGGGGCCCCGGAATTGAAGAGAACCACCATGAGCAGCCTGAACATCACCCCTTTAAGCTCGGCCCTCGGCGCACAGATCAGCGGCGTCGACGTCAGCCAACCGCTGAACCTGGAACAGCGCGACGCCATCGAGCAGGCATTGCTCAAATATCAGGTGTTGTTCTTCCGCAATCAGCCGATCGAGCCTTCGCAGCAGGCGCGTTTTGCCGCCTATTTCGGCGACCTGCACATTCACCCGATCTACCCGAACGTGCCGGAACAGCCGGAAGTGCTGATCCTCGACACCGCCGTCACCGACGTGCGCGACAACGCGATCTGGCACACCGACGTGACCTTCCTGCCGACCCCGGCCATGGGCGCGGTGCTCAGCGCCAAGCTGTTGCCGGAGTTTGGTGGCGACACATTGTGGGCCAGCGGGATTGCCGCGTATGAAGCGCTGTCGGCGCCGATGAAAGCCATGCTTGAAGGGCTGACCGCGACTCACGATTTCACCCGCTCATTTCCGCTGGAGCGCTACGGCAACACGCCTGAAGCACTGGCGCAGTGGGAAGCGGCACGGCGCAAGAATCCACCGTTGTCGCACCCGGTGATTCGCACGCATCCGGTGAGCGGACGGCGTTCGCTGTTCGTCAGTGAAGGGTTCACGTCGAAGATCAATGAGCTGTCGGAAACCGAGAGCGAAGCGGTGCTGAAGTTTCTGTTCGCCCACGCTACGCGGCCGGAATTCACCATTCGCTGGCGCTGGCAGAAGGATGACATTGCGTTCTGGGACAACCGCGTGACGCAGCATTACGCAGTGGATGATTACCGGCCGGCGCGGCGGGTGATGCAGCGAGCTACGGTGTTGGGGGATGTGCCGTTTTTTCGTTGAGCCTTTACGTTGATCGTTCCCACGCTCTACGTGGGAACGATCATCAGTGTGTCATTACTCAGCCGTCGAAGGCTTCTCCCAAAGATTGATCCCGCCCTCCTGGGCAAACCGGTCAATCTCCGCCAGCTCTTCCGCACTGAAGCTCAAGTTCTTCAACGCCCCGACGTTTTCGATAATCTGCTCCGGCCGGCTCGCGCCGATCAGTGCCGAAGTCACTCGCGGATCCCGCAGCGTCCACGCCAACGCCAGTTGCGCCAGGCTCTGCCCACGACGCTTGGCGATTTCGTTCAGCGCCCGGACGTGAGCAATATTCGCCTCGGACAAGTGCGAAGACAGCAACGAGCCGCCGCCCGGACGATTGACCCGCGCATCCGCCGGCACGCCGTTGAGGTATTTGTCGGTCAGCAATCCTTGCGCCAGCGGGGTGAAGGCAATCACGCCGGTGCCGAGTTCGTCGGTGGTGTCGAGCAGGTCCTTTTCCACCCAGCGGTTGAGCAGGTTGTACGCCGGTTGGTGAATCAGCAGCGGCACTTTCCACTCTTTGAGCAACGCGGCGATTTCGCGGGTTTTCACCCCGGAGTACGACGAGATACCGATGTACAGCGCCTTGCCCTGCTGTACCGCAGTGGCCAGGGCGCTCGCGGTTTCTTCCAGCGGGGTGTCCGGGTCGAAGCGGTGCGAATAGAAGATATCCACATAGTCCAGGCCCAGGCGTTGCAGGCTCTGGTCGAGGCTGGCCAGCACGTATTTGCGCGAGCCGCCGCCCTGGCCGTAAGGGCCGGGCCACATGTCCCAGCCGGCCTTGCTGGAGATGATCAGTTCATCGCGATACTGCTTGAAGTCTTCGCGTAGCAAACGACCGAAATTGGTCTCGGCGCTGCCGTAGGGCGGGCCGTAGTTGTTGGCTAGGTCGAAGTGGTTGATCCCCAGATCGAACGCCGTGCGCAGCAACGAGCGCTGGGTGTCGATCGGCGTGCTGTCGCCGAAGTTGTGCCACAGGCCCAGGGACAGCGCCGGCAGCACCAGACCGCTGCGTCCGACGCGGCGGTAAGGGATGGAGTTGTAGCGATTCTCGGCAGCGGTGTAAGTCATCGAATCCTCTCTTGTCGGTCTTGAATCGGGTGTCGATTGCTACGCAAATCTATTGCCGGGCCGGGCGAGGCCAAGGTTCTGGCGCAAGGTCCGGCCCTCGTATCCGGTTCTGAACAGTCCGCGCCGTTGCAGTTCCGGGACCACGCCATTGGCGAAGTCTTCGAGCCCGCCAGGCAGGTGCGGCACCAGCACGTTGAAGCCGTCCGCCGCGCCCTGCTCGAACCATTCCTGCAAACGGTCGGCAATCTGCGACGGTGTGCCGACGACGCTGTAATGCCCGCGACCGCCGGCGATTCTGCGGCCCAGTTCGGCCAGGGTCAGATGCTCCCGGCCGGCCAGTTCGGTCAGCAGTTTCTGTCGGCTTTGCTGGCCGCTGTCAGTCAGCGGCAATTCCGGCAGCGGCCCGTCCAGCGGGTACTTCGACAGATCGAAGTTGCCCAGCATACGCCCAAGAAGGGCGACGCCAACCTCGGGTTCGACCAATTGCTGAAACGTTTCACATTTTTCCTGCGCTTCGGCTTCCGTCTGCCCGACCACGACAAACACGCCGGGCATGATTTTCAGCGAATCGGCGCTGCGTCCGTACTTCGGCAAGCGTCCCTTGAGGTCGGCGTAAAACGCCTGGGCGCTGGCCAGCGAGGTCTGCGCGGTGAACACCACTTCGGCCGTCTGCGCCGCCAGTTCACGCCCGGTTTCCGACGAGCCGGCCTGCACGATCACCGGCTGCCCCTGTGGCGAACGCGCGACGTTCAACGGGCCTTTGACCTTGAAGTGCTCGCCGACGTGATTCAGTACGTGCAGTTTTTCCGGGTGGTAATACGCGCCGCTGGCCTTGTCGCGAATGAAGGCGTCGTCCTGCCAACTGTCCCAGAGCCCGGTCACCACCTGATGAAATTCCCGGGCGCGGCTGTAGCGTTCGGCATGGCCGATGTGTTCGTCGCGGCCGAAATTCTGCGCTTCGGCGGCGTTGTCCGAGGTCACCAGATTCCACCCCGCTCGCCCGCCGGACAGGTGATCGAGCGAAGCGAACTTACGCGCCACGTGGTACGGCTCGTTGTAGCTGGTGGTGGCGGTGGCGATCAGGCCGATGTGCTCGGTCACCGCGCTCAAGGCCGAAAGCAAGGTCAACGGTTCGAAGTGATCCGAACGGGCCATGCGGCTGGCGATGTCCTGGGTCGGCGCAGCGACGCTGTCGGCGACGAACAACGTGTCGAATTTTGCTGCCTCGGCAATTTGCGCCAGGCGTTTGTAATGGGCGAAATCCAGCCCGGCGTTGGCAGGTACGTCCGGATGACGCCACGCGGCGACGTGGTGCCCGGTGGCCATGAGGAACGCGCCGAGTTTCAGCTGTCTGCTCATCTCAGAAGTCCTTGCGCAGTTGCACGCCGAAGTAGCGCTCGTCGTCGCGAGGCACAGCGCGGTAGATGTAGTTGCCACCGCTGGCGAGCAATGGCGAATACGACTTGTCGGTGAGGTTCTTGCCGAGCAACGCCACGCGCCAGCCGTTGGTGTAATCGGCCAGAGCCACGCTGGCGTTCCAGAGGCCGTAGGCGCCCTGTTTGGTGTCGGCGTTCTGGCTGATGTCGTACTGCACTTCGCTCTGCCAGCTGTAGTCGGTGCCGAGTTCGATATCCAGGCCGTTCTCCAGCGGGATGGTGTAATCGGCCCGCACGTAGCTTTTCCAGTCCGGGCTGAACGGCAGCGGTTTACCGTTGACGTTGCACGACGCCGCCGCGCCTGCCGGGCAGGCGAACTCGTCGATGCGGGCGCGGGTGTAGGCCAGCGCACCCGAGAATTTCAGTTGCTGGGTCGCCTGCAGGGCGAAATCAAGTTCCACACCCTCGGTGCTGACGCTGCCGGCGTTGATCAGGCGCGTTACGACTTGCCCGGCGACGGTGTCGAAAAAGTTCGCCTGATAGTTGTCGTAGTCGCTGTGGAAAACCGCGAGGTTGGTGGTCAGGCGATTGTTCCAGCTTGAGGCTTTGATCCCCGCCTCCCAGGTGTTGGAAGTCTCCGGTTTCAGCGCTTCGGTATCGCGTGGCTGCATGTTGAAGAACACGTTGTAGGCCGGGCCTTTGTAGCCACGCGAGTAGGTCAGGTAAGTGGTGACGGTATCGCTCAGGTCGTACTGCAAACCGAGCCGGCCCGACCAGCCGTCCTCATCCACCGAACCGGAACTGCGGGTGGCCGGTTGAATGCCGCTGACGGTGGTGGCGGAAGTCGAAACACGACGGTGATCGTATTCCAGATCGTCGTGGGTGTAGCGCAGGCCGGCGATGCCACGGAAGTCCGAAGTGAAATTCAGCGTGCTTTCGCCGAACACCGCGTAACTGTCGCTGGTGGTGCTGTAATCGGCGACGCCGCGATCAGTTCGTGTGGTGGTGGTCAGCGTGCGCTGATAGGTCTCGTCATCCTTGCCGTGCATGTAGAACAGGCCGCCGACGTATTCGAGGAACTCGCCTTTCGGCGACGCCAGACGCAGCTCCTGCGAGTACTGGTCGAAGGCCAGATCGCCCTTGTCCGCTGTGCCCGGGAACGCCGCCGTTACCGTGCCGAGGCGGTCACCGTCCTGATACTGGGTGTTGTCCCAGCCGCGCCACGCGGTGATCGAGGTCAGGGTGTAATCCCCCAGTTGCCAGTCGAGCTGGCCGGACAGGCCCTTGTTGGTGTCTTCGACGTGGGTACGGGTGTCGGTGTTGATGTCGCGGTTGTGGCTGGTCGCGCCGACCGGGCTCAGCGCATTGGCGAAGGCCGGGGTCAGAGCCTTGGTGACGACGCCGTTGGGGCCGTCATCGTGGGACTGCATGTAGTCGGCGATCAGGGTGAACGTGATGTCGTCATTCGGAGTGAATTCCAGTTTGCCGCGCACGCCGCGATGGTTGTAACCGTTGACCTCCTGACCGTTGTGCTTGTTGTCGGCGTTGCCGTCGTAAGTGCCGAACAAGGTGCTGATCGAGCCCTTGAGCGTGTCCGGAATCAGGCTGCCGCCGATGCCGAAACGGGTGCGGCTTTCGTTACCGCTGTAGTACGACTAATCAATGTAGCCGTGGGTCTCGGCGGTCGGCGCCTTGCTGGTGATGTTCAGCACGCCGGCCGAGGCGTTCTTGCCGAACAGCGTGCCTTGCGGGCCGCGCAAGACTTCGACGCGTTCCAGATCCAGCAGATCGAGAGTGGACTGGCCGGGACGGGCGTAGACCACGCCATCGATTACCGTGGCCACGGTCGGCTCGACGCCCGGCGAGGTGGAAATAGTCCCCACGCCACGCACGAATAGCGAGGTGTCCTTGTTCGACGCGCCAGTGCGGAAATTCAGCGACGGCACTTGCTGGACGATGCTCGCCACGCTGTTGCGGTTGTCGCGCTCCAGCTGCTCACCGTCGATCACCGACACCGCCACCGGCACCTTTTGCAGCGACTCTTCGCGGCGGGTGGCAGTGACCGTGACGGACTTGAGTGTCGGCTCCTGATCGGAGCTGTCGGCGGCGAACGCGGCCGGCAGCGGCAGCGCGGCCAGCCCGGTGAGTAGCCAGCCCGCAGCGCGGATCGATTGCGCCAGTTTGTGTGTCGCCCCAGGAATGTTGTGCATGTTTGCCCGCTCGAAAAGTTGCCCTGAACCGCTGCCGTTCTGCGACGACAGCGCCTGTCTCGGTGTCTTGGGCATTCGCTCGAGCGAGTAGCAGACAACGCGCCTTGTTAGCGCTAACATCGCCAGTATTGGCAAGTCGGACATAGACCGTCCAATACTGAAAAATTACTTTTATATGCGTTTTGGTTTTTAAGAAGGATCGAGCCTTGAGCGAAGAAAAGCCCCGCAAACGCCGTGGTGCCGGCCGCGTGACCCTTAACGCGGTAGCGCGCCAGGCCGGTGTTTCGGCGATTACCGTGTCGCGCTACTTCAACCAGCCGGAACAGGTCTCGCCCGAACGCCGCGAACGGATCGCGGCCGTGGTCGCCGAACTGGGTTACGTGCCGAATCTAGTGGCCGGCGGGCTCGCCTCGGCGCGGGGGAAAATCGTCGGCATGGTGATCCCGAACATCTCCGGGCCGATCTTCGCCAACACCATTCAGGGTTTCAGCGACACCCTCAGCCGTCACGGCTATCAGCTGTTGCTGGCCTCGAGTTACTTCAGCACAGAACAGGAAGAAAACGCCGTGCGGGCATTCCTCGGCTGGTCGCCGGCGGCGCTGGTGGTCACCAGTCACTTCCACAGCGCGGGCACGGAAAAGATGCTCGCCGAGGCGGATATCCCGGTGATCGAAACCTGGGATTACCAACCGGATCGCGAGCCGATGCAGATCGGTTTTTCGCACTTTGAAGTGGGTGTCAGCGCCGCTCGTTATCTGCACGACAAAGGCTATCGGCGCATCGCCTTCGTGCAAAACAGCGCACCCGGCGACTTCAGCGCACTGGAGCGCCGGGACGGTTATGCGGCGACCGTGCGTGAGCTAGGACTTGAGCCCTGGGTATTCGCACCCGACGCCGATCGCGCCCCGTTCGAGGCCGGCAAGCAAGCAATGGAAGCGCTGATGAATGCCTCACCCCGCCCGGACGCCATCATCTTCGCGAACGACAACCTCGCCGCCGGCGGCCTGCTCGCCGGGCAACGCGCCGGCCTGAAAATCCCCGAAGACTGCGCCGTCCTCGGTTTCGGCGACTACCCGTTCGCCGAGATGCTGCTGCCCAGCCTGAGCACCATCAAACCGCCGGCGCTGGAGATCGGCGTGCTGGCGGCAACGCGGGTGCTGGAAAGCCTTGGCGTGTTGCCGAGCGATGAGGTGCAGCGGTTGAATCTGCTGCAGTGCACGGTCATAGAGCGGGAAAGTACCTGACGAATATGGCGTGGGCTGGTTTGGCTATGCTCTAAATGAAACCGAGGTGGCGCCTTCGCGGGCTTGCCCGCGAAAGCGTCCGATCAAACACCGCACATCCCGCAGGCACATCCATGCACACCGCAATCATCATCTTCTTCGGCCTGATCCTGCTGGCGCTGATGTTTTACATCGGCGAGCGCATCGGCTTCAGTCGACAGACGCTGGCCTACGGCTTCGCGGCGTTGTGGCTGGCGTTGACGGTGATCAATGGTGCGGTCGGCGTGGTGCACGCCGGGCAGCCGTTGGGGGCGGAGATTGCGATCGGCAGTGCCGTGTATGGTGTGCCGCTGGCGGCGATGGTGTTGTTCATGGTGCTGAGCGCCGAGACCTGAGTCCGTCCCGGCGCCCTGCCCCGATCAACGCACCAGATGCAGGAACTGCATGTGCCGTTCGTACTGGTCGAGGATGTCGTTGATGATCTGCTCTTTCGTGTAACCAACCAGATCGTAGTCCTGACTGCCCTCGCTCAGATGCACTTCGGCGCGGTAGTAGCGGCGATTGTTCAACTGCTTGGAACCCATGCCGCCTCGCGCGAACGACGGCGTGAAATAGCCGCGCATCTGCACCTGATAAATGAACGGGTGCTGCTCGCCGTGACCGATTTCCAGGCTGACGCTGTCGTGCGCCGGATCCGGCTGGGTGACCACGTTCAGGCCTTTCTCGGCAAACACCGCCGTCACTTCTTCGATGGCCGGTTTCACCGTGGTGTCCATGAAGCGGTACACCTCGTCGCGCGACGGGAAGTGCACGGCCTGGCTCAGACGCTGACGCCAGCCGCCCTTGCCCCGCCGTGAACCGGACACCGGCGCCAGCGAATGCAGTTGCGCGATCTGCTTCTGCGACTCCAGGTAAAACGCCTTATGCAGACCCCACATCATCAGCAGCAGAATCAGCGAGAACGGCAACGAGGTCAGCACTACCGCCGACTTCAGCGCATCGATGCTGCCGGAGAACAACAGCGCACTGGTCACCAGCGCGGTCATCGCACCCCAGAACACCCGCAGCCATTTCGGACCGTCTTCATCCGGGTTGCCGCCCTTGGCCGACAGGGTCGAGAGCACCACGGTGCCGGAGTCGGCGGAGGTGACGAAGAACACGAAGCTGATGAACACCGTCACCGCGATGACAGTCTTGCTCCACGGATAGGTTTCCAGCAGCAGGTAAAGCGTCATCGACGGGTTGTCGAGGGCTGACATGCCCAGTGCCGACATGCCGTGATTGAGCACCTGGTCGATGGCGCTGTTGCCGAAGATCGACATCCACGCCAGGGTGAAACCGAGCGGAATCAGCAGCACGCCGAAGACAAATTCGCGGATGGTCCGGCCACGGGAAATACGTGCGATGAACAAGCCCACGAACGGCGACCATGCAATCCACCAGGCCCAGTAAAAGACTGTCCAGCCGCCGAGCCAGTCGCTCGGTTTGTCGTAGGCGTAGAGGTCGAAACTCTTCATCGGCAACGCGCCGAGGTAGTCGCCCAGATTCTGGATCAGGGTGTTGAGCAAATGCTGGGTAGGGCCGGCGAACAACACGAACAGCAGCAGCGCACAGGCCAGCAGCATGTTGATGTCGGACATGACCCGCACGCCTTTATCCACACCCGAGACGGCGACGATGATCGCCGCGCCCATCATCAGCGTGATCAGGCCGACCTGAATCCACTGGGTGTGGGCGATGCCGAACAGGTAGTCCAGACCGGAGTTGAGATGGAGCACGCCGAAGCCCATGTCCGCACCGAGGCCGAACACCGTGGCGATGATGCCGAAGCCGTCCACCGCGTAGCCGATGGGGCCGTTGATGCGCTTGCCGATCAGCGGATACAGCGCCGAACGCAGGGCCAGCGGCAGGTTATGCCGGTAGGCGAAATACGCCAGCGCCATCCCGACGAAGGCGAACACGCCCCAGCCGTGCAGGCCCCAGTGCAGGAACAGAATCTGCATCGCCTGACGCGCCGCCTCCGCGGTGCCGGCCTCGCCTTGCGGCGGCTGAAGCATGTGGGTCAGCGGCTCGGACACGCAGAAGAAAAACAGCGTGATGCTGATCCCGGCGGCGAACAGCATGCCGGCCCAGGACAGGTAACTGAATTCGGGTTCGTCGTGGTCGGCACCGAGTTTGATCTTGCCGTAGCCCGATAACGCGGTGACCACCACGAAGACCAGATACAGGGTCATCGCGAGCATGTAGTACCAGCCGACCGTATTGGCCGCCCAGTTTTGCGCTTCGAGAAGCCAGGCGCCGGCCTGTTCCGGCATGGCGATGACTGTCAGGCCGAACAGCAGGATCACCGTCGCGGCGAACCAGAACACCGGCGGATTCATGCGCACCAGACCGCTGGCGGGGGTGGACGATGCACTCATGAACGGTGCACCTCAAGAGATTGGAAAATGGCTGAAATGATCGGACTCAGCAAAGGCAAGCCTCCTGTTGTGAGCGGGCAGCGAACCGCCGGTTTAACTTGAATGAACGTTCAAGTTAAACATGGATAGTACGCTCAGGACTAATCGCAGGGCTCAGCGGTACTTTTCGTACGCTAGCTCAAGGAGAGGTATGACGCTTTAGTGAGAGCGATCGTTCCCGCGTTGCGCGGGAACGATCGGATAGAAAAATTACTTCTGCGTCCCGTCATCATGCTGCAGGTTGGCCTGGGTCAGGTTGCACCCGGCCGGTACGCTGCGGGTCAGCCACACGTTGCCGCCGATGGTCGAGCCTTTGCCGATGGTGATCCGCCCGAGAATCGTCGCCCCGGCGTAGATCACCACGTCGTCCTCGACGATCGGATGGCGTGGATGGCCCTTCTGCAACTGGCCGTCCTCGTCCGCCGGGAAGCGTTTGGCGCCGAGGGTCACCGCCTGATAGATCCTGACGCGCTCGCCGATGATCGCGGTCTCGCCGATCACCACGCCGGTCCCGTGGTCGATGAAGAAACTGCGGCCGATCTGCGCGCCCGGATGGATATCGATGCCGGTCGCCGAGTGGGCGATTTCCGAACTGATCCGCGCCAGCAGCGGCAGGCCCGCGCGATACAAATGGTGAGCCAGACGATGGTGAATAACCGCCAGAATCCCCGGATAGCACAGCAGCACTTCATCGACGCTGCGCGCCGCCGGATCGCCGTGATACGCGGCCAGCACATCGGTGTCGAGCAGGCTGCGCAAGCCCGGCAACGCGAGGGCGAAATCCTGGATGATCCTGATCGCCTGCGCCTCGACTTCAGTGTCAGCCTGGGCGCTGTGGCGGGCTGCATAACGCAGTTCCAGTCGTGCCTGGGCCAGCAATGCATTCAAGGCAACGTCGAGGGTATGGCCGACGTAAAAATCTTCGCTTTCCTCACGCAGATCCACCGGCCCCAACCGCATCGGAAACAGTGCGCCGCACAGGGCTTCGAGAATCTGCGCCATCGCATCACGGGACGGCAATTCGCGCCCGCCCTGCTCGCCGGAAGCACGGCCATTTTGTGCCCGCCACTGATCCCGCGCGGTACGCAGCTGACTGACGATGGTCTGCAATTGCCAATGGCTGGAACGCTCGCTCACGGTAAAGACTCCTCACGGGCGGCCGGACTGTCTGGCCGCGTCAACGGCGCCTACTTTACGGCAACCCCACCGGGGCGAATTAAGAACCGATAGTGCTGGGCTAAGCACATTTGGCTATAAGCGATTGGCGGTTGCCCCGGTAAATCGGCGTGCCTATAGTCCTGACATCTCCTTGCATCAGTACGGAACCATGTCCACACAACCGATCAAACAACAGCTGGATCGCTTTAACCGCCTCGACCTGCTCGGCCAACCGACCCCACTGGAAAAACTCGAGCGCCTGTCCACCTGGCTCGGCCGCGATGTCTACATCAAGCGCGATGACCTGACGCCTCTGGCCATGGGCGGCAACAAGCTGCGCAAGCTCGAATACCTCGCCGCCGATGCCCTCACCCAAGGCGCCGATACGCTGATCACAGCTGGTGCACTGCAATCGAACCATGTTCGCCAGACCGCCGCGCTGGCCGCGAAACTGGGTCTGGGCTGCGTGGCCCTGCTGGAAAATCCGCTGGGCACCGACGACAGCAACTACACCGGCAACGGCAACCGCCTGTTGCTGGATCTGTTCGACACCAAGGTCGAGCTGGTCGACAACCTCGACAACGCCGACGAACAACTGGCCGCCCTCGCCGTGCGCCTGCGCAGCAACGGCAAGAAGCCGTATCTGGTGCCGATCGGTGGCTCCAACGCCCTCGGCGCGCTGGGTTACGTGCGCGCCGGCCTGGAGCTGGCGGAGCAGATCAAGGACACCGGCCTGCAATTTTCCGCCGTGGTTCTGGCCTCGGGCAGCGCCGGCACTCACAGCGGTCTGGCGCTGGCCTTGAGCGAAGCCCTGCCGCAACTGCCGGTGATCGGCGTGACGGTTTCGCGCAGCGAAGAAGATCAGCGTCCGAAAGTCCAGGGCCTGGCCGAACGCACCGCCGACCTTCTGGGTGTGGCGCTGCCGGACAGCTTCAAGGTCGAGTTGTGGGACGAATACTTCGGCCCGCGCTACGGCGAGCCGAACGCCGGAACCCTGGCGGCGGTGAAGCTGCTGGCGAGTCAGGATGCCGTGCTGCTCGATCCGGTCTACACCGGCAAGGCCATGGCCGGGCTGCTCGACGGCATCGGTCGCGGACGTTTCGACGACGGCCCGATCATCTTCCTGCACACCGGCGGCGCCCCGGCGTTGTTCGCGTACAAGGACTTTCTGTAGGCCTGAGCGCGTTCCCGCGCCAGACGTGGGAACGCTCAGCGTCAGCTCGAATACATATTCATTAAAAGAATAACAAACGGAAAATTCATTATTTTCCATTCTAAAAGAACCGTCATATAGTCTCGCCGCAGGCGAATTTCGCGAGAGACGCATAAGCTGCTTTAAGGCAGGATAGCGCTGTCGTCCAATTCCCGGATTCGCCAACTTTCCTTAAGCGTCTTCCATAAGAAAACACAGGGGCTTGTCATGATTCTTTCCGCACTACGTCGAAATCTGCTGGTAGGTTCGCTGGGCCTGGCACTGAGCGCCGGTCTGCTGGGGCAGGCGGTTGCCGGTGAGCAACTGCAACAGATCAAGGACAAGGGCGTTATCAACGTCGGCCTGGAAGGCACTTACCCACCGTTCAGCTTCGTCGATGCCGACGGCAAGCTGTCGGGGTTCGAAGTCGAGCTGTCCGAAGCCCTGGCCAAGAAGCTGGGCGTGAAGGCCAAGATCCAGCCGACCAAGTGGGACGGCATCCTCGCAGCCCTGGAATCCAAGCGTCTGGACGTCGTGGTTAACCAAGTGACCATATCCGAAGAGCGCAAGAAGAAGTATGACTTCTCCGAGCCGTACACCGTTTCCGGGATTCAGGCGCTGGTGCTGAAAGACAAGGCAGCCGCGCTGAACATCAAATCCGCCGCTGACCTGTCCGGCAAGAAAGTCGGCGTGGGTCTGGGCACCAACTACGAACAATGGGTCCGCGCCAACGTGCCGGGTGCCGACGTGCGCACCTACGACGATGATCCGACCAAGTTCGCCGACCTGAACAACGGCCGTACCGACGCGATCCTGATCGACCGTCTGGCGGCACTGGAATACGCCAAGAAAGCGCCGAAAACCGTCGCCGCCGGTGAAGCCTTCTCGCGTCAGGAAGCCGGTATTGCCCTGCGCAAAGGCGAGCCTGAACTGCTGGCCGCCGTGAACAAGGCCCTCGACGAACTGCGTGCCGACGGCACCCTTGAGAAGCTGTCCACGAAATACTTCAACGCTGACGTCACCCAATAATGGAAGAAGCTTTCCAACTCGCACTGGACTCCGCGCCCTTCCTGTTGAAGGGCGCGTACTACACGGTAATCCTCAGCCTCGGCGGCATGTTTTTCGGCCTGCTGCTGGGCTTTGGCCTGGCGTTGATGCGCCTGTCGCGTTTCAAGTCGGTCAGTTGGCTGGCCCGCATCTACGTGTCGTTCTTTCGCGGCACGCCGTTGCTGGTGCAACTGTTCGTGATCTATTACGGCTTGCCGCAATTGGGCATGGAACTCGACCCGCTGCCGGCGGCGCTGATCGGCTTCTCGCTGAACATGGCCGCCTACGCCTGTGAAATCCTGCGGTCCGCAATCGGTTCAATCGAGCGCGGCCAGTGGGAAGCCGCTGCGAGCATCGGCATGACCCGCGCGCAGACCCTGCGCCGGGCCATCCTGCCGCAAGCGATGCGCACGGCCTTGCCGCCGCTGGGCAACAGCTTCATTTCGCTGGTCAAGGACACCGCACTGGCCGCCACCATTCAGGTGCCGGAGCTGTTCCGTCAGGCACAGCTGATTACCGCCCGGACTTTCGAAGTCTTCACCATGTATCTTGCCGCCGCGCTGATCTACTGGATTCTGGCCACGGTGCTGTCGCACTTCCAGAACAAGTTGGAAGAGCGGGTCAATCGGCACGACCAGGAGTCCTGACCCCATGATTGTCGTGGAAAAACTGACAAAGCAGTTCAAGGGTCAAGTCGTGCTCAACGGCATTGATCTGGAGGTGAAGGAAGGCGAGGTCGTGGCAATCATCGGTCCCAGCGGCTCGGGCAAGACCACGTTCCTGCGTTGCCTGAACTTCCTCGAGCAACCCACCAGCGGCCGGATCAAGGTCGGCGAGATCGAAATCGATACCAGCCGCCCGCTGAACCAGCAGCAGAGCCTGGTGCGCAACCTGCGCCAGCATGTGGGCTTCGTGTTCCAGAACTTCAACCTGTTCCCGCACCGCACCGCCCTGGAAAACGTCATCGAAGGCCCGATCGTGGTCAAGAAGACGCCCCGCGATGCAGCCATTGCCCTGGGCAAGAAGCTGCTGGCCAAGGTCGGCCTGGCGGGCAAGGAAGACGCCTACCCACGGCGCCTGTCCGGTGGCCAGCAACAGCGCGTGGCGATTGCCCGGGCGCTGGCGATGGAGCCGGAAGTGATCCTGTTCGACGAACCAACCTCGGCCCTCGATCCGGAGCTGGTAGGTGAAGTGCTGGCGACCATCCGCGGCCTCGCCGAAGAGAAACGCACCATGGTGATCGTCACCCACGAAATGGCGTTCGCCCGTGACGTGGCCAACCGCGTGGTGTTTTTCGACAAGGGCGTGATCGTCGAACAAGGTGAAGCGAAAGCGTTGTTTGCCAATCCGAAAGAAGAACGCACTCGACAGTTCCTCAGCAAGTTCAGAAACAACGGCTGATCCGTTAACTTTCTCGAATAAAAACTTCCATGGATGGAAGTTTCGCTTACACCCCCCCAATAAAAAACTTAATCCAGCGACTGCATTACATATATATGTCCTGCAACAGTCTCGCCGCGATTAAAGTTCGCGCCCTGCAAATTTCCAGCTGTACAAACCGACCGACGACAGAACAATAAAATCCGGCAAAAGCTGTGGCCCGATTCGCTATGCAGAATAGGTAGAGTGCCTTATCCGCGTAGGAAGCTTCTGATAAATCCGTAATTCTTCAATTAACTAATCCTCTCCGTTGACACGCCATTCAGCGAACTTTTATCTAGTCACTCATCGCGCCCCCACAACATTACCTAGACCCGATAACGAATGGCCGAACGACCCTGTTTTTATTACCGGGCAATTCACGCCATTTGAACTTTCAGAAACGGATTTCGCTGCAAGGCTTCAAGGAGAGGACTTCATGACCCGCACTTCGCACATCCCCGAACTGGCCGCGCCGAGCCTGGCGCCATTCCAAAACAACGGCATCAACCTTGCGGCAGCGGCCCATCTGCTGGTCGATGTGCCCCCTTATCAGGACATGGACACCGGCGATCTGATCGAACTGTTTTGGGACAACTGCTACGTCGCCTCTCACGTGCTGACAGCACAGGACGTCGCAACCCCAGTCAGCCTGCGAGTGCCGGAAAGCTTCATCGCCAGCGGCTCGTCACGCATCCACTATCGGGTCATGCGGGTGGGTCACGGGCCATCGCTGTCGGCAGCCGCGCAGGTCACGGTCAAACTCGACTGCCCCGGCGGACAGCCTCCAGCGCTGTGTGGCGACGAAAACCAGCAACTGGCTCCTGTGACCCTGCCCGAGACCATTCGCCGTCAAGGCGTCAACGCGAACCAGATCAGACGCGGCGTACCACTGACCATCGAGCCCTATCTGAACATGGCCGAAGGCGACGCCATCACCCTGCGCTGGGGCGATGTGCGGATGGACCTGGCGCGCATCACCCCGGCCGATATCGGCAAGCCGATTCAGGTCTGGGTGCCGCCGGCGATCATCACCGAGGCCGGCGAGGACCTGCGGCTGGACGTGACTTATTGCATCCTCGACCGGGTCGGCAACAACTCGCGATGGGCGCCGCCGCGAACGCTGAAGATCGGTTGCGTGAATCCCTATCTCAAGGTGCCGCTCAAGGAAACGCTGAAGGCAGCAGAGCCGCGAAAAAAATGAGCATCGACGGTCGGCGAGGGACGAATTCCTTCGCCACCGCACGCTTAACCAGACCGACCACGACCCCTTCTATACATATTCCTAAAAGTTAGTTTATTTAAATTTTATACGCGCTTAGGGTATATGAACCGGACCACCGGACATTCTTTCGTTCGCCGCACTTTTGCGGCGTTTTTCATGAGATGTGAGGTAGGTAACATGGTCCGGAACACAATCACCCCAGTGCAGATCGCCAGGGCATTGCGTGCAGCCAAGGAGCGGCACTGATGTCCAGTCTGGCAGACGCAAACGTCCAGAGTGACCTGGACATCGCCCCGTTGTTGTTGCCCGCGCAAGTGCTGCGCAACGACGCTCAAGCCATCAAGGCCGCCCACGAACTGGCGCAAGTCGCCCGCGTGCAGGCCGCCAAACGTGATCGCCAGCGCAAGCTGCCGTGGTCGGAAATCGAACAGTTCACCCGCAGCGGCCTCGGCAGCATCGCGATTCCGCGCGAGTACGGCGGCCCGCAGGTTTCCTTCGTCACCCTGGCCGAGGTGTTCGCGATCATTTCCGCCGCCGACCCGGCACTGGGGCAGATCCCGCAGAACCAGTTTGGCATCATCAACCTGATCCTCGGCAGCGCCACCGAACAGCAGAAAAAACTGCTGTTGCAGAGCGTTCTGGAAGGCTGGCGCATCGGTAACGCCGGGCCTGAGCGCGGCACCAAGGACACTCTCGAACTGAAAGCACGCATCACCGCCGACGGCGATGACTACGTGATCAACGGCCAGAAGTTCTATTCCACCGGCGCACTGTTCGCCCACTGGGTGGCGGTCAAGGCGCTCAACGATGACGGCAAGCAAGTCCTGGCTTTCGTTCGTCGCGGCACGCCAGGTCTGCGCATCGTCGATGACTGGTCGGGTTTCGGCCAGCGTACAACCGCCAGTGGCACGATCCTGTTGAACAACGTGCGGGTCGATGCCGGCCTCGTGGTGGACAACTGGAAGATCAACGAAAAGCCCAACACCCAAGGCGCAGTGTCGCAGCTGATTCAAGCGGCCATCGACGCCGGCATCGCCCGTGGCGCCATCGATGACGCCATCGAATTCGTCAAGACCCGCGCCCGGCCGTGGGTCGACGCCAACGTCGAGCGCGCCAGCGATGACCTCTACGTGATCGCCGACATCGGCAAACTGAAAATCGAACTGCACGCCGCCGAGGCGCTGCTGCGCAAGGCCGGGCAGGTGCTGGATCAGGTGCACGCCGCGCCACTGACTGCCGAGTCCGCCGCCCGCGCTTCGATTGCCGTGGCCGAAGCCAAAGTGCTGACCACCGAGATCTCGCTGCTGGCCAGCGAAAAGCTCTTCGAACTGGCCGGCAGCCGCGCCACCCTCGCCGAATTCAACCTCGACCGTCACTGGCGCAACGCCCGGGTGCACACCCTGCACGACCCGGTGCGCTGGAAGTATCACGCGGTCGGCGCCTATCGCCTCAACGGCAAGTTGCCGGCTCGCCATTCCTGGATCTGACGACCAGAACACTTTTGACCAGATCTCTGGAGAAACACATGACTTTTTCCCATCCCGTCGCGGTCATCACCAGCGACGAGCAAGCCCTGATCGTCGCCAGCGACCTGGCCGAAGACTTCCAGCGCGACAGCAACCTGCGCGACCGCGAACGCCGCCTGCCGCTGCCGGAACTCGACGTGTTTTCCCGCTCCGGCCTGTGGGGCATCAGCGTGCCCAAGGAATACGGCGGCGCTGGCGTGTCCAATGTGACCCTGGCCAAAGTCATCGCCCTGATCGCCCGGGCCGATGGCTCGCTGGGGCAGATTCCACAGAACCATTTCTATGCCCTCGAAGTGCTTCGGGTGAACGGCAGCCACGAGCAGAAACAACGGCTGTACGCCGAAGTTCTCGCCGGCCAGCGCTTCGGCAATGCCCTGGCAGAACTGGGCACCAAGACTGCCCATGACCGTGTTACCAGCCTGAAACGCGACGGCAGCGGTTATCGCATCAACGGTCGCAAGTTCTACGCAACCGGCGCCATTTACGCCCAACGCATTCCAACGTCGGTAGTCGATGAAAACGGCGTGCAACAACTGGCCTTCGTCCCGCGCGACAGCAAAGGCCTGACCGTGATCGACGACTGGAGCGGCTTCGGCCAGCGCACCACCGGCAGCGGCTCGGTGGTGTTCGAAGACGTGTACGTCGCCGCCGAAGATGTCATCCCTTTCCAGAGCGCCTTCGAACGCCCGACCCCGGTCGGCCCGCTGGCGCAGATCCTTCACGCCGCCATCGACACCGGCATCGCCCGCGCCGCTTACGAAGATGCGCTGCACTTCGTGCGCAGCAAGACCCGGCCATGGATCGATTCGGGTAACGACAAGGCCACCGAAGACCCGCTGACCCTCAAGAGTTTCGGCCACTTGAGCATTCGCCTGCACGCCACCGAAGCGCTGCTCGAACGCGCCGGCGAATTCCTCGACGCGGCCCAGGCCGAGACCAACGCCGAGACGGTTGCAGCGGCCTCGATTGCCGTCGCCGAAGCACGGGCGATCAGCACCGAAATCTCCCTGGCCGCCGGCAGCACCCTGTTCGAACTCGCCGGCAGCCAGGCCACCCTGATCGAGCACGGCCTCGACCGCCACTGGCGCAACGCCCGGGTGCACACCCTGCACGACCCGGTGCGCTGGAAGTATCACGCGGTGGGCAATTACTACCTCAACGATGAAAACCCTCCGCTGCGGGGGACCATCTGATGAGCAAGAAAAAGATCCTGCTCAATGCGTTCAACATGAATTGCATCGGCCACATCAACCACGGGTTGTGGACGCATCCCCGCGACACCTCGACCCGGTACAAGACCATCGAGTACTGGACCGAACTGGCGCAACTGCTGGAGCGCGGGCTGTTCGACGGGCTGTTCATCGCTGACATCGTCGGCGTGTACGACGTCTATCAGAACTCGGTGGACGTCACCCTGAAAGAGTCGATCCAGCTGCCGGTCAACGATCCGCTGCTGCTGGTATCGGCGATGTCCGCGGTGACCAAAAACCTCGGATTCGGCCTGACCGCCAACCTCACCTACGAGCCGCCGTATCTGTTCGCCCGACGCATGTCGACCCTCGATCATCTGAGCCGCGGACGGGTGGGCTGGAACATCGTCACCGGTTATCTGGACAGCGCCGCCAAGGCCATGGGCCTGAGTGAACAGGTCGAGCACGACCGGCGTTACGACCAGGCCGACGAATACCTCGAAGTGCTCTACAAACTCTGGGAAGGCAGCTGGGAAAACGGCGCGGTGCTCAACGATCCACAGCAGCGGATCTACGCGCAGCCGGACAAGGTGCACAAGGTCGAACACAAGGGCGAGTTCTATCAGGTCGAGGGTTATCACCTGTGCGAACCGTCACCGCAGCGCACGCCGGTGCTGTTCCAGGCCGGCAGTTCGGATCGCGGTCTGCTGTTCGCCGGGCGGCATGCCGAGTGCGTGTTCATCAGCGGCCAGAACAAGCCGTCGACCAAGGTGCAGGTGGACAAGGTCCGCGCCAGCGCCGTCGAAGCGGGTCGCAATCCCGAGGACATCAAGGTGTTCATGGGCCTGAACGTGATCGTCGGCGAGACCGAAGACGCGGCCTGGGCCAAGCACGCCGAATACCTGAGCTACGCCAGCGCCGAAGCGGGCGTGGCGCATTTTTCGGCGTCCACCGGGATCGATTTTTCCCAGTACGAAATCGACGAACCGATCCAGTACGTCAAAAGCAACGCGATCCAGTCCGCCACCAAGAACCTGCAGAACAACGACTGGACCCGGCGCAAATTGCTCGACCAGCACGCCCTCGGCGGACGCTACATCACCGTGGTCGGCTCGCCGCAGCAAGTGGCGGATGAACTGGAATCGTGGATCGCCGAAACCGGCCTCGACGGCTTCAACCTGACCCGCATCGTCACCCCGGAAAGCTATGTGGATTTCATCGATCTGGTGATTCCGGAACTGCAACGGCGCGGCTCGTACAAGACCGCGTACGACACCGGCAGCCTGCGGGAAAAACTGTTTCACGGCGAAGCGCATTTGCCGCAGCAACACACCGGCGCCCACTACCGACACTAACCCCGGCACTGATCGTTCCCACGCTCTGCGTGGGAATGCAGCCTTGGGACGCTCTGCGTCCCGACAGCGGACGCAGAGCGTCCATTGAGGCGCGCTCCCACGCGGAGCGTGGGAGCGATCAGGCTAAATTCACTGACTGGAAAACCACCATGACCAAGAAGCTCCTGTCCCACCCAGTCAAAGCACTGGCCCTGGCCTTCGGCCTGTTCAGCTCGGCGGTGTTCGCCGCCGATGCCCCGTTGAAAATCGGCACCACCGCCGCCTTCGCGATTCCGCTGGAAGCCGCCGTCGAAGAGGCCTCCAAACAAGGCCTGAAAGTCGAGCTGGTGGAATTCACCGACTGGATCGCGCCGAACGTCAGCCTCGCCGCCGGTGACATCGACGTGAACTACTTCCAGCACATCCCGTTCCTGGAAAACGCCAAGGCCGCCTCCGGCTTCGACCTGGTGCCATTCGCCCCGGGCATCATCAACAACGTCGGCCTGTACTCGAAGAAATACAAAAGCTTCGACGAGCTGCCTGAGGGCGCCAGCGTCGCCATCGCCAACGACCCGATCAACAGCGGTCGCGGTCTGCAACTGCTGGCCAAGGCCGGTCTGATCACCCTCAAACCGGGCGTCGGCTACAAGGCCACCGAAGACGATATCGTCGCCAACCCAAAGAAGATCAAGATCCTGCAAGTCGAAGCCGTGCAACTGGTGCGCGCCTACGATGACGCCGATCTGGTCCAGGGCTACCCGGCCTACATCCGTCTGGCGAAGACGTTCGATGCGGGCTCCGCGCTGCTGTTCGACGGCCTCGACCACAAGGAATACGTGATTCAGTTCGTGATCCAGCCGAAGAGCAAAACCGACCCGCGCCTGATCAAGTTCGTCGACATCTACCAGCATTCGCCGGCCGTTCGCGCCGCACTGGATAAGGCCCACGGCAAGCTGTACCAGGCCGGTTGGGAAAGCTGAGGATGACGGCAGCCATTCAACGGCGACTGGATCTTCCAGAGCCACCCGCGCTGGCACAGCGCACCGAACTGCATCCAGAACTGAACCGCGCCCATGTGCGCTTCGTCGGGCTCGGCAAAACCTACGTCGGCAAACAAGGCCCGGTCGCCGCCCTGCAAGGCATCGACCTGGCGATCCAGCGCGGTGAAGTGTTCGGCATCATCGGCCGCAGCGGCGCCGGCAAGTCGTCGCTGATCCGCACCATCAACCGCCTCGAACAACCGACCTCGGGCCGGGTGCTGATCGATCAGGTGGACATCGGCGAGTACGACGAGGATCGCCTGGTCGCCCTGCGCCGACGGATCGGCATGATCTTCCAGCACTTCAACCTGATGTCAGCGAAAACGGTGTGGCAGAACGTCGAACTGCCACTGAAAGTCGCCGGTGTCCCGAAAGAACAACGGGAGAAAAAGGTTCGCGAACTGCTGGAACTGGTGGGCCTGCAAGCCAAGCACAAGGCGTATCCGGCGCAGCTTTCCGGTGGGCAGAAACAGCGTGTCGGCATCGCCCGCGCGCTGGTGCACGACCCGGACATTCTGCTGTGTGACGAAGCCACTTCGGCCCTCGATCCGGAAACCACCCAGTCGATCCTTGGCCTGCTGCGCGAGATCAACAAACGCCTGGGCCTGACCATCGTGCTGATCACTCACGAGATGGCGGTGATCCGGGAAATCTGCGACCGCGTCGTCGTGCTGGAACATGGCCGCATTGTCGAGCAGGGCCCGGTCTGGGAAGTGTTCGGCAACCCGCAGCACGAGGTCAGCCAGACCTTGCTCGCACCGCTGCAACACGCCTTGCCCGAAGAATTGCAGAGCCGTTTGCAGGCGCAACCGTCGTCGTCCGACGCGGCCGTGGTGCTGCGTTTGCAGTTCACCGGCAGCCAGCAGGATGAGCCGGATCTGGCCGCGCTGTTCGCCGCGCTCGGTGGCCGGGTGAAATTGCTCCAGGGCGGCGTGGAACGGATTCAGGGCCACGCGCTCGGGCAATTGCTGCTGGCGGTGGCGGGATCAAAGCTGAACGCCGAGGAATTGCGTCAGCGTGCCAGCCAGTGGGCACAACGCACGGAGGTGCTGGGTTATGTGGTTTGATCGCTTGCTGCAGGGTTTTATCGACACGTTTCTGATGGTCGGCGTTTCGTCGCTGATCGCACTGCTGGCGGGTATCCCGATGGCAGTGATTCTGGTCACCAGCGACAAGGGCGGGATCTACGAAGCGCCGGTGCTCAATCGCGCGTTGGGTGCGTTCGTGAACCTGTTTCGCTCGATTCCTTTTCTGATTCTGATGGTCGCGCTGATTCCGTTTACCCGGCTGATCGTCGGCACCACCTACGGCGTCTGGGCAGCCGTCGTGCCGTTGACCATCGCGGCCACGCCGTTCTTTGCGCGGATCGCCGAAGTGAGCCTGCGTGAAGTCGACTATGGCCTGATCGAAGCTGCGCAAGCCATGGGCTGCCGGCGCTGGCACATCGTCTGGCATGTGCTGTTGCCCGAGGCGCTGCCGGGGATCGTCGGCGGTTTCACCATCACCCTGGTGACGATGATCAACTCCTCGGCCATGGCCGGGGCGATTGGCGCCGGTGGCCTGGGCGACATCGCCTATCGCTACGGCTATCAGCGCTTCGACAGCCAGATCATGCTGACCGTGATCGTGCTGCTGGTGGCGCTGGTGGCGCTGATTCAACTGGGCGGCGATCGCCTGGCGCGAGGGCTGAACAAGCGCTAGAACAATCGATGAGCGCTGCCCTCCCCGGCATCAATCATCGATCAGGCTGTCGAGCCACGCGTATTCAGTTTTGCTTCGATGTAGCGCCTGCATGCTTTTTGCCGCGTAAACAATGCTGTCGGCGTTGTTCGCGGCCAAATGCGCGCGCAGCGCCGGATTTGCATTGAACAGGCCGACCGCCGTCTGAAGATCCAGATCGTCGCCGATCCCCAGATAATCACTGATCCCGAACAGCAGGTTGTCGTGATCGTCCGTAAAAGCGTTCACGTACTCGACTGTCAATCCACCGCGCATGATCACTTCGGAAACACTGCGCTCCGGAATGTCGTAGACGGTCAGCGGCTCCAGACTCAGCAAGCCACGCTGGCTGTCACCCAGATAGAAGAAATCCGCGGCGTTGGGACCGATGGTCCTGAAGCGATCGATGCGGTTGGTATGCAGCATTTCATGGCCCAGGGACATGCCTAGAATCTCTTGCTGCATGTACTTGCGGTTGAGGAAGAAGCGGCCATGGAAATCCTTCTTGTACATCCAGGCGGCGCTGTTGTTTTCAGTTTCCACTGCGAAGAATTTTTCCTCGCCCCAAGTCCCTTGGTACTCCCTGGAAAGCGCAAGACCTCGCGCCACCGAGTCAGAGAACTGCTGCGCCACGGCCTGGTGCCCTGCGCCAAAAAAACTTTCGTAAACCGCGCTGGCACCGTCGTATTTCAAGCCAATGGCGTGAACGGCATCAGCGAAAACGCTTTCGACCACTCGCAACTCTGTGCGAATCAATGCGGCCTGCTCCGGTGGAAACTGCTTCAGCCCCCGTGCAATCAGCGTGGCTTCCTTTGCAGTCTCGTGCTCGATCGCGTCATCAATACCGGTGTGAACCCGACTGTGCTTTTCCGAATCTTTCCTGATATTGCGGATGAGCTCATCGATGTCGATATCGATGACATTGCCTGCGTCGCCGGATGACCGAGCCCGTTCCGGCGACCATTTCTTGCTGTGCGGATCGAAGAACAGGACCGGTCCCGAAGCCGTCCACTCGGACATCAAGGTCGCGCGATATTCACCGCCTGCTGCGGTTTGCCGAACCTGGACAATCTCGCCGGGGGCGACATCGACGAACGTGCGTCCCTTGATAACCCTCAACCCCAGTGCATCAGGCGCAGGCAGGGTGGCCGGCGCTTTCAGGCGATAGTCCGCAAGCGCCCTGCCCCCGAAACGACCCGACAGGACCTCGGCGGTCGGCAGGGATGAAACAATAACTGCGGCGTCTGGCATATCCGGTTGGCGAAAAGCCTCCACATCCATTTGATCCATGTCCCGAAAACTCTTGTGCGCAGGTTCGTACTCGGGAAAGTCAGCACCGGATCTTTTACGCAGTGCAATGGCGTCTGCCAGGCAGTGGCTGGAGGACGCGGTGGAGGTTTTGCGAGTATTGCCCATGAAAAAATCCTTGTTGAGTAAATCTCCCTGAAAAAATCGGGCAGACATCGCGCTAGTCGTCTATCGCGTGGGCGCTATTGCAACCGATCGGGAACGGTCAGGTGCGGTAAATATGTATTGCACTTGAGCCGGCGTTTTGTGCTTTGTCCGGATCTGGATCCTCTGAACCGCGAAAGCGCTTATAGTCTGCCGATCTTCCTTTCAGCCCATGACGACCATGAAGCAGACCTCTACCGACCTCGAACAGATCACCGCCACCACCCTCGGCCATTACAACTCGGTGGCCGAGGATTTTCGTGAAGGCACCCGCGATCACGATGTCAGCCAGAACATCGACGCCCTGCTGCGGCACATCCAGGCTGAGGCGCCGTTTTCCATTCTCGATTTCGGCTGCGGACCGGGTCGGGACTTGCAGACATTCACCCGGATGGGACACGTCGCCGTCGGCCTCGACGGCGCGGAAAAATTCGCGCAGATGGCGCGGGAAGACAGTGGCTGTGAAGTGTGGTGCCAGGACTTTCTGAAGCTGGATCTGCCGGCAGAACGCTTCGACGGGATCTTCGCCAATGCGGTGCTGTTTCATGTGCCGTTGCAGGAGTTGCCCCGGGTCTTGAAGCAGTTGCACGGGACATTGAAACCGGGCGGCGTGCTGTTCAGCTCCAATCCGCGTGGGGATAACCGTGAAGGCTGGAACGGGCCGCGTTATGGCTCGTATCACGATCTTGAAGCGTGGCGCGGGTTGTTGACCGCTGCCGGGTTCGTCGAGCTGGAACATTACTACCGGCCGGCGGGGCTGCCGCGTGAGCAGCAGCCCTGGCTGGCGAGTGTCTGGCGCAAAATCGTGTAGTTGGCGATGAGCGCAAAGCGCTCGCCTTACTGCGCCTCTTTCTTCGGCTCGCGAATCTTGTACCAGGCCACGTACAGCGCCGGCAGGAACAGCAGCGTCAGCAAGGTCGCAATCACGATCCCGCCAATCATCGCGTAGGCCATCGGCCCCCAGAACACTTCCCGGGCGATCGGGATCATGCCCATGCTCGCCGCGGCGGCGGTCAGCAGGATCGGGCGCCGTCGGTGCTCGGTGGCTTCCACCACCGCATCCCACGGCGCATAACCTTTGCGCTCGAACTCGTCGATCTGGGTCACGAGGATCACCGAGTTGCGGATGATGATGCCGATCAGCGCCAGAATCCCGAGGATCGCCACGAAGCCCATCGGCGTGCCGGTCGGCACCAGCGCCAGCACCACGCCGATCAGTCCCAGCGGCGCGACACTGGCCACCAGGAACAGCTTCTGCACGCTGTGCAGCTGGATCATCAGGAAGGTCGCCATCAGGAACAGCATCAGCGGCAGCACTTTCGCAATCGGCCCTTGGGCCTTGCCACTCTCCTCGACCGTACCGCCGGTGGCGACCTTGTAGCCAACGGGCAGTTTTTCGGCGAATGCGTCGATGGACGGCTTCAACAGTTTCACCAGATCGGTCGGCTGAATCTCGTCGCGCACCGACGCCTTGATGGTGATGGTCGGCAAGCGGTCACGGCGCCACACCAGCGGCTGCTCCAGTTCATACCGAACCGTGGCGAAGGCCAGCAGTGGAATCGACGTGCCATTGGGCGTGACGATCTGCAGGTTCTGCAGGGTTTCCGGCGTACCGCGTTCCGAACTCACCGCGCGACCGACCACGTTGATCAGGTAGATGTCGTCGTTGACCTGGGTCAGCGGCGCGCCACTGACGATGCTGTTCATCAGGTTCGCCACGTCTTCGGACGACAGCCCGAGCTGGCGCGCCTTGTCTTGGGCGATGTCGATTCGCAGGACTTTGCCTGGCTCGTTCCAGTCGTAAATGATCTCGCCGATGTGCTCGTTCTTGTCCAGCTCAGTCGCCAGATCGATGGCGTGCTTGCGCACCTGATCGATGTCCTTGCCGCTGATCCGGTACTGGATCGGACGCCCCACCGGCGGGCCCATTTCCAGCGCCTGCACGTAGCTGCCGATGCCGACGAAGTCCTTGTGCAGCCGTTCGCGCAGACGCTGACTCAGGGCCTCGCGGGCTTCGAAGTCTTTGCTGACGATCACCAGTTGCGCGTAGTACGGGTTCTGCAATTGCTGGTCGAGTGGCAGGTAGAAACGGATCGCACCCTGACCGATGTAAGTGCTCCAGCGCACGATGTCCGGGTCGCCCTTGAGCGTGGCCTCAAGCTTGTCGACGGCCTTGCGGGTCTCGTCGATCGAGGCGTTTTGCGGCAGGTTGAGGTCGACCAGGATTTCCGGTCGATCCGAGGACGGGAAGAACTGATTCTGCACAAACCGCATGCAGAACACCGCCAGCACAAACAACAGCACGGTGATGCCGATGGCCCACCAGCGATTGCGCATGCACCACAGCAAACCGCCATTGAATGCACGGCCAACACGCCCCGGTTCGGCTTCATGGGGTTTCACGTTGGTGCTGAGAATGTGCACGCCAATCACCGGGGCGAAGAACACCGCCACGATCCAGGACACGATCATCGCCACGGCAATCACCGCGAACAGCGTGTAGGTGTACTCGCCGGCAGAACTGGCGTTGAGACCGATGGGGACGAAACCGGCGACCGTCACCAGCGTACCGGTGAGCATCGGGAACGCGGTCGAGGTGTAGGCGAACGTCGCCGCCTCCTCCTTGCTCTCGCCCATTTCCAGGCGCGTGACCATCATTTCCACGGTGATCATCGCGTCGTCCACCAGCAGGCCGAGGGCGATGATCAGAGCGCCGAGGGAAATCCGCTGCATGGTGATGCCGCTGTATTCCATGAACACAAACACCATCGCCAGCACCAGCGGAATCGAGCACGCCACCACCAGCCCGGCGCGCACGCCAAGGCTGATGAAGCTCACCACCAGCACGATCACCACCGCTTCGAACAAGGCACTGGTGAAGCCGCCAACGGCTTCCTCCACCACCACCGCCTGATCGGACACCGTGTGTACGCCCACGCCGACCGGCAGATCTGCGGTCAGCTCATCAATGCGCTTGTGCAGGGCCTTGCCGAACTCCTGAACGTTGCCGCCCTTCTGCATGGCAATCGCCAGACCGATCGCCGGCTTGCCGTCGAAACGGAACTCAGGTGTGGCCGGGTCGACGTAACCACGGGTGATGTCGGCCACGTCCGCCAGACGATAGAAACGGTCGTTGAGTTTGAGATTGACCTCGGCCAGGTCTTTCTCCGAAGCGAACTGCCCCGAAGTCCGCACGGAAATCCGCTCGGGCCCCGCCTCGATGACACCGGCCGGAGTCACCGCGTTCTGCGATTGCAGGCTCTGCACCACCTGACGCTGATCAATGCCCAGCGCCGCGAGTTTGCGGGTCGAGAAGTTCAGATAGATCACTTCGTCCTGCTGGCCGATCATTTCGATCTTGCCCAGCCCCGGCACATTGCGGATCTCGGCCCGCGCCTGTTCCACGTAATCGCGCAACTGACGCATGGTCAGGCCGTCGGCGGTGAAGGCGTAGACCGAGCCGAAAACATCACCGAATTCGTCGTTGAATCCCGGCCCCTGAATGCCTTGCGGAAACTGCCCGCGAATGTCGTCGATCTTCTTGCGCACCTGATACCAGATTTCCGGAATGTCCTTGGCGCTGGTGGTGTCGCGCAGATACACGTACACCGTCGATTCGCCGGGGCGCGTGTAGCTTTTCACGTAGTCGAGGGAGTCGAGCTCTTCGAGTTTTTTCTCGATGCGGTCGGTGACCTGCTTGAGGGTTTCCTCTTGGGTCGCGCCCGGCCATTTGGTCTGGATCACCATGGTCTTGATGGTGAACGACGGGTCTTCCTCGCGCCCCAGATTGAAGTAGGAGAACACCCCCATGAGCAATCCGACGAACATCAGATACCAGACGAAAGACTGATGCTTGAGGGCCCATTCGGAGAGATTGAAAGAGCCTTTCATTGACTGTCCTCGTCAAGTTTCACGGATTGTCCGGGTTTGAGACTGTTGACGCCGGCGCTGACCACACGCTCGCCGTTCTTCACGCCCCCTGCGAGCACCACGCTGCTGTCGGTGCGGCTGATCACGCTGACGTCGCGCGGGTTGACGGTTTTGCTCTGGGTGTCGATGACCCAGATCCGCGGTTTGCCGTCGACCTCCTGCAACGCCGTGGCTGGCAATTCGATACGCGGCTTGATCGCCGAGCTGAGGGTGACGCTGATCGCCGTGCCGAGGCGGAAGCCGTCGGGCGTGTTGGCCAGGGTCAACCGTGCGCGTCGAGTGCGCGTCGCGCTTTGTGCCTGCGGTTCAATCTCGCGCAGGGTGGCCGTGGTGTTGATGCTCGGGTCGAGCTGCCCGGCCACCAGAAACACCACGTCGGACGGGATCTCATCGACCAGGGTGTCCGGCAGATCGATCACCGCTTCCTTGATGTCCGGTTGCGCCAGGGTCACCACTTGCTGGCCCGCCGTCACCACTTGCCCGGCCTCGGCGTTCCACGCGGTCACCACGGCTTTGTGATCGGAGCGCAGCTCGGTGTAGTCGAGTTGATCCTTGCTCTGATTGACCGCCGCGCGCGCCTGATCCAGTGAGGCCTGGGTGGTTTTCAGGTCCGTCATGGCAATGTCCAGTTGCGCCTGCGCACCCACGCCCCGGTCGAACAGCGCTTGCTGACGGCGGGCATTGGCCTGGGCGTTGATCAGTTGTGCCTGAACCTTGGCCAGATCGCCCTGGGCCGAACGCAGCTGGTTTTGCTGATCGGACGGATCGAGGGTGGCGAGCAGCGTGCCCTTCTGCACCTCGGTACCGACGTCGACGTTGCGGCTGGCAATGCGCCCGCCGACACGAAAACCGGTGTTGCTTTCATAGCGCGCCTGAATGCTGCCGGCGAAACGCCCGAGGTTTTCCTCGCTCATGGCTTCGACCTTGACCGACAACACCGGCCGTACCGGTTCCGGCGGTGGCTCGCTTTTCGAGCAGGCGGCCAGCAACACGCCAATGGATAACAGCCCCAGACGCTTCATGGCTGTACTCCCGGTTGCAGATCCTTGTAGGTGTTTTCGGCAATTTCGACCTTCATGCCCGGATGCAGCAACTGCCCACCCGCAACAATGACTTTTTCCCCGCCCTTGAGGCCCTCGCTGATGATGACCTTGCCGATCAGGTAGCGGCTGACGGTGACGTTGTGCAACTGCGCTTCACCTTTATCGTCGACCATCCACACCGCCGGATCGCTGACGTTCTTGGTCAGCGCCGACCACGGTAATTCAACCGCCGACTTGCCGGTGCCCTTGGCCGTGGCGCTCACCACTGAGCCCAGTTGCATCCCCTGCGGCAGGCTGTCGAGGCTGACCTTGACCTGCACCGTGCCGGACTGCGCAGACACCGCCGGGGTGATTTCACGCACGGTGCCGGTGGTCTTGATGGCGGGGTTGTCGAGCAGACTGACGACGATCGAACGCTCCGCCGGCCGTTCGGCCAGCAGGGATTCGTAAACATTGAACACGGCGTCACGGTCGCCGTCCCGGGCCAAGCTGAAAATCGGTGCCGTGGCCTGAACCACCTGGCCGACTTCAGCCTGACGCTCAGTGATGACGCCCGGCGCATCGGCAATCAGCGAGGTGTAGCTCAGTTGATCCTTGGCATTGGCCAACTGCGCCTGGGCCGCACTCAAGGCACTCTGGCTGCTGCGCAAGGCGGCCTGCGCCGAATCGTATTCGCTCTGGCTGGTGTAGCCCTTGGGCAACAGTTTCTGCTGGCGGACGAACGCGGCGGCGCTCTGTTTGACCCGCGCCTGCTCGGCCACCACCTGGGCCTGGGCGGAATCGACGTTGGTCTGCAAATCCTTCGGATCGAGCTTGGCCAGCACTTGTTTGGCCGAGACCCGGTCACCGACATCGACCATGCGCTGGATGATCTTGCCGCCGACCCGGAACGACAGTTCGGTCTGCACGCGGGCCTGAACATCGCCGGTGAGGGTCACAGCGGCGGCGTAATTGGCGGGGTTGACCTCCTGCACGAAGACCCGGGGCAGGTATTCGGCGGGGGCCTTTTTCTCGCCGCACGCGCTCAACAAAGCGAACAGACTCAGCATGACCGCTGTTTTCAATCCGGGACTCGCCATGCAGACTCCTTCCTGTGTACGAACGTGCAAGTGACGATACGACTATGAGCTTAGAACAGGGTTCAACCTTCGTCCGGGCGATATATGCATTTCTGTGCAGCGAGTATCCTGACCCGGATTTCGGGGCACTCAAGAAGGATTTTCATGCTCAAGACCCTCGCGGTGGCCAATTACCGCTCGATCAATAAATTGGTAATCCCGCTGGGCCGTCTGAACCTGATCACCGGCCCCAACGGCAGCGGCAAGTCCAACCTTTACCGGGCGCTGCGGCTGTTGGCGGAAACCGCTCAGGGCGGCGTGGTCAATGCGTTGGCCCGAGAGGGTGGGCTCGACTCGACCTTCTGGGCCGGGCCGGAAACCATCAGCCGTCGCATGCGCAACGGTGAAGTGCCGATCCAGTCCACGGTGCGCCAAGGTGTCAAACGCCTGCGTCTGGGCTTTGCCGGGGAAGATTTCAGCTATTCGATCGCCCTGGGATTGCCGGAGCCAAGCCTCTCGTTCTTTTCCCTCGACCCGGAAATCAAAAAGGAATGCATCTGGGCCGGGCCGCTCTATCGTCCGGCCAGCCTGCTGGTGGATCGCGACGGGCCGATGATCCGTGCCCGTGAAGGTCGTGGCTGGGATGTTCTGGCGCAATACACGCCGAACTTCGACAGCCTGTTCGATCAGGTCGGCAGCCTGCGCACCTCGCCGGAAGTGTTCCAGATGCGCGAGTTCATCCGCCGCTGGCGCTTCTACGATCACTTTCGCAGCGACGCCGACGCCCCGGTACGCCAGCCGCAACTGGGCACGCGCACGCCGGTGCTGCACCACGACGGGCGCGATCTGGCAGCGGCGTTGCAGACCATCCGCGAGATCGGCGATCCCGAGGCGTTGCAGGCGGCGATCAGCGACGCCTTTCCCGGCGCACGGCTGAATATCGCACCGCTGGCGGGCGGACGCTTTGCCATCGAGTTTTTTCAGGAAGGATTGCTGCGGCCGTTGTCGGCGGCGGAACTGTCGGATGGCACATTGCGCTATCTGCTGCTGGTCGCCGCGCTGCTGACGCCACGCCCGCCATCGCTGATGGTGCTGAACGAGCCGGAAACCAGCCTGCATCCGGACCTGCTGCCAGCGCTGGCGCGCTTGATCATCCGCGTGTCGGAGCAGTGTCAGGTGTGGGTGGTGTCCCATGCCCGGCGCTTGATTTCGGCGTTGCAGGAAGACCCGGAATGCAATTGCATCGTGCTGGAAAAAAACCTCGGCCAGACCGGGATCGTCGGGCAGAGGATTCTGGATGAGCCGGCGTGGAATTGGCCTGATTAGCCTCACACTCTCGATCCCACACCGTATCTGATCGTTCCCACGCTCTGCGTGGGAACGATCATCTGTCAGGGAGTTAACCCTGCCACTTCCCGCCTTCAACAATCACGCTCTCTGGCTTGGTGTCATCACTCAGCTCTTTGCGCACATATTGGTCATACAGCTTGAGCAGGTATTTCTCTTGGCCCAGCTTGGCCAGTTCGGTGTTCACCCAGTCGCGCAATTCGATATTGCCCTTCTTCACCGCCGGGGCAATCGGCGCTTCGGCGCCAAGTTTTTCGTCCAGCACGCGGTAGCCCGGGTTCTGCTTGGCCCAGCTGAACAGCACCAGATTGTCCTGCGCGTAGGCATCGCCACGGCCGTTGGCCAGGGCTTGCAGGGACTCGGAGTTTTTCTCGAACTTCAGCAGTTTCCAGTCCGGGTGGTTCTTGGTCAGCCAGATATCGGCGGTAGTGCCGGTGGTGACGATGGTGGTGCGGGTCGCCAGGTCATCCAGTTTCTTCACTTCGCTGCCTTGGGGCACCAACGCCTGCACCGCGACCTTGAGGTTCGGATTGGTGAATTCCACCGCTTCCTTGCGCTCCGGGGTCACGGTCATGTTGGCGAGGATCAGGTCGACCTTGTCGCTTTGCAGGAACGGAATGCGGCTCGCCGGCTCGACGGCCACGAACTCGACCTTGTTTTCGTCGCCCAGCAGATCCTTGGCGAATTGACGGCCGATGTCGGTATCGAAGCCGACGTAACGCCCCGCTTCGTTGACGAAACCGAACGGCGGTTTGTCGGTGAATACGCCAACGATCAGTTTGTCGCGGGCCTTGATCTTGTCCAGGTAACCGGCCGGCGCGGTGCTTTCGCTGGCGACTTTCGGCTTGGCCGGTTCTTCGGTCTTGTTGCAGCCGGCCAGCAGCGCAAGGCTGATCAGCGGTAAAGCAAATAGGGCTTTGGCAGTTTTCATGGCAGTTCCAGTTCCTTGGGTTGAGTCGTTTTGGGCGAAGTCGTTGAAGGCAGTGCTTCAACGTAGGAGAACTTCTCCAGGAACTGCTGCGCGCGTGCGGTTTGCGGGTTCGTAAAGAAAAGCTCGGGCGGGTTCTGTTCAAGGATGCGCCCGGCATCCATGAACACGATGCGATCGGCCACCGCGCGGGCGAAGGCCATTTCGTGGGTGACGATAAGCAGGGTCATGCCTTCGCGGGCCAGGCCCTGAATCACTTCCAGCACTTCCTTGACCATCTCCGGATCAAGGGCGGCGGTGACTTCGTCGAAGAGCATGACCCGCGGGTTCATGCACAACGAGCGGACGATGGCGATGCGTTGCTGCTGGCCACCGGAGAGCTGGCGCGGGAAGGCGTCACGCTTGTCCGACAGGCCCACGCGCTCAAGCAACGCTTCAGCTTGCTGCTGTGCTTCGCGGCGTTCGCGCTTCTGCACCTTGAGCGGGCCGAGCAGCAAATTATCGAGCACGCTCATGTGCGGAAACAGGTGATAACTCTGGAACACCATGCCGATCTGCTGACGTACTTCGCGCCAGTCGGTGGCCTTATCCAGCAATTCGCGGCCGGCGAATTTCAGAGAGCCACTGTGGGCGGTTTCCAGACCGTTGAGGCAGCGCAGCAGGGTGCTTTTGCCGCAGCCGCTGGGGCCGAGGATGACGATGACTTCGCCGGACTTCACTTGCAGGTCGATGCCCTTGAGCACCTGCTGTTCGCCGAAGAATTTGTTGAAGCCCTGAAACTCGATCAATGCGCTCATGCTTGCGTCCAGCGCCGCTCCAGCGCACGCGAGGCGGCCGACAGCGGGTAGCAGATGAAAAAGAAAAACAGGAACAGCGCGCCGTAGATCAGCACTGATTCGTAGGTCCGTTCGATGATCTGCTGGCCGACCTTGATCACATCCACCACGCCGATCAGCACCGCCAGCGAACTGGTCTTGATGATCCGCGTGTAGACGTTGATGGTCGGCGGCGTCATGCGCTTCAGCGCCTGGGGCAGCAGCACGTAACCGTAGAGTTGCGCCGCGTTCAGACCGATCGACAGCCCCGCCTCACGCTGCCCGCGCGGCAACGAATGCAACGCACCGCGCGCCACTTCGCCCACCTCGCTGGCGCCCCACAGCGACAGCACCAGCACCGCGCACCAGAAGCTCGGCAGGCTCAGGCCGAAGAAAATCGGCAGACCGAAAAACAGCAGGTACAACCAGACCAGCACCGGGATCGCCCGGAACAGTTCCAGATAGATCCGCAGCAGCGCGTTCAGCCATCGCACGTTGAGTGTGCGCAGCACGCCGTAGAGCACGCCGCCGACGGTGCTGATGGCGATGCTCAGGAACGAGATCGACAGGGTTTGCCCGGCGCCTTTTGCCAACTGCGGCAACGACACCCAGAGCAGTTCAAGACCCGAACTGGCCATGTTGGAGCCTCCTTTCCAGACGGCTCAACAGCAGCGACAGCGGCAGGAACAACAGCACGCAGATCAGCGTCAGCACGGCGAGCATTTCGTAGGTCTTGTAGTAGAGCGCGATGTAGCTTTTGGTGGTGTAGAGAATTTCCGGCACCGCCACGGCCGAGACCACGGTGGTCTCCTTGAGCAGGAAAATGAAGTTGGCGAACAGCGACGGCAGGCTGAGGATTCCGGCTTGCGGCAGGATCACGTAGCGCAGCAACTGGCCGTGGGACAAGCCGATGGAGCGACCGGATTCCAGTTGCGCCTGAGGCACCGCATCGACGCCGGCGCGCAGCACTTCGGTGAGGTAGGCGCCGCCGAGAAAAGTCATGGTGATGATCGCCGCAGTGAAACCGGAAACCTTGATCCCCAGCGCCGGCAGCGCGAAGTAGACGAAGAACAACTGGATCAGCAGCGGCGTGTTGCGCGCCAGCTCCACATACAGCCCGACCAGTTTTTGCAGGTAAGGCGTGCGGAACACCAGAATCGTCGCATTGAGCAATGCCACCAGCAGCGAGGTGCCAATGGCGATCAAACCGACCTGCAGCGTCACGCCCACGGCTTTGAGAAACGCCGGCAGGGTGCTGAGGATAAATGCGTAATCGAAGGTCATGAAACATCCTGACGCCGCTCGGTAAGCGACGGTGGTGCAGTCCATGGACAGCGGGTAACTGTCCGGCAGGCACCGACTTTAAAGGTATAAGAAAAAGAATTTAAATACCGTTAAAGCATATTGATATCACGCAAAAAACTATCCTGCGGGTTTGCCCCGACAGAATAAGAAGGCTATTTTTCCTTTCGCTGTAGGACGGATCTTTTTTTCGTAAAAGCCCTCCAAGGACGAACAGCTTTTGGCCAGACTCCCCCGGCCGACCCCATAACAAGGAAGAGAACATGGACGTAAAAGTGCCGCAGCGACCGGACCCGCAGGATTTCGTGAAATGGCTGGTGGCCTTGCGCAGGGCGTTGAAAACCAGCGCTGCGTAGCCCCCACTTCGATCGTTCCCACGTCGAGGCGTCGAACCTTCCGCGTGGGAATGCAGCCCGGGACGCTCCGTGTCCCATCAAGAGCCGAACGCAGAGCGTCCGATGAGGCATTCCCACGCAGAGCGTGGGAACGATCATCGCAAACGCACACACAAAAACGCCGATGACCATCGCTGATCATCGGCGTTTTTTTCAACCTTGAAGGGGGTTGCTGTTGCGTCGGATCAGAACGCCGGCAGTACCGCGCCGTTGTACTTCTTCTCGATGAACGCTTTGACTTCAGGGCTGGTCAGGGCAGCGGCCAGTTTCTTGATGGCGTCGCTGTTCTTGTTGTCTTCACGGGCGACCAGGAAGTTCACGTAAGGCGAATCCGCGCCTTCGATCACCAGGGCGTCCTTGGTCGGGTTCAACTTGGCTTCCAGCGCGTAGTTGGTGTTGATCATGTCCAGATCGACTTCTTTCAGAACGCGCGGCAGCAGGGCCGACTCCAGTTCCTTGAACTTGAAGTTGTGCGGGTTCTTGGCGATGTCTTTTGGCGTGGCCAGAGCGTTCTTAGGATCTTTCAGCTCGATCAGGCCAGCCTTCTGCAGCAGGATCAGTGCACGACCGCTGTTGCTGCCTTCGTTCGGAATGGCGATGGTGGCGCCGTCCGGCAGTTCGGCCAGGGTCTTGTACTTGCTCGAGTAGCCACCGAACGGTTCAACGTGAACACCTTGCACGGTCACCAGGTACTTGGCCTTGTCGTCCTTGTATTTGCCGGCGTTGAAGCTGTCCAGGTAAGGCTTGGTCTGGAAGTAGTTGGCGTCCAGACGCTTCTCGCCCACCTGTACGTTCGGCTGCACGTAGTCGGTGAAGACCTTGATTTCCAGATCCACGCCTTCTTTGGCGAGGGTCGGCTTGATCAGTTCGAGGATCTCGGCGTGCGGTACCGGCGTCGCAGCAACCACCAGTTTCTCGCCGGCCTGGGCCAGGGAAGCAGTCAGAGCAGCCGCCAATGCGGTAAACAACAGAACCTTTTTCATGCAGTGTCCTTATCGAAAATCACGGTCGTCATCGACGACGGCATTAATACGTGTGCCAGCGATGTGCTACTGCTGGCGTGAAGCGGACAATACCGGGATTTTTTATTCCCGGACAATAACGTTTATTCAGCTTCATATTCCATTTTGTTCATGTTGAACAAAATGGTTACAACGCCTCGCTCAGGCTCAACAGCAATTCTTTCAATGCCTTACGTTCGTCGACGGTGCCGTTGAGGCTGATGTTCGCCACTTGACGTTCGATCTGAACCAGCGGCCCAGACACCTCGGGCAGGTTCAGGTGTTCTGGCAGAATTTCGTCGCCGGTACTCACCAGCAGCGCAAAATGAATGACGTTTTCCAGCTCCCGGGTGTTGCCCGGCCAGCTGTGCTGCTCCAGCACCTGTTGCGCCGCTTCGCTGATCAGCGGCACCGGCAGATCCAGGCGCTGGCTGTAGATGCCAAGGAAGTACTCGGCCAACGACAGAATGTCGCCGACCCGCGCGCGCAATGCCGGCAGTTCCAGATGCCCTTCGCTGAGATAGTGATAAAGCCGCTCGTGGAATTTCCCCGCCGCCACTGCTTGGGCCAGATCGATGCTGGTCGCAGCGACCAGGCGCACGTCCACGGGGCTTGGTTGATGTGCACCGACGCGGGTGACTTCGTGGTTTTCCAGGGCGGAAAGCAATTTGATCTGGATCGGCAGCGGCAGGTCGCCGATCTCGTCCAGGTACAAGGTGCCGCCGTTGGCCGAACCGAACCAGCCGGCGCGACTGCTGGCCGATCCGCTGTAGCTGCCGGCGGCGTAGCCGAACAACTCCGCATCGGCGTAGGTCGGGCTGATCGCCCCGCAATTGACCGAGACAAACAGCCCGCTGCGATCACTGGCGCGGTGTATGTGGCGGGCGAGCAATTCCTTGCCGGTGCCGGTCTCGCCGTGAATCAACACAGAGGTCGAGCGCGGTGCGAGCTGGGCCATTTCCTCGCGCAACTGACGCGAGCGTGGATCGACGAACACCAGCGCCTTGGCGCGGATGCTCAGGGGACTTTTTTCCGCATCGGGAAAGGTCAGCAACGGCTGACCGAAGGTTTCAAAACTCATGGCAGACTCCCGCCCCAAATCGCCGGGAGACGGGGGCGTTGAAAAAAATAAAAGTGATCAGGCACGGCGCCGGGCGTGATGTTCCATGCGGTTTTGCAGGCGATACAGATAAGCGAATCCCTGCTCCCAGCGTTGATGCCCGGACTTCACGTTGATATGGCCGGCGCCCGCGAGAATCCCCGCCTCGGCGCCCCAGTTGCGCGCCAGTTCCAGCGCACGCGGCGCACTGACGGCGGCGTCGTTGTCGGAGCTGACGACCTGGCTCGGGAAGGGCAGCAGATCGGTCGGGATCGGCGCGAAATTACGCAGTGCCGGCACGCACGCCGGACGCTCGACATCCGCTGGCGCAACCAGCAGCGCCCCGCGTACCTGACGCAAATGATGCAGCGGCGCGGTGGCCGCCCAGTGCGCCACAGTGATGCAGCCCAGGCTGTGCGCGATGAGAATCACCGGCGAGCTGTCGGCAGCAATTGCCTCAGCCAGCGCAGCGACCCAGTCTTCACGACGCGGCGTCAGCCAGTCGGCCTGCTCCACCCGCGCGCTGTTGGGCAGGCTGTTCTGCCAGTGGGTTTGCCAATGATCTTCTGGCGATCCTTGCCAGCCCGGCACAATCAGATAACGGATTGATTCGTTGCGCATGGGGGAGCTCTCCTGCGTCGTGTCTGTTCCTGAACGAGTATAGGGACGGGATTTATATTCGTTAAGGAATAAGAAGCTATTTATTAAGACCTGAAAAGAATATTAAGCATTGGGCAAAAAAGGGGCCGCACCCTGCCAAGGAGACGGCCCCGGAAAAACGTGAAACCCTTATCGTGCAGTGATCACCGACAGCTTGGTGATGCCCGCCCGCTCAATCGAAGCCATGGCTCGCGCCACTTCGCCGTAATTCACCCCGTCGTCGGCCTGCAATTGCACGCGCACTTCCGGGTCCTTCGCCTTGGCCGACTTGAGGTTGAACTCCAGCAGGTCCGGCTGGATTTCGTCCTTGTTGATAAATAGTTTTCCAGCACCGTCGATGCTCACCACCAACGGGTCTTTCTGCTCGACCGGCGCCACCGCTTCGGTCTTCGGCAGGTTGATCGGTATCGCGTTGGTCAAAAGCGGCGCGGTGACGATGAACACCACCAGCAGCACCAGCATCACGTCCACCAGCGGCGTCACGTTGATCTCGCTCAGCACCTCGTCGCTGTCTTGCGTGGAGAAGGCCATATCAGGACGCCTCCTTCACTTTTGTTGCGTTGCCCTGGGCCGCAGCCTTGTGCGCGGTCGGGTGGATCAACACGCGGAACGAGCTCTTTTGCGCCAGGCTGTAGAAGTCGTGGGCAAAGTCGTCCAGATCCGCCGCCGTCAGTTTCAGACGACGCAAAAAGTAGTTGTAAACCAGCACCGCCGGCACCGCGACCGCGATCCCCACCCCGGTGGCGACCAGCGCTGCACCGATGGGGCCCGCGACCGTTTCGAGGCTCGCCGAACCTGCCGCGCTGATGCCTTTCAACGCTTCCATGATTCCCCACACCGTGCCGAACAGACCAATGAACGGCGAGGTGCTGCCAATACTCGCGACCACTGCCAGACCGGTTTCCAGCGAACGGCGTTCGCGGACGATCTGCTGGCGCAAGGCACGTTCGAGACGATCCTGATGATTGATCGCCTGGCTCAGGTCATTGGCCTGCAGCGCCTCGCCCACCTGGATCGCCGCATAACCGGCCTGTGCCACCCGCGCTGCCGCGCCGGGCTGGGTTTCGCTCAACTCGGCGGCGGAGTCCAGACTCGACGCCGCCCAGAAGCGCTTGTGAAATTTGCGGTCCTGCGCCTTCAACCGGCCGAACTGCAGCGCCTTGAGCAATGCCAGGCCCCAGGTGGCGACAGAGAAGACCACCAGCAGCCAGATCACCGCGCTTTCGATGGATTCCAGTGGAGATGCCAGTAACGTCATGATGTGTTCCCTCGTGTAAACGTTTAGCGCGAAATTGGTTTCGGTTTAATGAATCTTGAAATCGATAGGCACGCTGACCCAGCCGTCCTGGGCGACATCACCCTGCTTGGCCGGCACGAAGCTCCAGCGCTTCACGGCGTCCAGCGCCGCGTCGTCGAGCTGTTGCCGGCCACTGCTTTTCTGAATCTGGATCTCGCCCGGTTTGCCGCTGGCCAACACGTGTACCCGCAGCAACACCGTGCCTTCCCAACCGCGACGCTGGGCCAGCGACGGATACTCCGGCGCCGGGTTCTTCAGGTACGCGGCGTTGGCCGAGGCCGGCGTCACCGGAGCAGGCGCCGGTGGTGCAGGTGGCGCTGGCGCGGCGACCGGAGCGGCCGGTTGTGGCGGAGCCGGGGGTTGCTCGACGGCTTTTGGCGCTGGTTTCGATACAGGTTTGGCGACCGGTTTCGGTTTGGGAATCGGCTTCGGTTTCGGTGGTGGCTTGGTTGCCAGTTCGTCCTCCACCGGTGGCGGAGGCTCGACCACAGGCGCCGGTGGTGGCGGTACAACCACAGGTGGTGCCGGTGGCGCCGGGCGCGAAAACTCGATGGTCATCGGTGGAATTTCCGGCGGCACGATCGGCAGCGCCGGTGTCGGATGCTGGTTGATCCAGTAGATCACCGCGCCATGCACCACCAGCGCCAGAACGCCGAGCAGAATCGTTTCGCGGCGGCTCAGAATGCCCTTGGGCGCGCGCTGCAAACGCAGCTGCCCCAACGGCACACGATGGGGCCGGCCGAGATCGACCAACTCGCCGCTCGGCGCCTGGCGCCACAGCACCTCCTGTGCACTGGCGGCGGTCTGGACATTGCCCATTGATTTACTCCCTGCGGTCTCTTTGCGTTTTTTCGCGTAGCCGATTCGCCGCTTGTTGAATCCCCCACGGCGTGATCGATGGGTCAATCATTGGGCTAGACGCTTATCTCCGAAAGTAATCTTTCATGTTATGAATAGACGCTTATGGAATATATGAAACGGTCATTTCCGCCAAAGCCACGGCCTGCAAGGCTTCCAGCGATTCGCCGAAATCGACATGCTTTCCTGGCATAAAAAGTATTCATCCAAGGCATTGGGTTATCGATGACCCGGGATTCAGTGACAACTAATGCCAAGGTGATAGTTGACGAGCTTTTTAAGAGGTAAATAAAAAGGCCGATGCATGTTTAATGCATCGGCCTTCGATTTACGGAATTTCTTATTGCTTCAGAAACTCACCACCCAAATTCACAACTTCACCATCGAAGTTCACGCGCGAGCCGGTAGCCCGGAGTTTCGCGTAGTTGTGATCAGGCGAAAACAGCGTCCAGGTCTGATAACCACTATTTCCGTTCTGAGCCAGCACCGCGATTGTAGTCGGGTTGCCGGTGCTGTTCTGGAAGTGGTAGTTCCCGTAACGGATGTCATAATTCACGCCACCCTGGCTGAGGGTGCCGCTGAAGCTGCCATTGGAATCATTACCGTCGGTGATAACCAGCTTGGCGCCAGAGTTGGCATTTACATAAGTGCCATTAATGCTCGACATAACGAGATTTCCTTTATCGTTGGATAAGTGTCTTCCGATGAGAGCAAGTTTCCTCCTGGAAACTCACGACACTCAGGATGGTTGGACATTCATTTATTGTCCACGCGACTTTTCAACGAAATTGCTATATGCACTATTCATGTCGCTCATAACTTATTTCGATTCGGAAGACTCTTAATAACTAACGACTGGCATTGGTTTGTTGCACACCAATGGCCGGCGCAATCACTGCCGTTTCCGAGCGCGGCGTTCCTGCCGGCACCCAGTCATAACTCACAGGAAGGGCCCGATAGACCCAGTTGCTGATCGCGTCGCTGCCCGGCGCCTTGCCCAGATAAGGGCTGACGTATTCCCAGACGTTTTCACCACTGGCCGTCACCTGGAAAAACCGCCCGTTCATGCCTTCATCGATCAGCGTATTGCCGTTGGGCAAGCGCCGCGCGCTGCTGATGAACGAGCTGTAGAACGCCCACCCCGGCTGCTTCGAATTGGCGGCGCTGTACTGCCAGACGATTTCATTTTTCACCGGGTCGATCTCCAGCACCCGCGAACCGGAAATCAGCCCCAGCGTGACGTTCGGGTAACCCGCCGAACCCTGGTTGTCGAACACCAGCAGATTGCCCGCGCCGGGCAATCCGGCCGGGATGATGTGCGCGTCATGCTGACCGACGAACTGGTCCACCGGGCGCGGGATTTTCTGCGCGGTTTTCGGATTGGCCAACGGCAGATTCGGCCCCAGGCGCCAGACCACCTTGCCGCTGTGTTTGTCGATGATCGCGATGAAGTTGGCGTTGCGCGAATCGATCAGCAGGTTGTCCGGGTTGAAGCGCTTGTCGCCGGCATCGAACCACTTGTTCGGCCCGACCAGGCTGAGGTTGTTGATGTGCAAGTAATCCGGATTTTCACTGGCGCGAACCAGCTTCAACTGCTCGGCGGTGAAGCCGAATTCGTTCAAGTGATCCGACGCCAGCCACTGCCATTTCACCGCACCGGCGGGGCTGACTTCATAGATCGCGTCATCGATCACCTCGGGCACCTTGAAGCCTTTGACCTTGTGCACCTTGTTCGCCAGCACCACGGTGTTGCCGTTGCTCAGGCGACGCTGATCGTGATGCTGTTGCGCCGCACCACCGGGCGCCTTGTCGCCCCACTGCCAGACGACTTTGCCATTCCAGTCCAGCTCGCCGACGCTCTGATTGCCGAGGCCATTGCCGGCGGAGCCGAGCTTGCCTGGATCCTTTTCGCTCAGTTGCAGCAACACATGGCCGCGCTCGCCACCCACCAGTTTCGGGTCGATGATCGCCGACGGGAAACCCGACTGCGGCCAGTTCCTGACCTCGTTGCCGTTCATGTCGATCAGGTGCGTCTGCTTGTCGGCACCGCTGAAGATCACATATTGATTGAAGGCCTTGGCCGGGTCGTAACGGGTGACGCCGGTGGGGTAGACGCTGGGCGCGGCGAGCGCCCCGGCACTGAGCACTGCGCCGGACAACAACACCGGTAAAGCGGTTTTGATGCGCAACATGATGCAGCTCCTTGAAGGGTCGATCAGAAGTCATAGCGACCGGTGACGCCAAGGGTGCGCGGCGTACCGAGCAGGCCTTCGTAACCGCCGTTGCCGCCGGTCCACAGGGTCGTGTAGTAGGTTTTGTCGAAGGCGTTTTTCAGCCACAGCGAGACGTCCCACTGACCCTGATTGAAATCGCCGCGCAGGCCGGTGGAGAGATTAACCACCGCATAGCTCGGGATCTGGCCATAGTCGGAATCTTCGACCGTGCCCACCGCTTTAGAGCGGAACGCGTAGCTGCCGGTGACGTAAGGTTGCAGGCCGTTATCCAGATTCCATTCGTACTTGCCGTTGGCGTTGCCGATCCATTTCGAGGCGCCGACCACCTGATGACCGCTGAGGTCGCACGAGGCCGGAGCACCCGGTGCCTGGCTGACTTCCGGCGGGCACGGCGCGTCCTTGTACGAGAGGTAACTGACGTCGTTGTACGAGCCGTTGAAGTTCAGCGTCAGGCCGCGCAACGGGATCACGGTGCTCTCGAACTCCACGCCGCGCGAGCGCACTGAACCGGCGTTGGTCAGGTATTGCACACGGTTGACGTCGTCGTAGGCGTTGGTCTGGTAAGCGTTGACCTGAGTCCAGAACACGTTGGCGTTGAGCTGCAAACGCCGATCCCAGAGCGTGCTCTTGAAGCCGAGTTCGGCGTTGTTGGCGCGCTCGGTGCCGATCAGCAACGAGTCGGCACCAGCGGTCGGGGCCGAGCCGACCACGAGGTTGACCCCGCCGGATTTTTCGCCGTGAGACAAGGTGGCGTAGCCGAGCAGATCATCGGTGAAGCGATAGCTGAGGTTGAGCAATCCGGACGGGCTGGAGCTGTACTGATTCAGGTCGCCGGAATCGTAGGCGCCGGTCCGGCCGCGTCGCGCGGTGGCGGCGGCACCCGTGACAGCGGCGCCACCGACCGGCGCATCACGATTGACCCAGGCGTTCTTCTCTTCATAGGTGCCACGCACCCCGGCGGTGAAATCCAGACGCGGGGTCAGGTGCCAGGTGCCTTGGGCGAACAGCGCGAAGCTGTCGGTCTTGATATGGCCACGGCCGACACTGTTGACGTTGGCCAGTGCACCCCGTGGCGTGCCGTTCCAGATGTCTGCCTGCGGGCCGTAATAGGCGAAGGATTTGTTGTCCAGGTCCGAGCCGAAATAGTAGGCACCGAGGACGTAATCGAAGAACTCGCCCTTGGGCGACGCGAGGCGAAATTCCTGGGAATACTGTTTGTCCTCCACCGACACCCCGGCGTTGTAGGTCGCCGGCACGTTGAGGCCATCGTCGTTGCGCGGGGTGAAATTCCAGAAGCGGTACGAGCTGACCGAGGTCAGGGTGAAGTCGCTCGGCAGGGTCCAGTTGGCCTCCACCGACGTGCCGCCCTGATGCACGGTGACGTGCTGGTCGCTGTCCAGATTGACCTTGCGGTGCGAGCCGTTGACCAGCGTCGCACCGGCAGCGGCGGCGCGGGCCGAGTAGAGATTGACGCCATTGATGGTCGGCCCGGTGTTGTACAGCACGCGCGTACCGGCGCTGGAATCCTCTTCGTTGTAGTCACCGATCCAGCGCAGATTGAAGTTTTCGTTGGGCTTGAACAGCAGCTGCGCACGGAAGCCGTCGCGGGATCCGCCGTTCAGGTCATGGCCGTTGAATTCGTTCTTGATGTCACCGTCGCTGCGGGTGCGATAGGCAGAGATGCGTCCGGCCAACTGATCGTTGAGCGGCCCGGAAAGCGTGCCCTTGGTCTGGAAGTAACCGTCCTCGCCGACCGACGTCTCGATGCTGCGCTCCGGGGTGAAACTCGGCGCGCGGGTACTGATGTTGATCACCCCGGCGGTGGTGTTCTTGCCGAATAAAGTCCCCTGCGGCCCGCGCAGGACTTCGAGCTGTTCGATGTCCATCAGGTCGAACACCGCCATCCCCGGACGGCCCAGATAAACGTTGTCGATGTACAGCCCGACGCTGCCTTCCAGACCGTCGCTGGCCGGGTTGTTGCCCAGGCCCCGGATCGACACGCTGGACTGGCGTGCATGCATGTAGGCGACGTTGACGCTGGGCACCAGTTGCTGCAGATCCTGAATCCGGTAGACGCGCTGCGTCTCCAGAGTCTGGCCGCTGACCACGCTCATGGGCGTCGGCACGTCCTGAGAACTTTCTTCGCGACGGCGGGTGGTGACGGTCACGGTTTCCAGTTGCGAAGTGGCGGTCGCGGTCTTGCCTGTCGGTGCCGGCGCGGGAGTTTCTGTCTCAGCGGCGTAGCCGTGAGTCCAACTGGCACTCCCCGCCAGCAACAGGGCCAGAGGCAGACGTTTGAGCCGTCGTGGCGGCGGCGGTGAAGCGAGGTTCAACGGACTCATGGGGCTGCTCCTGGTCAAAAAACACGCAGACATCTTCCGTGCTGCATATTCTTTTAAGTTATTTATTTATGTTTTTACAAAGATTTACTGCATAAGAGATTGCCTTTATAAGGAGTCGACCTAATGCATATCCAATGCATTTCCCGGATATTTTTTATGTGAAAAATGCATATCGACTTGCGCCAGCTCAGACACTTCATCGCCCTCGCCGAACAACGCAGCTTCGTCGCCGGCGCGCAGGCGGTGAACCTGTCGCAGTCGGCATTCAGCCGCAGCATTCAGGCGCTGGAACACAGCGTCGGTTGTCAGTTGGTGGATCGCGGGCGCAAGGAATTGCCACCGACCAAACAGGGCCAGGTGCTGCTTGAACATGCGCGGCGACTGGTCAGCGGTGCGCAGCAGATGGCCAACGAGATCAGCCAGTTCAACGGGCTGGAGGCGGGGGAATTGCGCTTCGGTTGCGGCCCGGCGCCGGCGGCAGGATTGATCCCGCGAGCGATCGGCAGCTTCATCGGCCGCTACCCGAAAGCGCGGGTGCATTACCAGGTCGATGACTGGCAGAGCCTGAGCAAACGGCTGCTGAGCGAAGAGTTCGAATTCTTCGTCGCCGACACCCGCCACTTCGAGGCAGATCCGGATTATCTGACCCACCGGTTGCGACCGCGCAAATGGCATTTCTGCTGCCGCGCCGGGCATCCGCTGGCCGCATCGGATCGGGTCACGGCCGAGCAATTGATGAGTTATCCACTGGCCGTGAGCATTCGTCCGCCAAACCTGCGCAAGGTCATCGTCGATCTTAGTGGCCGCCCGGATTTCGTCCCGAACGTGGAGTGCGAGAACAGCGCCAGTCTGCTCGGCGTGGTGTTGCGCTCCGATGCGATCGGCATCGTTGGCGCCTATTCGGATGCACTGCATCAAGCCCGAGGTGAACTGGTGTGCTTGAAGGTCGAAGGGTTGGCGGATGATCTGGAGGAGCTTTACACCCGTTACGGAATTGTCAGCCGCGCCGGGTATCGCTTGTCACCGTTGGCCGAGGCGATGATCGAGCAGATCAAGGCGATCGATGCGGTGGAAGAAGAACTGTGTTCACTGGACAATTTTGCCGTCTGACGCACCGCCTTCGCGAGCAAGCCCGCTCCCACATCTGGAACGCGTACTCCTGTGGGAGCGGGCTTGCTCGCGAAGAGGCCGGTACAGGCGCCAATGCATTTCTTGCATGAAACACATTCCCCGAATGCACTTGCCGAACACCCTCGCCGAAAGCGAAAAACCTCGCCTGTCTTTCTGACTGGTGAACCCCATGTCCAACCCGCAAAACCCTGTGCGCAACGTGCTGTACATCATGTGCGATCAGCTGCGCCGCGATTACCTGTCCTGCTACGGCCACCCGCACCTGCACACCCCGAACATCGATCGCCTGGCCGCCGCCGGTGTGCGCTTCAGCCGCGCCTATACACAGGGCACGATCTGCGGGCCGTCGCGGATGTCGGCCTACACCGGGCGCTATGTCAGCAGCCATCAGGTGGCGTGGAACGCGGTGCCGCTGCCGCTGGAAGAACTGACCATCGGCGATTACCTGCGGCCCCACGGCATTCGTACTGCACTGGTCGGCAAGACCCACGCCACGGCCAATGTGGACGCCTTGCAGCGGTTGGCGATCAACCCCGAAAGCGCCCAGGCCGAAGTGCTCAACGAAGTCGGCTTCGAACCGTACTTTCGTCACGACGGCATCTTCCCCGACGACCCGCTGTTCGATGACAAGCGCGAATCCGCGCCCTACACCCATTACCTGCGCGAGCAGGGTTTCGAAGGGCGTAACCCCTGGCACGACTGGGCCAACGCGGCCGAAGGCGACAACGGCGAAATCCTCAGCGGCTGGAAAATGCGCAATGCCCATTTGCCAGCGCGAATTCCCGAGCAACATTCAGAGACTGTCTACACTACAAATCGAGCCATCGACTTCATCGGTGAGCAAGGTGAAAAACCGTGGTTTTTACACCTGTCCTATATCAAACCCCACTGGCCCTACATCGTACCGGCGCCATACCACACCTTGTACAGTACGAAATCGATTCTCGAACCGGTACGTAATGCCTCTCCAAGCGACCACCCGGTCTATCAGGCCTTTCGCCAGCATGAGGAAAGCCTGAATTTCTCCAAAGATCCGGTACGACTGAACGTAATCCCGACGTACATGGGCCTGGTCAAACAGGTCGATGATCAGTTGGGGCGGCTGTTCGATTTCCTGCAAAGCAACGGTCGCTGGGAGGACACGCTGATCGTGTTCACCAGCGATCACGGCGACTTTCTGGGCGATCACTGGCTGGGCGAGAAGGAGTTTTTGCTGGAGCAGGCGGTGGGCGTCCCCCTGATCGTGCGCGACCCGCGTGCGGCGGCGGATGTCACGCGGGGCACGGTGGACGAACGCCTGGCGGAAACCATCGACGGCGTGCCGACCTTTCTCGAAGCGCTGGGTGTGAGGGGCGCCGAGCATCGACTGGAGGGTCGCTCGTTGATTCCGCTGCTGCACGGTGAAAGTCCTGACTGGCGCCGCTATGCGATCAGCGAATACGACTATGCCTTCCAGGCCCCGGCACGTGAGCGACTGGGCCAGCCGATCGACCGCTGCCGCATGACCATGGTGCGCAGCGAGCGCTGGAAATACCTGGCGTACGACGGCTTCCGGCCGCAGCTTTTCGATCTGTTGAATGACCCGCAGGAGCTGCAGGATCTGGGCGCTGATCCGGCGTATGCGGCAGTGCGCGAGGAGCATGCGGGGTATCTGTTCGAGTGGGTGCGCGGGTTGAAGCGGCGCACGACCATCAGTCATCAGGAGATTGATTTGCGTGGGCAGCGGTTTCGTTATGGGGAGCCGGAGACCGAGAAGCTCGTTCAGATTGGCGTCTGGTGATTGAGATTGTTGTTGATCGTTCCCACGCTCCGCGTGGGAATGCAGCCCGGGACGCTCCGCGTCCCAAAGCGGACGCAGAGCGTCCCTTGAGGCATTCCCACGCAGACGGTTCGACGCCTCGACGTGGGAACGATCAGTCAGACGCCGACGATTTCTGCGCCTTTGATGGTCTGGCTACGCTGCCCATTCGCCCCGACCGGCACTTCCCCTTTGAGCGTCACCCGACGCACCACACGATCCTGAGTGCCGTAATCATCAATCGCATAATGCTGCGTCGAGCGGTTATCCCAGATCGCCACGTCACCGGCCTTCCAGCGCCAGCGCACGGTGTTTTCCTGACGAATCACATGACTCTGCAACAAGCCGAACAGGTGCGCCGAATCAGCCTGGGAGTGACCCTTGATGCGTTTGACGAAGTGCCCCAGCAGCAAGCTCTTTTCGCCGCTGATCGGGTGTACACGAACCACCGGATGTTCAGTCTCGTAAACGGTCGAGGTGAAGATCTTGCGATAACGCTCGAGCTTCTCCGCCGACACGTCCGGCTTCACGGCGGCATAGTCGTACTCGTTGCTGTGCACGGCCACCAGCTTGTCTGCCAGCTCACGCAATTCCGTCGGCAGTTCGTTGTACGCGGTCGCGGTGTTCGCCCACAGCGTGTCGCCACCGAACGCCGGAGCCACCACCGAGCGCAGGATCGAGGCTTTCGGGTAGGCATCGACGAAGGTCACGTCGGTGTGCCAGGAGTTGGCGCGCTGCCCTTCGGCGCCGTCCAGTTCCAGCAGATAACGGGTGCCCTCGCGGGACGGCACGGTCGGGTGCGCCACGGGCTCGCCGAGCAGATGCGCGAAGGCTTCCTGACGTTGATCGTCAAGCTGGGTCTGCTCGCGGAAGAAAACGACCTTGTACTGAATCAGCGCCTGTTGAATGGCTTCAACCGTCGCGGCATCCAGTTCACCGGACAAGTGCACGCCACGGATTTCGGCGCCGATACGACCGGCCACCGGATGAATGTCCAGCGCGTGGACAGCGGGTTTTACAGCGAGTGCGGCATTGCTCATGGGTAGACCCTCATCGACTGCTTGCGGTTGGACGGCAGCGAAACAACGCTCTATCTATATTCCATTTACATCTAATAGATATTCACATGCTTCGTTGACGGAATAAGAGCTTGCATTTAAAACCTCAAGCAACCTCGTCGCAAATGCCTTCGAGCTATTTTTAGGATGCCGGAAAAGCATATGGATCTTCGCCAGTTGCGCTACTTCATCGCCCTCAACGAACACCGCAGTTTTGTCCGTGCGGCTGACGCCATGGGCATCACTCAACCGGCGTTCAGCCGCAGTATTCAGGGGCTGGAGCAGGAGTTCGGCTGCGTGCTGGTGGATCGCGGCAACAAGGATCTGCGCCCCACGCCCGAAGGCCAGGTGGTTCTGCAACACGCCCTGACCCTGGTGCAGGGCGCCGCATTACTCAGCGCCGAAGTGACGCAGATGACCAAGCTCGACGCTGGCGAACTGCACTTCGGTTGCGGCCCGGCGCCGGCGGTAAAACTGGTGCCGGACGCGGTGGCGCAATTCATCAATGCGCACCCGAAAGTGCGCACCTGTTTTCAGGTGGATAACTGGGAAAAACTCAGCCGCGCCCTGAGCCGCGAAGAGATCGAATTCTTCATCGCCGACATCCGCCATTTCGAGTCCGACCCGAACTTCCAGACCCAGCCGCTGACACCCAAGCGCGGGGTGTTTTTCTGTCGGCCGGGGCATCCGCTGCTGGCCAAGGAAAGCCTGTCGACCAACGACATGTTCGACTACCCGCTGGCGACCACGCTGATCCCGCCGGGCATTCGCAAACTGCTGGCAAATCTCAGCGGGCGGATCGATTTCTCACCGACCATCGAGACCGAGCATTTTCCAGCGCTGGTGAAAGTGGTGCTGCAATCCGACGCGATTGGCGTGGGCACTGAAGAGGCGTTTGTCGAGGACATCGCCCAAGGCTCGCTGGCGCTGCTGCACTGGCGCAATCTGCCGCAGAACCTGGAGAGCATGAATGCGCGATGCGGGATAGTGAGCCGCACGGGATTCCGGCTGTCACCGGCGGCGCGGGCGATGATCGAGACGCTGGTGGCGGTGGATAAACAGGCGATCAGCGTCGCGGTTTGAGGGTCATTCCCACGCCTTGCGCGGGAATGACTGCATGACTCAGAGCTTCGCGGCCGCCAGCTCAGGCGCCACCCACTCGTTCACCTTGAACGGCTTGCGAATCAGCTTCTGCTGCGCCGCCAGATCCACCTTGCCCTGCAGGTTTTCGAGGAACAGCGGGTCCAGTGTCGACGGGAACACTTCGCTCAGATTCTGATCCTTCAGATCTTGGGTCAGGATCACTGGCGGATAGCTCGCGAGTCCCGACACAAGCTGCACGTAAGCGTCCTTGTTGCTGTCCTGAGTCAGCCACTCCACCGCCTGCTGCTGCGCCTTGAGCAGCTTCGCCACGGCTTCCGGATGCCCGTCGACAAACTTGCCGGTACCAACCAGCACCGACTGCACACTACCGGCGCCACCGAGGTCTTTGGTGTTAAGCGGCAACTCGGCCAGGCCTTTGGCCTGCAATGCAGTCAGCCCGGAACTGCCCCACGACGCATCGATCTGCTTCGCCGCCAGCGCCGCAACCGCTGCGTTGAAATCGAGGTTGATCACTTTCACGTCCTTCTCGCTCAGGCCCACGCTGGCCAGCGCCGCATCGAACGACAGCTGGGTCGCGGTGCCCCGGAAGATCGCCACGCGCTTGCCTTTGAGATCCTGCAGCGTCTTGATCCCCGAACCCGGCACCACGCCCAGGTATTGCTTCACACCCCGGGCGCTGGCGCTGAGCAGGCGCGTATCCAGACCGTTGGACTTGCCGATGATGGCCGCCAGATCTCCGAGATAGGCCAGATCCACCTGACCGTTGGCGAACGCCTCGTTGATCACCGGCCCGGCGCCCTTGAAGAAGCTCCACTGAATCTTGATGCCCTGATCGGCGAAGGCCTTTTCGAAGATCTGCTGATCGCGCAGCACGTCCACGATGCCCCCGCCGCTGTGTTGAGTACCCGCGCTCAGATCAGGCACGGCAATCCTGATTTCCTTGAGCTCGTCGGCCTGGGCAGAGAACGCCAGCAGACCCGCCAGCGCCGGCGCGGCAAACAGACTGATGACACGTTTGAAGGGAAGGTTCATGGGTGCGGCTCCTGATCACGGCGGGCATTGAGGAGCCGAAAGTAGGCGCAATCCGTATCAGCGTTTAAATACTTAAAAAGCACATTTTTATAGCTTTTCAAGCTAAGCCAGCAAAGTCGGGACATGCAGAGCCGTATGCATGGAGAGCATCGAAAATATTCTTCAAATGCATTGGATGCGCGCCGGGCTGGAGGCCTTAAATGGCGCTGCTTATCTCCAAAATGATTATTTTCCAACTCACTTATAACAATTTGTTTTTAGCTAATTCCGCTGACTCGATCCAACCCGACAACGGAGGTCACCATGGCCCGTGAATCCCTGCTCAGCCTGCCACTGGCCGCACCGCCGTTGAAAAGCCGGCGAACCTGGCCAAGCCTGAGCCACCGCGTTTTACCCTGGATATTGCCGCTCGGACTGTTCGCCCTATGGTGGCTGGCGGCGCGCAATCAATGGATGAGCGAACAGATCCTGCCGGCGCCATCGCTGGTGTGGAACAGCGCGATCGAGTTGTCCCAGGGCGAGTTATGGAGCCATTTGTGGATCAGTCTGCAACGGTTGTTCTGGGGCCTGCTGGCGGGCGTTACCGCCGGCGCGGTACTCGGTGCGGCGCTGGGCTTCAGCCGTCGTCTCGAACGCCTGATCTTCCCGACCTTCGCCGGCCTGGCCCAGGTGCCGACGCTGGCGTGGATTCCGCTGTTCATGGTGTTTTTCGGCATCGGCGAAACGCTGAAACTGGTGGTGCTGGTCAAGGCCATCGTGGTGCCGGTGACTTTGCACACACTGGTCGGCGTACGCGATGCGCAACCCAAACTGCGTGAAGCCGCCGCGGTTTTACGTCTGCCGCCACGCTTGTTGATCCGCCGACTGGTGCTGCCCGCCGCGCTGCCAGCGTTCATGGCCGGCGTGCGTCTGGCACTGGCCGCTGGCTGGACGTCGTTGCTTGCCGTCGAGCTGCTGGCCTCCAGCGAAGGCATCGGTTACCTGATGGTCTGGGCGCGTCAGCTGTTCATGCTCGACATCGTCTTCGTGTGCATCGTAGTGATCGGCCTGATCGGTGTGGCGATGGATCGCGGCATCGGTCTGCTGGACAGGAAACTGGTGCACTGGCCGCACCCAGCCACGGCGGAGATTCGTCGCGGCCCGCGCTACGAAGGCTGGCAACGCGTGCAGCCGTGGCTGCTGCCGCTGGCGCTGTTTGCATTGTGGCAACTGGCGGTCGATCAGCAATGGATCGATGCCAACATTCTGGTCAGCCCGTGGGTGGTGCTTGAGGCGACGAAAAACGGATTGCTCGACGGCACGTTGATCTCCGGCATGGCCCTGAGCCTGGGCCGCACACTTGGTGGCCTGTTGATTGGCGGCGGCCTCGGCCTCGTGCTGGGTTTATTGCTGGGTCTGTCGCGCACCAGCGAACGCGTACTCGGCCCGACCCTCGCCGCCCTGCGCCAGATCGCGATTTTTGCCTGGGTGCCTCTGCTCACCGCGTGGTTCGGGCTGGGCGAACTGGCGAAGTGGGTATTCGTCGCCCTCGCCGCTTTCTTTCCGTTGTTTGTCGCGACCCAACGCAGCGTCGCCAACCTCTCGCCGCAACTC
>NZ_JAIHBA010000010.1:0-164479 GCF_019718735.1 Pseudomonas sp. RIT778 | reverse complement strand
AACCCATGCTGAAAGCCTCGCCGTGTTGCCCGATATCGATCCGCGCCAGCATACGCTGCTGATGTTCAACGACCGCTCGAAAATGACCCCGCGTCAGGTCGATCAGGTGCTGAACTGGGCCCGGGCCGGCGGAAGGCTGGTGTTCGTCGCCGAATCGATCTGGGATGAAAAGGCCGGCCAGAGCAACGACCTGTTGCTCGACCGCGTGCAACTGCATCAGTCCTTCACCAAGGATCTCAAGGGCGCGCCACCGGATGCCGCCGAAGATCCCTGGCCCAATCTGACCAAGCTCTATCTGGAAGACGAAGACGCCCCGGCCTATGCCGGGTTCGACACCGCGTTCCACCTCGACGACCCGAAAAACCTCGCCCAGGCCTGGGCCAACAGCGCGAAAGCCACGCACATGATGCAACTGGCGTTCGGGCTCGGCACGATCACCGTGGTCACCGATGCCGATCTGTGGAAAACCCCGGCCATTGCGCAACACGACAATGCCTGGCTGCTCTGGTACCTCAGCGCCGACACCGCCGTGACGCTGCTGTACAACACCGAACACGACGGTCTGCTGACCCTGCTCTGGCGCTATTTCCCGCAAGCCATCGTCGCCCTGCTCGCGCTGATCGGCCTGTGGCTGTGGCATGTCGGCGTACGTCACGGGCCGGTGCAGGCGCCGGCTCCGAGTGGTCGTCGGCAGTTGATGGAACACCTGCGCGCCAGTGCCGATTTCATCCTGCGTCACAACGGTCAACAGACCTTGCTGCAAGCGTTGCAGCAGGACGTCCTGCGCCGCGCCCGTCACCGTCATCCCGGTTTCGACCAACTGAACGTCGCCGAACAATGGCTGGTGCTGTCACGCCTGACCCGCCAACCGACCCGTGCCATCAGCCAGGCCCTGAGCCCGGCACCGAAGCGGCGTCTGTCCAGCGCCGAATTCTGCCGTCAGGTCGCCCACCTGCAAGCCTTGAGGAACACGCTATGACCGAACACATCGAACCCGGCTCGCCCAGCCACGCGGCCCAGCAACGCCAGCGCGCGAGCCAGTTGGCGCAAGCGGTGCGCGGTGAATTGCAGAAGGCGCTGATCGGCCAGAACGCGGTGATCGACGACGTGCTGACCGCGCTGATCGCCGGCGGTCACGTGCTGCTCGAAGGCGTTCCCGGCCTCGGCAAAACCCTGTTGGTACGCGCCCTCGCGAAGTGCTTCGGCGGCGAGTTCGCGCGTATTCAGTTCACCCCGGACCTGATGCCCAGCGACGTCACCGGCCACGCGGTCTACGACCTGCAGACCGAGCAATTCAAACTGCGCAAAGGCCCGTTGTTCACCAACCTGCTGCTGGCTGACGAGATCAACCGCGCCCCGGCCAAGACGCAAGCAGCCCTGCTCGAAGCGATGCAGGAACGTCAGGTCACTCTCGAAGGCCGGGCCCTGCCGATCGCTCAACCGTTCATGGTGCTCGCCACCCAGAACCCGATCGAACAGGAAGGCACTTACCCGCTGCCGGAGGCCGAACTCGACCGCTTCATGCTCAAGGTGCGCATGGATTACCCCGACGCCGATCAGGAGCTGGACATGGTGCGTCAGGTCAGCCGCTCGACCCGTGCCGACATGCTCGATGTGCAACCGCTGCGCACCGTGTTGCAGGCCAAGGACGTGCAAGCCCTGCAACGCATCGCCAGCGATCTGCCGCTGGACGATCAAGTGCTCGATTACGCCGTGCGCCTCGCCCGCAGCACCCGCACCTGGCCGGGGCTGACCCTCGGCGCCGGGCCACGCGCCTCCATTGCACTGGTGCGTTGCGCCCGCGCCCGGGCCCTGTTGCGCGGCGGTGAATTCGTGATCCCGGACGACATCAAGGGCTGCGCACTGGCGGTGTTGCGCCATCGCGTACGCCTTGCACCGGAGCTGGACATCGAAGGGCTGCAAGTCGATCAAGTCCTTCAGCAACTGCTCGACCAAGTACCGGCGCCGCGCCTGTGAACCCCTCGCGCCTGCTGTTGATCTGGCTGGCGATCCTGCTGGCCATCGGCATTGTGCTGGGCGCGTTGCAGGCGCTGGACGTCGAGGTGCCATCGAGCCTGCTGTCGATCAACTGGGGATTGTTGCTGGCGCTGTTTGCGCTGAGCCTGCTGGACGCGCTGCGCCTCAAGCGCCTGCCCTCGCCCCGCGTGCAACGACAGATGCCCGGCAGCCTGGCCCTCGGTCGCTGGAGCGAAATCCGGCTGGAAATCGAACACGACTTCGACCCACCACTGGCCATTCAAATTTTCGACCACGTACCCGACGGCCTCAGCCACGAAAACCTGCCGCTTTCCACCGAGCTGCAACCCGGCCAGCGCAGCCTGATCGGCTATCGCCTGCGCCCGCTCAAACGCGGCCACTTCACCTTCGAAACCTGCGAACTCAACCTGCCGAGCCCCTTCGGCCTGTGGTCCGGCAAACGCCTGCTGAACATCACCGACCACACCCGCGTCTACCCCGACTTCGCCCGCCTCTACGGCGGCCAGTTGCTGGCGGTCGACAACTGGCTCAGCCAGCTCGGCGTACGCCAGCGCCAACGCCGTGGCCAAGGGATGGAATTCCATCAACTGCGCGAATTTCGCGAAGGCGACAGCCTGCGCCAGATCGACTGGAAAGCCACCGCCCGCCATCGCACACCGATTGCCCGGGAGTACGAAGACGAACGGGATCAACAAATCATCTTCATGCTTGATTGCGGCCGGCAGATGCGCAGTCAGGACGGCGAGCTGTCACATTTCGATCATGCGTTGAATGCGTGTCTGCTGTTGAGTTATGTGGCGTTGCGGCAGGGAGATGCGGTGGGGTTGATGACCTTCGCCAGCGATCAGCCGCGGTTTATTGCACCGGTCAAAGGGGCGGGACAGCTCAAGGTGTTGCTCAACGGTGTTTATGATCTGGATAGCACACGACGTTCGGCGGATTATCCGGCGGCGGTGAATCAGTTGCTGACAAGGCAAAAGCGGCGGGCGCTGGTGGTGTTGGTGACTAATGTGCGGGATGAGGACGATGAAGAACTGCTGAGTGCCGTGCAGCGCTTGAGTCAGCAACATCGGGTTTTGGTCGCAAGCTTGCGGGAAACCGTGCTGGACGACCTGCGCCATCATCCGGTGCAAACACTGGATGAAACGCTGACTTACTGCGCGACCGTGGATTATCTCAACACCAGCGCGCAACACCATGAGCGGTTGAGTGCACAGGGTATCGCGGTGGTAGAGGCCCGTCCGGAGGAATTGGGTACCGGGCTGGTAACACGGTATTTGAGCTGGAAGAAGACCGGTACTTTTTAGGTTACGTCGGCGACGTCATCAGGCACAGTTGCCCCCAGAGAGACTGGATTTTCCGGTGACAGTTTGAGTATGCGTTCTGCCCCGAGTACCAGGTTGTAAGCCCCTCCTCCCGCATTGGTAGTGAACTGCCAAACCAGCCCGGTCATCGTCAAGGTTCTCCAAACACCCAGTGCCGGCTGCACACCTGTAATTCCCAGTTGAGTGGCCGATGAGAACCCGGTCAGGCCCAGAGTAAAGGCGCGGCCAAGCAACGCACTGTCTGGATTGGTAACCCTCAGCGTGATGCTATGAGTTCCCGCATTACGGGGAAACCTGGTTTCTTCCCCCCATGAAGTGCCGACAGGCTCTGCATTCAAATGGAAGATGGCATCACTCCAGACACCGGCAGCCAGCGTCTTGAAGCGAAAGGTGTGGGAGGCTGCTTTCGTCGGATCGGTTTCCAGCGTAGCGGTCACCGCGATATCCCCAACCTGTGTCGCCGTACAGCGTAAAAGCGCCCACCCGCTCTGGTCCGTCTTCACCCGGAACTCCTCCGGCTGCGTCGAGATGTTGAAGATCACCTCTTGATCGGATGCGGCCACGCGAGTACCGGAGTCAATCACCCTCACGGCCAGCGAAACCGTTTCTCCGGTCACAGGATCAAACATGGCCTCACGCACTTCGGCAATCTCAACCGCGTTGGATGCTGCTTGGGTTTGTCGAGACATGATTCATTCCTCTTCGGGTGGGATCGTCGATAGCGGCAGAACCGTTACTTCAAAGAGATAGGACGTGGGCGTTTGATCATAAGGACTGGGGGGCGTGGCTGTGACTTGAAACTTCCCCGGTTCTGTGGCCCTGAAGAGACAGCGGGCCCAACCCGATCCGTCAGTAGTGAAAGGCCTCGAACCCGTTGAGTCTTCAAACATCACCGCAAGCCCTGACACTGCGTCACGGGTGTAAAACGACTTGGCCTGGATCTCCAGAGAGACTGTCTCCCCCACCTGCGGATCAAATGCCGGCCCACGCGTGGTAGCCACTATTCGGTGGTGGCCCACCGAGACAGGCTGTTTGGGATAATCGAAATCGGCCTCAGGCAGGCTGAGCACAATGCCTTGGCCATCGCCCTCAGTGCTGAGTGTGGCATCGACATTCCACAGCACGCCGGCGCTCTCGATTTTCTGATCAGTTTCGGGCGTCAATTGCATGTTGAGTTTGTCGCCCTCCATCAACTTCGCTCCCATCATCAGCCCGGTTACAAGGCTGTCACCGGCAGGCGTGAAAACGCATTCGTGACTGGCGCCAATACAGGCGTACAACGTTTCGCCCGCGGCCAACTCATGGCCGTCCACAGTGAATGTTCCGAGGTCCTGGAGAATGGGTGGCAGCAATATTCCCTGCTGCACATACGAGCCCAATGCCGCATGGCGAACGATCAACTGGAAGCGTGAACTGCTCGGATAGGTGGAGCTGACCTGGTAACCAAGGCCCTCAGTGGTCACCTTACGGGGAGTAGCCGGATCAGGATGGACATCAAACTGCAACTCTGGATCGGACTCACTGATCAGTTCCACAGTGACAAACTCGTCAATCAGACGGTCTTCAACCGACATGATCTTGAGCTCCACAGGTGGCGTATCACGAAAACAGATGTGCCCGGTGCTTCCCTCCAGTCGGCCATCCAGCGTCACGGAGGCCAACTGCGCCCAACGATCTTCACCATATATATAAATTGAGAACTGCTCGGTGGGATCGATTGAATCGTAGCCACTGTCAACTCTCACCGTGACTACAAGCTCGCCCTCTGCTTCAGGCTTCAATGCAAATTGAGCCTGACCGCCAACGTCTGTCAGTACCTCCTGTTCCGTTCCATCATCGATACGCCAGTAAGTTTTTACTCCCGTAACGCCCCCTACACCGGGCACCTTCGATTCAATATCGACGGACAGTATCAGGTCGGGACCGCCCACGGCCGGGAACTTAGATGACTGATACGGGTTGTGGATGGATAACCAATTGTGAGCCAGGTCCACGGTTTGAAGGGGAGAGGGCTCCAGTAATCTCGAACATCTTAGATTCCACCCGATCTTGCTGCTTGTGAGGTTTGCACAGTCAGCGCTCCAGGCTCCTTTAGAATCGGCGACAGGCTGCCCGATCTCGAAATAAGGATTGAGGATCAGGCCCATTTCCCCCGGCGTGACATCCCCTGTCCAATACAGCCCCAATTCGGAGCCGTTCAGGACATTGGCATCCGTGAACATCATTTCTATCTCGTGGCTGGCGCCGCGATTGATAAAAGCCGTTCGGCTTCCCCAGACCCACGCATCGAGTTCATCCAGTCGTAGTGTGGTGCTCGTCCAGGGATCCTCCTGAAAGGCAAAGGAAACGAGCCGGAAATGAGCGTCTTCCGGTTTGTAGTAGCTTTCGACCTCTGCCTTGATTACAAAAGCGCCTTTCAGGGTCGGCTTGTAGATCAAGACCGCTTCGCCCTTTTCATCCGAATCCTGCGTTGACAATACCTCTCCCGTACTTTCAAGCGTAAAAATGACCTTACGCTTGGCCAAGGCCATACGGGTGAAGTGAGAGACCACTTTCACCCTCAACTCCACACCTTGACCGAGGGCAATAACCGGGTAGTGCTCAGGCGGCTTCTCTGCAATGACATCCAGATGAAAATGACCGGAGATCACAGGTAGAAGATACTGGTCTGCGGTGTAGACGGTCTGGATGGCAAGGAGGTTCGAAATCTGGACGTCCTCCATGATTGATCGACAGGTGATTTGCCAATCCTTATCAAGCGGATAGGATTGCTTCCAGTCAGGACTCGCGCTGAGAACGTTCTCGGCATCGTCCAGATTCCATAATTCTGCCCGCGTTTTATGCCAGGCATTTTCGAGATGAACCTGGAAGGCAAGTCTATGAGTCGCACCAATGCACAGACGCACTTGACGCTGTGTCTGAACTTCCCCGTCAACCGTCACGGAGTCCAACTGCAAGGGTTCCAGACACAGCAACAACTTAGCGGATGTAAAACACACAATGCCCGGGTGGACTGGCAAGGGATTTGGCGGGCTGATGACAGAAATCTTGACAGTCTCTTCCTCCTCGTCTAGCAGGAGCTTTACTTGGAGTGGAGTCAGCTCCAGATCCAACAGGTCCGGGCTCGGGCCCTGTGCGTGCTCTTTCTTGAGTGACGGAACAAGGTCCACATCGTATTCACCTCCACGGCCCGGGTTGATCCTCAGTGTCCCTGGGCTTTCTACCGAGAACGCCTGGTACATGAAATCCAACGTGTAATCTGCCTTGCCGGAGCGGGGGCGCGGATACTCAGCCAGCCTTACTGTCTGCCAGCCAGCTCCCGTATCAACGGCCCCCATGAAGCCAATCGACTTCTCCTCCCACCTCGCTGTCTGGTGGGTGACCCGGCGCCCGTCATTTACCTCCCATCCCTCCAGATCCTCAGGGAAGAACCCGTTGTATAAAAAGCTTTCATCGGCGCGGCTATCTTTATCACTCATGAAGGCATCCTCCTGGCGCGACCCGATGCGCTTGATCTACCGGTCGCTGGAGAGCCGGAGAGCAAAACCTCAACTTCGCGGGCAAAATCCGGGCCGCCATCCCGGGCCTGATAAGTGATCGTCACGATGATGTCAGTCAAAGAGCGCAAAAGGCTGGCCTGACCAGGCTGAGCAGCTCTGGGAAACGTCAGCTGCCAGCTTGAATGGCAACCCGTGCCCTCATACGGCAGGTAACGATCATCGCCTCCCCGTTCGGCAATACCGTTCTCGTCCAGGCCTCTGGACAACACTATCTGCTGATGCGGGCGCAGGTTCTCCACCAGTGACCCGGAATCCGTAGAGGCAACACCTTCAAACAAGCTTTTGACAGCGGCAATATTCGGCTCTACGACAATAGAACTGCCTAATTGCACCAGCGTGGCGCGAATATTCTGGTACGGCCCGAGCAAGCCGGGGCAAGTGCATCTCAACTCCAGGATCTGACGGCAGTAGTGCGAGGGATAATCTTGAGCGAAGAGCTCCTCGTTAAGCTTGAAACGCAATTCCCCTGAAGTCTTGAAGTCATTCCATTCTTCTTCAATGACAAGTTCCTTCAGAGAGATCGTCTTTTCCAGTTGCAACCGACGCTCGTCACGCTTGAGCCGCGCTGCCGCCATCTGCAACAGATTCATCTTCAAAGAAGCACCCGCGTTGAATCCGTGTCGGGCGTCATACCAGACATCATGGCGGATAAACTGCATCGTGAAGTCGCCCATTTCATACTGCAGACAGCGCTGAGCGATGACGCAGTGACTGACCACCAAGTCGTATAGTTGAAACAGCAATGACTTCAATTGCCCTACGACCCAGTTACTTAATTCCTGGTTTGTGCTACGCCGCTTGTAGAACGCGAACATCTCCATGGATTGTGTGTTGACCACTTCTGTAAGTTGCAGAGTTGCCCGGGCGGCAATGATCGCCTGTTCCTGAGCCTGATACTGCTCGCGCAGCACCCGCGCCTCGGCTTTGGCCTGCTCGAGCATAAAGATCCACTCCTCCTCACGCCGTTGATGACCCGCATTGATGCTGGACTCCTCGGCTTCGCTTCTCCAGAACTGTGCGATCAATTGAAGCAACTCGGCACCCGCGTAGGGCACGGCCGCAGGACGCATGCCACCGGCTGCCATCCCATAAATGTTGGGTATTAAATCCAGCCCGGCCCCGATGGTCTGAAGTACGCCGGCACTCACTGAGACATCACGCGCGTCTCGGTTCTTTTCCAGAACCCTGTTCTCGGCCTCGGACACCCCCTTTTTGATCAATGCCTCAAAGCGCTGCACCTGGGCCTGGACCAGACTTTCGCTTTGACGCAGCGATTCCGCGATTAACTCTTGCTGGGCAATTGTCGCTACCTGGATCGAGCGGTTGTAGTCGGCCAACTCGATGACATGACGGTATTGCAGCTCCTCCTGCTCGCCCCGGTCCCGCAACTCCATCCACGACCTGAGCAGTTCCTCTTGCTGGATCATAAAATCCGCAAGCTGCATCGCCAGGTTGAAAGCGGTCTGCCATTTGTAAGGCACCACCTTCAGTTGCCCGCCGGGATCGCGAGACGAGCCCAGCGTACCGTTGCCTTGTGCAATCAGTAGCTCCCGCGCATCCATTGGTAGTGCGAACAATCGAATCGACAAGGGCTGACCGTCGATCGAACGATTCTCTCGCAAGTTCTTCAGCCGAGAGTTCAGCAGTGTCCACAATCGGTTGGGCCGATCGTTGATGCCGTCCTTGAATACACTGGTACCCAATAGTCCCAGGCGCGGTTGCCCCTGCATTGAAAGAGGCACATCCCCCAGTCCGACCTCAAGTCGGGCCTCAAATGTCTTGAGGGACTCGCGGCCCTGGATCTTCGTCACCAATTGGCTCAGTGTCACCGGGTTCCAGATACTGGCCGTCTGGGGGACCGGTTCTTCACCGATCAGCATCTGCGCCTTGCTGTACAGAAGGCTGGCGCGGACCATGCTGTCGTAATCCAGCTGACGGTATAAATCATCACCTTCGGCGATCAGGTTTTCCACGTAATGAAGGAAGATGGCAATCATGTGGTGAATCGGTGCGCAATAACCGATTGCATCCGGATCCGTCGGAGCCGGGTTCTCATACGAACAATTGACAGCGTCGATTTTCAGCGGGCGGCAGAGCCAGTACGCGTCCCGGGGAATCACATCGCGGTTCCTGGGGTCTGGCGGAATTTCGGGTGACAACGGGTCGAATATAAACTCGAACCATTGTCGCGCTTCGCCATAAGAACCGGCTTCCGAAAAGCGCCTGGCGACCAAATGTACGCAATGATAGAACAGCTCCCAGAAGTACCGACCATTGCAGCCGTCAAAGGGGCCGTTCGGTTCGAGCGTATCATCGGGGAGTTTTTTTTCTTGGATATGCTGTGTTGTCCAGTGGAGCAGAGCCTCGACCGACACTGCCGCCAGACTGGTCAGTACTGCGCCGAACTCTGAGTTGAGTCGAGCATATTTGAGCTTCTGTTCGGCATTGTTGAAACTCAGGAACTGCGAACCTTTACTACTGACCTTGTCGATGAAGGGGGTCTGGTACTGGAAGGGACGCTTGTTCAATTTCAAAAAGAACCGCTTTTTTCCCTGAACTGCGCCGAACGTAAAAGGGATCTCCGCATCAATGGGAAAATAATTGACGCTGTTCGAACTCGTATCTCGTTTAAAAACCAGCCAGGGCGTTGAATAGTCGCCGCGCAAATCGGCGATCGAATGCCAGTTCGGAGGGTCGTCCGCGAGTCGTGCATCCATGCCGAACTCGAATTGCGCAGGCACGTAGAGAATCCTGGGCACCAGCAGGTTTTTGTCGTTCGACACCGTTACACCCAGGACATCGACGGTAAATCCGGCACCGCCCCGAATTTGTTCCGGGGTGGCTTCGAGCAGATAAGACAGTGCTGCAGTTGAGAGGTCGACCTCGGCTTTGGCCACCCAGATTCCGTCTCCTACCGTTGCTTCCTCGAAGTCATTGATGGCAAAGGAATGGACATCTTGCTTACCCGCACCTTCAGGCAGTTGTACGAGATGGATATCCGTCGGTTGGCGTCCTGTCGTCAGGGTGATGCTGACCTGCTGCCCGCCGACACCGACAATCTCGACGTCGGTATACGTTGTGCCATGGATTGCCCTCCAGCCGATCGACAACTGCTGCAGTTCGCGTCCACGTTCCTGCACCGCATCGCAGCGTCCGCGTACTCTGAGCACTTCGTAAAATTTTCCGTCCGTCCATTGCTCGCGTGTGTAGACGGCGTCCAGATACAGGCTCTCACTGACAGGCCCTGCCACTATGTCTTGGGTGCGGACGGTGATTGGCGAATAATCCGCTGGCACCACCTTCTGTTGCAGACTGGCTGGATTGTTGAAACGTCCGAAGACCATTTGCAGCTGGGTGTCGATATCCCCCGGCACCTTGTTCATTCGCGCATCGCGGGTTTCATGGATTTCTATTTCATGCAGCGGTGCCTTCCCGCCCAGGTCTTGGCGGTTGGTGTAACACACGCTCAACAAATCATCACGAGGATCGCCATCGCCTTGAGAAAAAGCGATCAGCCGTCCGTTGGAGACATCGTGTTCGCACTCTTGACGCCACAAGGTCAAAGGGGCTGACCATTGATCGTTAAGAGAACTGAAGGCCAGTTGAATCTGCAATTTCCAGGGTGACTGCACCACACCATTGGTATCGACCTGACGCTCGACCCACTCGCACCAGACCAGAACCGGCCGCCCGAGCCAGATCACGCATCGTATATCCACCACCTTGCCCGAGGTGACAATGTCGCATTTGCGCCACTCACTCCAGTTATGAGGGCCGATCGTTATGCTGTTCACGTCAACGTGAACCTTGACACTGCGCAGGTGGTAAGCGAACGGCGGCGTCTGCTCCTGTCCGATCAGGTAGTAATCTGCCTGGCGGGTATTTTTCCCATCGATGTAGCCGGCGAGCACGTCCAGGTCACTTATCTCCTGGAGGCCCCTGGTGTAACCCATCAGAGCGGTTTTGACCGATGCGTTGCTCAGCCGCCTCTGTTGCAGATTGCCTTCGAACGTGCGGAACAGCGCGGTTTTGTTCAGACGTAATGTCGGATCGATGTAGTTTGACGCATGAGTCATGAGTTCCTGGTTGGCCGACCACCTGCTGTAACGGCTCAAGTACTGATCCCAATACAGCCGGTCATCCGGCTCGAAATAAACGTTTGTGAAACCCGGTTCGGTTCCCCCGAATACCGAATGAACAAATTGCTGCAAAGTCCGCACAGTGGAGGAAACCTTCGTGGCTTCCAATTGCGCCTTGTCCTGAAGATCGGCCAACAGATACCCACTTAGCTCTTCGAGAGTGCGAATCCGGCTCTCACCGGTCCACAGCCTTTTGCCCAGCACCGCAGCGGCCATTGCCTTCACGAAACCTTCATTGAGCTCGTCCAGTTGGGGCGTAGACATTCTTGTTCTCCCTGTTGCAAGGTGTTGACTTGACCACGAGTGGCCATGGGCAATCGGGTCAATTCATGATTTCGATGGAGAGCCCCGCACCACTGACCGTTTACGCAACGTCCCTTCAAGCACCAGGACCTGCTCCAGGAGGTCGGCGTACACACCGATCTGGAAGTCGCCGTTGCGTACGTTGCCGATGTGGATGTCCACACTGTGAGCGGATTCAGTGAAATCAAAACGCCTGGCCATCGGCGGGTCGAAAACCATGGCCAGCGCCTGCGTGGAGTACGTGGAGCTCCATCCAAGGGCGCCCTGGGTGCCGACGATCTGAGAGGGGTCTGTCGCTGCGATTTCAAGGCGGTAATGCCCATCCCTGTACAGTTCAAGGGTGTCGCGCCCCGGGATGATCGAGATCGAGGTCTCCGAACCATCGTCTGCGATGGTGATCAGCGTGACTGTCCAGCCGAAGGCTTTAATGGCCGTCAAATTGAAGACTCTGGCTGGCTCGAGCGGATGCTGTTCCAGCATCGCGGTCACCTTGAACTCGCCTGCCTGCTTCGCCGAGAACGGATATTCCGAGCGACCTGGCTCATCTGTCTTGAGGATGACGTCCACAGGTGGATCCGAATCGACGGTCCACCTCACGGGATAATGTTCAAGCGCTGGAGCGCTCGGGTCGTCGCTCTCTTTCACAACAATCCACACCGGCGTTGCCGTTGCGCCCACCACTGGAAAGGGTATGTTTTGCAAAAAGTCCCGGATCACGGCACCACTGGCGACCCAGACCGTGAGTTCAACGGCGGCATCACTACCCAATTGCGCAAAAATCGTCAAAGGACCGGCTTCGAGGCTGGCCAGAGAAAACAGGCAGACGCCGTTAATATCGCTGTCCACCCCGGTTTTACTGGCATCACTGCTCGTCCACCACTCTACCCGCTGATGCGCCACGGGTTCGTCATCCAGCCCCACCACCTTGCAACGCACCTCCAGCGGTTGACCTGCCATGGCCACATCGCTGACAAACGGGTTACCGGAAATCCGCGGTTTGTCCGCGAACTTGAGCAGACCTGTGAAGGTAAAGCTGTGGGATTCATCCACATTACCCACAGTAATCCTGGCATCGCCGGGAGACAGGCTGGAAATCCAGACCTTACTCACGCCATCCTTATCGGTGACGGTCTGACGCGGCCGAATCTGCCCGACAGTCGTTCTCCACAGCACCGGATAATGGGCGACAGGATTGCCGTACCTGTCCATTACAGTGGTAAACACCTCTTGTTCCCACAAATTGCCCGCCAGCACGGGATCCCGGGGGATCTCGGAACTCTGCAAGGGTCTGGCCTGTGCGCTCTCCAGATCAGGACCGATCCGTACCGATGGGCCAAACTGTGGGTCATGAAACGGCAGGCTGTAGCGTAAATGCGCCGTTCCCACCCTTGCCCCGGCCTGCAATCGCGCCCATGCACGCCCCTGACGGTCTGTTGTGACCGTAGGCGTGAGTACAACCCCAAGATCGGTTTCGATATAAAGCGTCACTCCTGCTAGAGGAATGCCGAAAAAATCAAGCAGCGTGATCAGAAACTCCGCGACCTCCAGATCCAGTCCCACAATCAGGCTCGTGTTATCCACCACGCAATGGGTGTTGTAACTCTGGCCGACCTCAGCCGAGTCCGGCGAGGTTTTCGAATCATTGAATCGGCTCAGGCTTTCCAGTGCCTTTTGAGCACCCTGCTGATATTGCGAATTGCCATCGAGCAGATTCAGTTTGCCAAGAGTGACCGCCGTCTCGGCGTCCATACCTTTTGACGCCAGCTCCAGCGTGCGCATCAGAACGCCAAGCTCTTCGAGCGTACGTAGCAAGGGTAGCGCCGGTTCTTCACTCGCTTCGGCCACGGCATTGATATGCTCGACAACTTTGAGCACTTGACCGATGCCACAGCCGAAGAAACGGGCCAGTTTGTCGGCCGCGGCATCGCGAAACAGACGCTGCGCATCAGGACTCAAGTCATTGGGTAAATCATTTGCCTGGCCCAGGTAGTCGTATATTTTTTCTTCCGGTTGCCGAGCGCGCTCCACCAGTCGACCGAAAAGTGCCAGGCAGTAAATAGTATTGATCGATATGTCGAAGCGATCCTCAAGGCTGAACTGCAGAAAATTTTCGCCAGTGAGGAGCCTCGCAAGCAGTGACGGGCTCAATTTGAGCTTGTCGGCAATTCGTGCACGGCGCTCCACTTCCGCGAACGTTTTCAGAAACAGATCAGGCTCCTCCAGAGCCTTCATTTTGCGCCGCTGACGCTGCACCGGCGTGACCAGCGCCTCCTTCAAAAACTCGTACGAATGCCCTTGGGCCCACATCAACACCTGAGCCGTGAGCAATTCGCCAAGCTTCAGGAAAACCGACAGGCTCACCTCGACCAGCACCCGTTGCTCGTCCCGGCAGCGCAGCACGACCATGAGCAGAAGCGCATGCAAAGCCGCCCTGTCCCGTACGACGTCCGGAGGGGGGGACTCAGAGGGGTAGACATGTTTTGCAATCGCTATGAACGCCTCATTGGCACGTGCCAGAAACTGCTCTTCAGTCTCGTCATACCGCCCGACAACCGCGCCTTTATCGTCCACCAGCGAACCGAGCAATTGCAGCCAGTCGATCGGTTGATCATTGCTCGTACGCGCAGGTGCGCCAGCTTCCAGCAGCGTGGCTGACTTCACTAATATCGGCTGCACCTGACTGCTCAGCTGCAACAGGAATTGCTCCTGACTTTCGGTCCAGACGGTTGGAACGTAGACCGGATTGACGTATTGCACTAACCAAGGCACCGGCACATTGAAATCGTTGGTCCACTCCACACAGGTCATCACTGCATGAATGGTGCTCAATGCATCTGCGGCATCTGTCGTCCCATAAGCAGAGACCAGCGGCCTGCCAGCCAATTGCGGCGCCAAGCCAAGGGTTTGAAGCAGTGCGGTGAGTTCGATAGGCGTCAAGCCGAACATGCGGGCCAACCGCACCAGCCGCCAGAAACTCGATAGCGTCTCAAGATTGCACTTGAGGTGCGTCCTGAGCCCAAACGCTTCGGCGATCACAGTTGCCAGATAGCGATAGGTCTCGGGGTTGATGCCCAACCCTTTGCAAATCTGCTGAACTGTTTGCTGGTCGGCCGACGTGATGGGGATGATCGCGAACTCACGATCAGTGATCTTCAAGGGGTCATCAAACGGTTCTGAATGGTTGTAGCCCTGATCAAAAAACGCCGGAACTCCATTCTGACCATGGGGCGACAACACATCCAGGATCCCCGCGAAGTCTTCCGCGGTGCAGTCGTATTTAGCACTCAGCTCGACGAAAAGCCCCACAGCGCTCAGCGTACTGGAGCGAATCCACAAGGCCGCGTCCGCCCCGCCCCGGCGCTCTGCGTTCATCACCGCGATGAGTATTCGGTCCACCAGGTAGCTCGGCAAACCCAATAGCCGATCCAGGCGGCTTTTGCGTTGCATACGGTCTGTACGGTGCTCCAGGGCAGAGTCTTCCCCAATATTCGTCAACAGATGCCTGGGTTCGATGTCGCCATATTCGATTCCGATCGCCGGTTCTGTCCCGCCATGAATGAACCGTGCGCCCGCTACCTCTCCTGTCAAAGGTTCATCGGGGTCACCCAGCGCCGGAGCGTTGGGTGAAAGTTTGGGTGTATATCGCCCCATCGCCAGAAAACAGTCGACCTGATCCTGGGTAAAGCCCATTGCAAGCCTGAAAATCCAGAGTCTGCGCAGAGATGCATTGGCAATCACAAGACTGCCAAAGTTTTCCAGATAGAAGTCCCCGGCAGACTTTTGTGGATCCGCATCGATTCGGCCCGTACTTGGGTCTACCCTTTGCAGCGATTTGCCGGCCGGCTCGGTCCCCCGCCCAAAGTAAGGGGATTCGAGCAACAACGCTGAGAGCGCCGGACCGCTGCCAATACTCTGCTGGAGGGCTGCGTCGTCACGTGGCCCGCGCCCACCGGCATTCTTGAAATAGGGATACTTGGGATCGAGCCTGCGAATGACTTCCCCCAGCGAGCCATTTTCAACGACCTGCCGCACAACGTGTCGGATACTGAGCCGGTCATGCTCGTAGGGCATTTCCTGGGGGAACCGAATGGAGCGAAGGTAGTCCTTGGCCGTTGAAAAGCTCTCGCCTTCTTTCGACAGAATCAATGCTTCAAGTATCGTGCTATTGATCTCGACCCGGGACTTCACCTGATTGATAGCCGCCTCATCAATCAGCAGGTCGTCCACATCGCTGCGACGCAATGTCAGCGGAATGGCACCCGGCCCCGCTTTCGGCTCGATCAGCTCACGTATCCACTGGCGCAAGGCCACTAAATAGGCTGTCGTGGACGCGCTGTGTTCCGGGCTACCCAGAGCAGCAGCGCCATCAACATCGGGAGAAAAAATCTGCTGATAGGTCGGCAGCGGCCCGGCCATTCCTTTATCGCTGGGTCTCGGCACTCCACGCAGGTGTTGCTGGCGGTACAGCCTGGCGATATTAAGTGCCAGCGCCCTGCCGCGGCTCAACAGGGCTTCGGCCTCCTCAGGTTTCAAGCCAAGTGTGCGCAATTCACCCACGCTGAGTTTTGTCAGATCGAACACGCTGGCGGACTTCATGAGGTGTCTTTCCAGCGCCTTGGGCACGTAGATCCGCTTTTTACTCTGCCCCAGCACAGCCCTGAGCAGTTGATGAACAGGGCTTTTGTCTGATGCTTTCATTCAGCGCTTCCTCTTGAGGGGAAACAAACGCCGGGACCTGACGGCGCTTGTTGCGTTCAAGTTGATTAAGCACTGAATGGAAAACGGCTGGTACTGTCAGATCTGACAGGTTGCTCGACCGTCGATCGGAATTCAGAAGTTTTCTGTGAAGTGAGGGGCGTGAAAAGGCCCTCTGAACGAGGGCCTGACGCGGGCGTGTCTCTTTAGCTCAGCCGAAATCCGCCACAATAAGTTTGACCTCGTTCATCCACCCGGATAGAACAGGCCCTTTCTCGGCCTTGCCCCTGAGCGTCAACTCACCAAGCGGCAAACCATACAAAACAATCACGCATTGCCCTGTCTCATCGACCTGACCGGTACCGAGCTTGTTGGTGCCATCACCCGGAAAGAGCGACACCAGAGTACCTGGCATGGCAGTCAGTTTGATCACTGCATTGCGAGAAACGTAACTCCCATCAGTAAGATCGACTACAACAGGAGGAGACAGGGCAGAGCCGACTTTGAATTCGATGATAATGCCTGACCAGGCTGACTCCACTCCATCCATCTGTTGGCGTGCAGCGATCTGGTGGGGTTCTGTCTTCACTTCCAGATCTACGGCACAGCGAACAGCCCATTTGTCCTCTGCATTGACGATTGTCTGAGCCAGCACTTCGGTGGTCGCATGCCGATACACTGTCAATAAAGCTCCTGCTTTACCTAGTCCTTCAAACTGTGGCCGGGTTTCAAGCATTTGAGTTCGATCGTTCAACGGCAGTTGTATAACCGCTTTCTCAAAGCCTGCTAGAGCCTGAGTCACATCGCAATGACGGTGTGGCAACTTGTAGTCTGAATCGAGACCATCACGTTCCTGTTTGGCAGAATACGTCAGTGGCCCCACCGGCAATGAACTTGTGACCTGCGCCTCCCATGTTCCATCGCGCGCCACCCGTGCGGTCGCCAATACCGGACCACTTGCCTGGCGGACCGTGACCATCGCGCCCGGCAACCCCCATCCGGAAAACCTCGGCATACGCCGTACTGTTTGATCTGGCGTTGGAAACGCCACAACGGGCCAGTCAATCTCTGTGATGCGCTGCACTGTAAATGCATCACTCATGCGCCATTCAGAATTCACGCGATTCAGCGTCTGGCTTACCTGCACGCGTGTCAATCCATCAGGAAGATCCCTGTTGCCCAACACCCGCCAGTACCCATCCTCATCAGCCTGGGTCGACGGTGTCAGACGGACCTCTGTGTCGTACCAGGCCGCCACGGCGATAAACGCATGAGGAGCAGCCCTGCCAGCGTAAACTGCCTGTGGACCTACCCAGTCACCTGCCCGCGGTTCAGTAAGGTCGATGGGGGCACTGAGCAGCGTCAGGGTAATCGGGACGGATTGTTGGGAGTTCGGTTCCGTACCGACTCGGGCAACGGCGGCGATTTTGTCCGTGGCAAGCATGGAATGTTCGAGCAGTGCCGACCAGGTGTTGTCCGCACTGACAAGAACGGGCTCGAAATTGTGGGGACGACCCACCCGCTGGACAATCACGAGATCTCCGGCAAATCCAACTCCGGAAGTCCTGAGCTTTTTCCCGACATTCTGGGTATTCAACGGCGTATCCAACAGCGGCGCATTCGGCACCACCGTGACAGATATCTCAGTCGGATCGCTGCGATAGCCATCCTGAAGAACCCTGACCTCCAGCGTTTTGGAACCCGCCGCCAACTCGACCGGAGTAGTCCATTTCCCGTCAACCACCGGAACGCCGGTAATGAATGGTGATGATCCTTTGATCGACAGCTCGACGGAACCGTACGTTGCAGAGGTGCTACCGGAAAAAGTGGACTTTCGCGCGGGCTGGCCGTTCGGCCCTGGTACGGTAAATCCGGCCCTTGGCACAGCGACCATGACGGTTTTGTTCTCAGTCGGGCCGGACACGTTACTGCTGGCCTGTGTCTCTTTTTGGCGGCAATAGAAGGTAAGTGGTCCCGGAGCGTGTTTGCCAATACCTATCTTCCAGGTTTTATCCTCGTTCACCGGGCCACTGCCCAATGTCACGTGGGTAGCCGAAAGAATCTCGACCCAGCAGCCTGGCCAACCCTTGCCCTCGATGACCGCCTCAATTGATACCTCGCCAGTCGTTGTCGGTTCAGGGACCGGCGGTTGAACCGTGAAGGTAAGGTTACTGGCCGCAGATGTCTGCCCCCCCATCGCCGAGGTTGCACTTATGATGTAGGTCTTTGGCGGCAGGGGATCGGTGACGGTATAACTGAACGAACCGATCGTGCCGGCCGTCCCGGTCGCTTTGAGTGGCACCGGCGGACGAGGCGGAATTGTCAGCAAAACATCCGAATTCGTCCAGGCAAGACCGGTAATCGTTGGTGTCTGGTTAGTCTGCGCACCTGGATCAGGCGCTGTATAGGTGGGAGAGGATGACGGAATGGTCACCTCTGGAACAGCGACCTCCGCAGACCAGACACCGTTTACCCATTGTTTGACGGTGAGGGTTCCATAAGTGCCCGGGTCAAGATCGACAGAAGTTGTGCGCCAAGTAAGATCAGATTGCGCCTCACCGTTGGGAAACTTGGGGCGAAAATCCTGACCGTCCTTGTGGATGATGGCCAATCCCTTACTCGTACCCCACGTATTGCCCCTGCCCGTAATTGTAAGTTTATTGCCGTTGCGCGTGACACTCACAGACGTTGGTCGAGGAGTGGGAACGGCAACCGGTATATCAGCGATCCAACCTGAGCTGTAGATACGCCCTGTTCCTCCATCGGACACGCTTTGCCGACCGCCATACATGTAATTCCCCGGCAACACCGTGGCCGGAAGATCCTTCGTATAGATACCTGTACTAGGAATGTCCACATCGATGGAATTGACTCCGTCACCCGACACATGAATATGCATCCTGCCTGTCGCGTAACCCGTGCCATGAAATTCGATGCCTTCGCCTTTGGGTCTGGACTGAAGCACAGGCTTGGCAGGCCGGATCTTGTAAAGAACGGAACCGCCACGACCGGATTGCTTGCCGCTGAGGAATTGCTCCGTTGCCACCCTTCGCAACCCGGGCTGGAGCGTTGCTACAGCGCTCCATGTGGCCGATGCGCCGGCAGGGGCGGTCCCGACCAACGTTTGCGTTGTATCGATAAAAACCCGCACTTCGGCGTTGGCTAATCTGTTGTTGCCGGAGACGGTGAAGGTTTGTTCTTGTTCGGTATTGTTGCCGGGGGTGGTAATGCCCGTATGACCCAACATCCTGAAGGTCACAGGCTGGGTATAACCGTGAGCCTGGTTGGGATATATATGTTGAGTTTCCAACGTGTGCGTGCCAGAAGGCAGCACTTTTGTCATTTTCGTTTCCCAGTCCCCCGAACTATTTACAGTGATTGGAACGGCCCATGCCTCATAATGATTCGAACTGTTGACTGGAGTCATTAGGGTTGAAGGATCGCCTTTACCACGGAAAACATGCCCATTGATAACAATTTCATTTGAGGTGGGGGACGATGTTATAGCTCGACGATACGTGACATCCCCGGTTTTTAGAGAGAGTCTATTGGCATACTGCTGCTGCGCCGCAAAGGTCACAACGTTGCCTTGGAAGCCGGATTCCGGTGTCACTTCCCAGCGCCCGCCGGTTCCCACTAGTCCGGTTCCTACGTAACTTGCTACCGAATAGAGTTGTACCGTGGCTCCGGAAACACCGCCGCCTCCGGTGACCTTCATGACAGGAGTGGTAATGTTTTTGATTGGGTCGATGGTTGGAGTTGGAGGGAGGTAGTACACATCGATGTGGTTATGCATCTCCACGTCGCTCACACCAGCTCTGTCGTATTTATACCCAAAAGTGATTCTCGCCATATTACTGGTAGCGGTGATTGTTTGTGAGCGAACCAGAGCATTTTCATTGCCGTTCTGGTTAGCGTTGCCAGTAAGCTCCTGCTCCCATTTGTTTGCCGTGCCCGCTTCTACAAGAATACGTACGTCCCCCCCCGTCTGGTTATTATTCAAGGCCTGATACCACACCGTGCTACAAGTAAAAGTAGTGCCGGGGCCATTCCATGAATAACTGACTTTTAACTTTGCCCAATAGTTACCATTACTCGCTGATATAACTGCTTCTGCGAATAAATCGTTGTTGACTGGCTCTGAGGCAGTACTTTCGGTATGAAATTCAACTTCATCAGTAATTGATTCAATGCCGCCGGCAGTTCCTGGGGTCTCCGATGATTCGCCACTCGGGTCCAATTCCGTTCCATCGTTTGTATCCATGATTGACTCCGTCCTCATTGAGGGGCTGCCGGCAGAGGTTTGTAGATTCATTGAATGCCAATGCCATGCGTTCCAGCACCTGACAGATCTGACAGTCCCGATAAACGGTAACCTTTCCCACAGCCCGGTCCGCCAGCGTCCTGCAAGTCGTAACAACGGGCTACGACGCCTTGTGCCATTGCCTACAAATCACTCAGAATCCGCCGGCTTGTGCGCCTTGGCGTTGGCCCGTAACTTGATCCCCGTCGCTGCCAATCAGCGGCCGGGTTTAGTCGCCCGGGGTCTTAGTACGTTGCGCATAAGCGTCATCAAGTCGGGTATTCCCTATCCCCGCACTCGATGGTGGCTGTTCGCAGGGCGCCCTCGGGCGCACCGGTACGTACTCCCGGTCGACTAACCTGCTTACAGCCGCCACCCTTTTCTCGTTTAGTCGCGAGCCGATGGTGGTCTTATCGACGAGTACGAAATACATGAAAAAGCCAGTTCCAAATCCTCCTTCGGACACCGATCCAACGGACCCGACCGATCAACCCGATCCGGTCTCCCCCTACGCCTCCGTCGATTCAAAGAAACTCCACGACGCCGCTCACCGGGCCCTGGATTTCTACCTCAATCCCCCAAAGGACAAACCGCACAACTCCGTGGATCGCGGCATGCAGATGTTCAAGGTCGATCCTGAGATCAACCCCGAGGCGATCGCCATCCAGACCTACGAGACCTTTTCTTCGGTCAGCATCCTGCTGCTCGACCTGGCCGACAGCCTGGACGACAAGCCGCGGCATCTGGCGATGGCGATCTATCAGTTGAGTGAGTTGGGGTTGTTGCTGGTGGAGAAGACGCTGGATAACGAGCGGGCGATCGCTATTGCCTAGCCGTTGAATAGAGGGTGTCAGTGCTGACGCCTTCGCGGGCAAGCCCGCTCCCACAGGGATCAGTGGTGTCCTTGTGGTAGCGGACTTGCCCGCGATGTTTCTGGCGGATATGAATCAGGCCGAGGCCGGCAACGGCTGAAAACTGAAGTACTGCTTCAACGCCTCGACCAGTTGCCCATACTCTGGCGGCGTGCGGTACAGGCTGAAGCCGGCGTCGTAGTGTTTGGGGGTCGCGTCTTCGTGACACCACAGGCAGCACGCGGTGAGGTCGATGACCTGCTGACTGCCCTCACCCAATGGGATTTTCAGGCGCAGGTTGAATTCGGCACCGATCATCATCGGCAACTGGCTGATGAGCATCAAACCGTCTTCGGACACGTTGCCCAGAAAGCCGATGGGTTTGTCGGTGACGCTGTTGAATACTCGCAGAAAATACGGCAGCTGATGCCGTTCGATTCGACGGTCGGTAAACATACGCAGTTCGCCATGCAAGGCTCCATCACAGAGCCGCACTCTCGCTTCGGAACGGACCTGTGCGTCAGGTTCGCTCTCCCCGCTCCCGGTGTGGCGCTTGCCACGTGCATCTCATGCCAGTCGCAGGTGTTGCGCCGGTACTGAATTCGATCTGCACCGGTGTCATTCGACTATAGCTCACCCTATACAAGCAGCCAGCTTTTGTATGACAACTACCATCAGAAGCGGGTTGGACGTACCACGGCGGCAGCGCTGCGAGTCGGGTAGTGACCCAGGCTCTGCAGGGTTTCCAGACGCGCGCGGGCGCGGTAGGCGTATTCGCTGTTGGGGTACGAGGCGATGATGAACTGATAGGTCTGCGCCGCATCGACGAACATTTTCTGCCGTTCGAGGCACTGACCGCGCATCATCGACACTTCCGGCCACACATAAGGGCGTGCACGGCTGGCGCGTTCGACCTTGGACAGTTCGAGCATCACCTGCTCGCAGTTGCCCCGGTCGTAGGCACTGTAGGCGTTGTTCAAATGATGGTTCATCGACCAACGGGTGCAGCCCGAAGCGGCGAGGACGCTGAGGGCAAGGGCGGCAATGGGCACGAATCGCATGGGGTATTCTCCTGTCTTGTGATCATTATCGACCTCTGGCGAGAAATCTTCAGAGCCCTTTGTTCCGATTGTCGCGTTCAATAAAGAAAACAATAAGTAGTGCAAACGAACAATGACTACACCCAAAGAGCGTAGTAGCCTCTGCGAGCGCTTGAACCTGAGGAGTCTTTGCATGTCCGTCCGTCGTACCAAAATCGTCGCTACCCTTGGCCCGGCCAGTAACTCGCCGGAAGTTCTCGAACAGCTGATTCTGGCTGGCCTGGACGTCGCCCGTCTGAACTTCTCCCACGGCACCCCCGACGAGCACAAGGCTCGCGCGAAGCTGGTGCGTGACCTCGCTGCCAAGCACGGCCGCTTTGTCGCCCTGCTGGGTGACCTGCAAGGCCCGAAAATCCGTATCGCCAAATTCGCCAACAAGCGTATCGAGCTGAAGATCGGTGACCAGTTCACCTTCTCCACCAGCCATCCGCTGACCGAAGGCAACCAGCAGGTTGTCGGTATCGACTACCCGGACCTGGTCAAGGACTGCGGCGTGGGCGACGAGCTGCTGCTCGACGACGGCCGCGTGGTCATGCGCGTTGAAACCGCCACCGCGACCGAACTGAACTGCGTCGTGACCATCGGCGGCCCGCTGTCCGACCACAAAGGCATCAACCGTCGCGGTGGCGGCCTGACCGCTCCGGCCCTGACTGAAAAAGACAAGGCCGACATCAAGCTCGCCGCTGAAATGGAAGTCGACTACCTCGCCGTGTCCTTCCCGCGTGACGCCGCCGACATGAACTACGCCCGTCAACTGCGCGACGAAGCCGGCGGCACCGCCTGGCTGGTGGCGAAGATCGAACGCGCCGAAGCCGTGGCCGACGACGAAACCCTCGACGGTCTGATCAAGGCTTCCGACGCGGTGATGGTTGCCCGTGGTGACCTGGGTGTGGAAATCGGCGACGCTGAGCTGGTGGGCATCCAGAAGAAAATCATTCTGCACGCACGCCGCCACAACAAGGCTGTGATCGTGGCGACCCAGATGATGGAGTCGATGATCCAGAACCCGATGCCGACCCGCGCCGAAGTGTCCGACGTGGCCAACGCCGTGCTCGACTACACCGACGCCGTGATGCTGTCTGCCGAATCCGCTGCCGGCGCTTATCCGCTGGAAGCCGTGCAGGCGATGGCGCGCATCTGCGTCGGCGCTGAAAAGCACCCGACCAGCAAGACTTCCAGCCACCGCATCGGCAAGGAATTCGAGCGCTGCGACGAGAGCATCGCACTGGCGACCATGTACACCGCCAACCACTTCCCGGGCGTGAAAGCGATCATCGCGCTGACCGAAAGCGGCTACACCCCGCTGATCATGTCGCGTATCCGTTCGTCGGTGCCGATCTACTGCTTCACCCCGCACCGCGAAGCCCAGGCTCGCGCTGCGATGTTCCGTGGCGTGTACACCGTACCGTTCGACCCGGCTTCGCTGGCCCCGAACGAAGTCAGCCAGAAAGCCATCGACGAGCTGGTCAAGCGCGGCGTGGTGGAGAAAGGCGACTGGGTCATCCTGACCAAGGGCGACAGCTACCACACCACCGGCGGCACCAACGGCATGAAGATCCTGCACGTGGGCGACCCGCAGGTCTGAGTGACCGGTTGCTGAAAACGAAAAGCCCCGCCGTGTGAATGGCGGGGCTTTTTCATTTCAGACTGATTGTTACTAGTTTGATCGTTCCCACGCTCCGCGTGGGAATGCAGCCCGGGACGCTCCGCGTCCCATGCCGAAGCGGACGCAGAGCGTCCATTGAGGCATTCCCACGCAGAGCGTGGGAACGATCGGTGCACGGAGTGCGGCGGCGGTCGGCGGTCGGCGGTCGGCGGTCGGCGGTCGGCGGTCGGCGGATATCTCAATGGCGTTTGATGAACCCCGTCAACGCCGCCAACGCCTCCGGCGACCTCAGCCGCTGGGTGAACAGCGCGCCCTCCTCCTCGATCACCTTGCGAATCAACTCGCGATCCGGCGCCCGCATCAATTGCTTGCTGATCCGCACCGCCTCGGCCGGCAGCTCATCAAACCGCAGCGCCATCTCTCGCGCCTTGGCCAATGCCGCTTCGCCACTGCTCAGCGCCTCGGTCGCGATCCCCCATTGCGCCGCCTGCTCACCGGTAAAACCCTCACCGAGCAGCAACAACTCGGACGCTTTGGCCTGCCCGAGCAGACGCGGCAGGATCAGGCTGGAACCGAACTCCGGGCACAACCCGAGATTGACGAACGGCATGCGCAACCGCGCATCCCGCGCCACGTACACCAGATCGCAATGCAGCAACAGCGTCGTACCAATCCCCACCGCCGCCCCGGCCACGGCGGCGATCACCGGTTTGCGGCATTCGAGCAGTTCGAGCATGAAGTGAAACACCGGGCTGTCGAGGTCACTCGGCGGTTGCTGGATGAAGTCGGCGATGTCGTTGCCGGCGGTGAAGCACTCGGCGCTGCCGGTGATCAGCACGGCGTTGATTTCGGGGTCGTGATTCGCCTGCTTGAGCGCCTCGGCCAATTGGCTGTACATGGCGCGGGTCAGGGCGTTTTTCTTGTCCGGGCGATTGAGGCGCAGGGTCAGCAAACCGCGTTCGCGGTGCAGCAGGATGGCTTCGGGCATGGCAGGTCTCGCGTCTGAGAATTCAGCGCTCAACCACGGCTCAGGAAGACATCGGCCAGCAGTTGATTGCGCGGCAGTCCGGCCAGGAACAGACGCTTGGCAAACGCGTCGACGCTGGCAGTCGAACCGCAGACTAAAGCCAGGGTTTGTCGGGAGACAAGGCGCAGTTGCGCCAAAGCGCCCGGCAACTCGGCCGCCGTCCACCCTTCAACGCTGAGGTTTTCCCGCTGCGCGGCCAATGCTTCAAGGGGTTTGGCCAGGTAATGCCCGTCGGCATCATGGGCCAGATGAATGACGCGAATGGCGCCCCGATGATCGTGACGCAAGGCTTCGCGCAACACGCCGAACAACGGGCCGAGCCCGGTGCCGGCGGCCAGCAGCCACAACGGCCTGTCGTGCCAGTCCGGGTCGTAATGCAGCGCACCGCCGCGCAGTTCGCCGAGGCGGATCGGGTCGCCAATCTGCAAGCGTCGTGCAGCATCGCTGAATTCGCCGGGCTGGCGGCAATCGAGGTGGAATTCAAGAAAGCGGTCTTCTTCCGGCAGGCTCGCCAGCGAATACGGCCGCGCAATGTGGCCGGCCCACAGCACCAGATGCTGACCGGCGCTGTAGCGCAACGGCCGCTGAGGTGTCAGGCGCAGTCGCAACACGCTGTCGCCGAGCCAGTCCAGCGCTTCGACCGTGGCCGGGCGACCGTCGGTGACGGGATCGAAGGTGTGCACCTGCAAGTCCTCGATCACCTGGCACTGACAGGCCAGCCGCCAACCCTGATCACGCTGCTCGGCGCTCAGGGCATCGGGGCGACTGTCGGCGGGCAAACCCTGCACGCATTGCACCAGACACGCATGGCAACTGCCGGCGCGGCAGCTATAAGGTACCGCCACACCGTTCTGAGTGAGGGCATCGAGCAGGTTGCTGCCCGCTGCCACCGACCACTGTCGTTCACCGACCCGCAGTTCAGGCATCGACGTTCTCCCACGCGGCTGCGCAACGGTTGCGCCCGTCGCGCTTGGCCCGGTACAGCGCCTGATCGGCGCGCTGCAAGGCATCGTCCAGATCATCGCCCAGTTCCAGCAGGGTCATGCCGGCGGACAGGCTCAGGTTTTTCACATTCAGGCCCACCAGTTCAACGTCGGTGAAGGCGATGCGCAGCCGTTCGCAGCAAGCGGTCAGGCGCTCGGCGTTGCAATCGGGCAGCAGCACCACGAATTCTTCACCACCATAACGCGCCAACACGTCGCCGTCGCGCAGACAGGCCCCGGCCACCCCGGCAAAGGCTTGCAGCACCTGATCGCCGGCGGCGTGGCCGTGAATATCGTTGATGCGCTTGAAGTGATCGAGATCGATCAGCGCCAGACCATGCACCACGTCGGCCTCCATCGCATTCAGCTCGCGGGTGGCCAGGCGCAGGAAATGCCGGCGATTGAACAGCCCAGTCAGTTCATCGGTGGCCACCAGGTCTTCGAGCTGGCGCATCATCCCGCGCAGGGTGTCCTGATGCGCCTGCAAGGCAAACCGGCGCTGACGCATACGCTGGCGCGAGGTCTGGACGAAGCGGGCGTAAATCACCAGCCACGCCAGCACGATCAGCAGGATGCAGGCCTGCAACGCGGACAGCGCCGGATCGTGCAGCCGCAAGTGGTAACCGTCCCACAGTGTGATAGCGCAGAAGCTGAAGAACACCAGCATGGCGCAGCGCACAAACGCCCGCTGTGACAGATGGAACAGGCCGAACAGCAGCACCAGCACATAGAAAACCAGAAACTCGCCCCGCGCCTCTTCCAGATGCGCGATCAGCCACGTCTGCCAGCCGAGGCCCAGCAGCACTTGAACTTCGGTCAGGCTCGGGTCGGAGAAGCGCAGGTTGCAGCCGGAAAAGAACACAGCGAACAGGGCCGCCTGACTGATCACCACCAGCGCGCTGCCGATGGCAACGCCCGCCAGCGAGTCGTTGTAGTGACCGGTGAAATACGCCAGCCACAGCAGCAGCAAAGCCAATCCATAGGTGGCTGCAGCGAGGGCGAAGCGTTTGAGCAAAAGACGTTGAATGGCGTTATGGGTCAATCGTTGACTCACCGTGCGATAAGAGGCTGACCGAGTGTCCTACTCTACAGACCGGCTGCCACTTTAGTGGCGCAGGCGATAAATGACCATTGATTTTCGGGCCGGGTATTTGGCGTCAAAAACCTGCAGCCATGCGACCAACGAATGACTCCCGGCAGATGTGCCCGCCACCGAGGCGCGGTATACTGCCGCGCCTTTTTAGCGTCGCGCCAGCAGCCCCGGCGTGCCTTGAAAGGTGTCTGCGACCGACCGATGCACCCAAGCCGCAGGCACCTTATTGAATGTTCCCGTCTTTTAGAGGAGCGCGACTCATGACCGTGATCAAGCAAGACGACCTGATTCAGAGCGTTGCCGACGCCCTGCAGTTCATTTCCTACTACCACCCCGTGGACTTCATCCAGGCGATGCACGAAGCCTACCTGCGCGAAGAATCGCCAGCGGCCCGTGACTCGATGGCGCAGATCCTGATCAACTCGCGCATGTGCGCCACCGGCCACCGGCCGATCTGCCAGGACACCGGCATCGTGACCGTGTTCGTGCGTGTGGGCATGGACGTGCGTTGGGATGGCGCGACCATGAGCCTGGACGACATGATCAACGAAGGCGTGCGCCGCGCCTACAACCTGCCGGAAAACGTCCTGCGTGCTTCGATCCTGGCCGACCCGGCCGGTGCGCGTAAGAACACCAAGGACAACACCCCGGCGGTCATCCACTACTCCATCGTCCCGGGTAACACCGTGGAAGTGGACGTGGCGGCCAAGGGCGGCGGCTCCGAGAACAAGTCGAAAATGGCCATGCTCAACCCGTCCGACTCGATCGTCGACTGGGTGCTGAAGACCGTTCCGACCATGGGCGCCGGCTGGTGCCCACCGGGCATGCTGGGCATCGGCATCGGCGGCACCGCCGAGAAAGCCGCCGTCATGGCGAAAGAAGTGTTGATGGAATCCATCGACATTCACGAGCTCAAGGCCCGTGGCCCACAGAACCGCATCGAAGAAATGCGTCTGGAGCTGTTCGAGAAGGTCAACCAGCTGGGCATCGGCGCCCAGGGCCTCGGTGGCCTGACCACCGTGCTCGACGTGAAAATCATGGACTACCCGACTCACGCCGCCTCCCTGCCGGTGTGCATGATCCCGAACTGCGCCGCCACCCGTCACGCGCACTTCGTGCTCGACGGTTCCGGCCCTGCTTCGCTGGAGGCGCCACCGCTGGACGCCTACCCGGAAATCGTCTGGGAAGCCGGCCCGTCGGCCCGTCGCGTCAACCTCGACACCCTGACCCCGGAAGACGTGCAGAGCTGGAAGCCGGGCGAAACCGTCCTGCTCAACGGCAAGATGCTCACCGGTCGCGACGCTGCGCACAAGCGCATGGTCGAGATGCTGAACAAGGGCGAAACCCTGCCGGTGGATCTGAAAGGTCGCTTCATCTACTACGTCGGCCCGGTTGATCCGGTCGGTGACGAAGTGGTTGGCCCGGCTGGCCCGACCACCGCCACGCGGATGGACAAGTTCACCCGTCAGATCCTTGAGCAGACTGGCCTGTTGGGCATGATCGGCAAGTCCGAGCGCGGCCCGACCGCCATCGACGCGATCAAGGACAACAAGGCTGTGTACCTGATGGCCGTCGGCGGGGCCGCCTACCTGGTGGCGCAAGCGATCAAGAAGTCCAAGGTTCTGGCGTTTGCCGAGCTGGGCATGGAAGCGATCTACGAGTTCGAGGTCAAGGACATGCCGGTCACCGTAGCGGTGGACAGCAAAGGTGAATCGGTACACATCACTGGTCCTGCGATCTGGCAACAGAAGATCAGCGAAAGCCTGGCGGTTGAAGTGCAGTAAGCGCTTCGTCTGTTAGTAAAAAGGCCGGGCGGTCAGCAATGACCGCCCGGCCTTTTTTTCGTCTGCCATAAAATGCCGGCGCGGGCACCTGTCAGATCTGACAGGTGTCGAAAAAATAATGCTCTGTTAGCGTGCAATCTCGGCATTCACTGGTTGCGTTGCCATGGTTCCTGATGCAGACGCGCTCGTCACCCCGCCCTCCATTGCCAAAACTGCGTCCATTGCCACCAATGGACGCAGTTGGGGGGAAATCGGTGCGACCGGGCAGCGATCTTACACGCTGACGTTGCCGATCATCCCTGCGCGCTCGCTCAATCCTGACCTGCAACTGGTCTATGACGGCAACGCGGGCAACGGCAAGTGCGGCCTCGGCTGGGATTTACCGCTGCCGGTCATCTTCCGCAAGACCAGCAAGGGCGTTCCGAAATACGCACCCGACGACGTCATGCAGGCTGACGGCACCGACCTGCGACCCGAGCTGACGACCCGCGGCAAGATCAAGGTAACCCGACGCACTCGGGGTAAAGGCAAGAGCGCCCGAAAGTTTTCGGTGGTGCGTTACATCCCTCGCCTGGAAATTACGTTTGACCGCTACGAACTCTGGACACCGGATGACAGTACTAACCCCTTCTGGATCGTTTCCCGCGCCGACGGCTCGCAACATTGCTATGGCAATAACCAGGGATCGTGCATCTACGACCCGGCAGAGCCGAGCCATATCGCCGCGTGGCTGCTGGTGGAAACCAGGAGCGCGGTGGGGGAAAACATTTTTTACGAGTACAAGGCCGATGACAAGGTCGCCGACGATCGCTTTGCCTATCAGGCCCAGCGCTATCTGCGGCAGGTCTGTTATTGCAACAAGACCGCCAGCACTGATCTGTATTGCCTTGATCATTCGCAGCCAGAAATGCTGGACTGGCTGTTCCGTCTGATAGTCGACTACGGGGAGCGCGTCACCCGGCGCGAGGCTGTTCCCCCCTATTCAGCCCCGAACGAGAACAAATGGCTGCTGCGCAGCGATCCGTTTCGCAATCATCGCTTCGGTTTCGAGATTGGCACCCGGCGCCTGTGCCAGCAGTTTCTGTTGTTCAACCACATCGGCCCCGACCCGGTACTGGTCGAACGTCTGTTGCTGGAGCACGAACCCACGCCGCGTCAATACAACCACCTCAAAGCCGCGCATTACATGAGTTACGACGCAGAGGGGCACGTCAAACAATTACCGCCGCTTGAGTACTGCTATGAGCCGCTCAAGCTCAACCCCTTTCCCCAGGCGTTTCTGGCACTCGACCATATGCCGGGCCTCAACGACGGCAAGCCCTATCATTGCGTCGACCTTTACGGAGAAGGCCTGCCTGGTTTTCTCTGCCAGCACGACAACGCCTGGTATTACCGTGAGCCTCTGCGCGGCACACCCGGCACTGACGAAATCATCTACGGCCCGTGGACCTTGCTGCCGCTGATCCCCAATGCCGACAGCAACAAACCGGTGGTGCAAATCCTCATGGACCTCACCGGCGACGGACGCCTGGACTGGATCGTCGCGCAGCCCGACGGCAGCGGGTATTACACGCTCAATCCGGATGGCACCTGGTCGCTGTTCAAATCGTTCAAGCAGTTTCCCGTGGAGTTCTTCCATTATTTGGCCCAATTGGGTGACTTGAGCGGTGACGGTCTCAACTCCCTGGCGCTGATCGGACCGAAAAGCGTACGGGTGTACGCGAATTTGAGGGAAACAGGCTTTGCTCCCGGCAAGGATGTACCCCATACCCCGGACCGATTGCCGCTGTTCAGTGGAGCCGGTAACGAATTGGTGTCTTTCAGCGATATGGGCGCCAGCGGTATGGAACTGTGCCGGATCCGCCATGATGAAATCCGCTGCTGGATCAGCCTCGGGCATGGCCGGTTTGGCGAGGGTTTCAAGATGAGCGACTTGCCGTTCAAATATGGCGAGTTCGATCCCGACCGAGTGCGCATCGCCGACGTAGACAATTCCGGTGCTCCGGCTCTCATTTACCTGTATTCGGACTTCTTCGAAATCTGGTTGAACCACGGTGGCAACTCCCTGGCATCGGAACCCGTCCGAATTCCATGGCCCAGAGGCGTGCGCTACGACAACCTCTGCCAGGTGACCTTTGCTGATCTCAGGGGCATTGGCTGCGCCAGCCTGCTGCTGACCGTTCCGCACATGTCACCTCGACACTATGTGTATAACCTGGTCGACGCGCGGCCATACCTGCTCACTGGATGCAACAACAACATGGGTTACAACGCGTCGTTGCAATATCGCAGCAGTGCGCAATTCTGGCTGGATGAAAAACGCCAGGAATTGGTGGCACGCAGGAAGCCGGTGTGCCATTTGCCGTTTCCGCAGATGGTGCTCCATTGGCTGCGTCAGGAAGATGAAATCACCGGCAATTACCTGATGCAGTTCCATGAGTATTTCGAGGGTTATTACGACGGTCGCGAACGCGAATTCCGCGGCTTCGGCCGGGTCTGTCAGATCGACAGCGAACTGGAACCGGGCAAGGCCGAAAGTGGCCATACAGCCCCCATGCGCACCACTCAATGGATTCATACCGGCGAAAGTGTCGATCCGGTTTTGAAAGGTATCAGCGAACTCGACGATGAAATCACGCCCTTTGGGCCCACCGTCACTTCAACGCTCGACGCCAGACGCGGTAGAGAACGAATTCGCAAACGGCGCAAGAGCGACGATCCCGAAGTCGCCTACGCCCTGGCCGGTCGTCTGCTTCGCATTGAAGCCTGTCAGGCGGACGACCCCGCTCCCGCTCACCTGATTTACCTGAGAGAATTCCGTTATCTGGTTCGGGTCGTCGACGAAACCCCGTCCAGCCTGCTGGTGCTGGAACTGGAAAACCGCAGCCAGCAATACGAACGTTTCATGGATGACCCCCGCTGTCAGCACGCGGTCGGTCTGGCATGGGACATGTTCGGTCATCCGACTCACCGCTTCGCGGTCGCCTGCGCACGCCGCCGCACTAAAACCGAAGAACCGCCTTTCGCTCAAAAGGATCAACAGCTCGCCTGGCTGGACAGTCACGATGAGCAACAGCGGTACTTCTATCTGACGGAAACCCTTGCCGAGCCGATTCATCTGATCACTGAAGACCACTGGCTGCTCGGTTTGCCCTGGCGCCAGCGCAGCAATGCGCTGATGCTGCCCAAGGGAGCGCTGCCGGACGGGCTGCAATCGGCGGACATCAATTTCGAAAACTTCGAAAAGTATGAGGGCTGCGCAGAGTGGACATCGGAACGCGAACTGATTTCGCTCTCGCAGCAGAATTATCTGGAGATGGACGGCAAGATCGAGTACCCACCGCGCCAGGGACCGACCGAGCGGGCTGTGTTCGACAAAAAGGCATTGGCGGCTTACGTCGACGTCCCGATTGTCATTCGGGACGAGCTGACAAAAATCGGCTACAAGCCCATGAACCTGTTTTTGCCGCCAGACACGGATGAAGATCTTCTGAAAAACCTCTGGTCGGCACAGAGCGGCTTCTTCACCTACTCCGACCCCAGCGGTTTCTACCACGTCACCGATGTTCAGCAGACCGCCAGCCATGGCACAACCCACATCACCAGGGACGCAAACCATCTGCTGACCACTGCCATCACCCTGCCGGACGGCTGCGTCACGGCAATGACCTACGACATGCACACCTTGCAGGTGCAGCGTGTCACGGATCACAACGACAACATTCACGAAGTGCGGTACGAAGCGGGCGGTCGACCGATTGCCTTCAGCTTTCATGGTAACGAGGAAGGCGTGCGTGCCGGTTTCGAAGATCTGTCCGTTTATCCACCTCAGTCTGATCTGAGCGTCGAGTTTGCCCTCGCCAACCCGAAAACCGTGCTGGCATCCGCTGCCGGCGTGGTGCGCACCAATCTGTTCAGCTGGATGCCATTGCTACCGGTCAAAACGGCGCGGCTCAAAAGAAAGCAATGGATCGCCAACGGCCTGATCCTGCCCGACGGCCACATACGCGCATCGGCCCTGCGCTGGCTGAACCAGCAAAAGAAACGCACTGCCAGCGAACAAACCCTGCTCAAGATCATCCAGACCGCCCTCAGGCAGCCGGTAAACAGCGTCGACCTGATTGCCGACCGCTACCACACCGACCCGCAGCAACAGATTCAGATAACCGTCCGTTACGTCGACGGTTTTGGCCGCGAGCTGCAAAGCAAACAGCTCGTGCCGCCGGGCGATGCCCTTGTCGCGACGCCCGAGGACGGCCTCGAGACCGGCGCCGACTGCAAGCCGATCGAAATGCCCGCCGCGCGTCGCTGGCGGGTCATGGGACGTGTCGAATACAACCATAAGGGCGAGACTATCCGGGTCTATCGCTCGTATTTTCTCAATACCCATCGCTGCATCAATGACCGCGCCATGCGTGAACACGGCCATCACGATCAAATGTTCTACGACGCCCAGGGCCGACTGATCAAAACGATCAATGCGCTGGGCCATACGGCCTTGGAGCACTTGCATCCATGGTTCACGCTCAGCTACGACTACAACGACACACAAGAGCCATCACCCGCCAGGCCCGCGAAAAAACCGACACCTGCAAAACCTGCAAAACGGGTCAAGTCATGAACGCCAGCGTGCACCATCTCACACCGAAGATGTCGTCAATCATCGGGGGCGAATCACTGACATGCTGCGCGGTCTGGCAAACACGCTTCGAGACCACCGGGCCAGCCAGAAGGCAGCCGCGTGAACACACGGATTTTATAGTGTGATAGCACTGCCAGCACCCGGCGACATGCTATGGTGCCCGCCCGTCCTGCCATCCGTTTGCCCCAGCATGCTGCCGACTTCCCGTACCCTGCGTCTGTCGTTGTATACCCTGCTGATCATCGCCGGTGCCGCCCTTGCTGCAACGCTTGCGATCCGCCACGCCGAGCGCCAGGCGCTGGAAGAAGACGCAGCCCGGGCCAATCAACAGCTGGCGCTGTACGCCAACTCGCTGCATACCCTGATCGACCGCTATCGCGCCCTGCCCGCCGTGCTGGCGCTGGACCCGCAATTGCGTGCGGCGCTGGCCGGCCCGGTCGACGCCGAACAGCAAGCGGCGCTCAACCTGAAACTGGAAAAGATCAACGGCGCGGCGCAATCATCGACGCTGGAACTGCTCGACCACACCGGCCTCGCGGTGGCAGCCAGCAACTGGCGTCTGCCCAGCAGTTACGTCGGCCACAACTATGGCTTTCGCCCCTATTTCAGTCAGACCCGCACTCAAGGCACCGGGCGTTTCTACGCGGTCGGCGTGACCAGCGGGATTCCCGGTTACTTCCTGTCCAGCGCGGTGCTCGGCGACAACGGCGAGTTTCTCGGGGCGATGGTGGTCAAGCTCGAATTCCCCGAGCTCGAACGCGAATGGAGCCAAGGCAATGACACCCTGCTGGTCAGCGATGCGCGCGGGATCATCTTCATCGCCAACCAGCCCGGCTGGCGCTATCGCCTGCTGCACCCGCTGAGCCCGGCCGATTACCGCGAGATCAAGGCCACCCGCCAATACGACAAACAGTCGCTGGTGCCGCTGACGCATCTGGCGCTGCGCAGCTTCGACGACAACAGTGATCTGCGCCGCGTCGAAGGCCCGCAAGGCACGGCGGATTACCTGTGGGAATCGCTGCCGCTGAGCGCCGAAGGCTGGACGCTGCATCTGCTGCGGCACCCGCAGGTGTCCTTCGAGGATCAGCGCAATGCCGGCCTCGCTGCTGCCGGGGTATGGCTGGCGCTGGTGTTCCTGCTGCTGTTCCTCAATCAGCGCTGGCGCCTGGCAAAGATGCGCCAGCGCAGCCGCGAAGAGCTTGAGCAACTGGTCGAAGAGCGCACCCGTGATTTGCGCACCGCCCAGGACGGTCTGGTGCAGTCGGCAAAACTGGCGGCACTGGGGCAGATGTCCGCCGCGCTGGCCCACGAAATCAATCAGCCGTTGACCGCCCAGCGCATGCAACTGGCGACCCTGCGTCTGCTGCTCGATCATGGCCGGGTCGATGACGCCTATAAGGCGCTCAAACCGGTGGATGACATGCTCACGCGCATGGCCGCCCTCACCGGCCACCTGAAAACCTTCGCCCGCAAGAGCCCCAGCGGCTTGCGCGAGCGGCTGGATCTGGCGACGGTGGTCGATCAGGCCCTGCAATTGCTTGATGCGCGTCTGCGCGATGAACAGGTCAGTCTGGTGCTGCACCTGACCCGTCCGGCGTGGGTGCGCGGCGATGCGATCCGCCTCGAACAAGTGCTGATCAATCTGTTACGCAATGCCCTCGATGCGATGCAGGGCAAACCGTGCAAACGTCTGGAAATCCGCCTGGAAGCCGACGAGCAACTGTGGCGCCTGAGTGTCATCGACAACGGCGGCGGCATCGCCGAGGAACATCTGGGTCAGGTGTTCGATCCGTTCTTCACCACCAAACCGGTGGGTGACGGGCTGGGTCTGGGGCTGGCAGTATCGTTCGCCATCGTCCATGAATCCGGCGGGCGCCTGTGCGCCGAGAATGGTGACAACGGCGCGGTGTTCAGCCTGACCTTGCCGATCGATCTGGAGGCGCACATCTGATGCTCAACGCGGTGATGGTGGTCGATGACGAAAGCAGCATTCGCAGTGCCGTCGAGCAATGGCTGAGCCTGTCCGGGTTCGAAGTGCAGCTGTTCAGCCGCGCGGAGGAATGCCTGGCGGCGTTGCCCGCGCATTTTGCCGGGGTGATTGTCAGCGATGTGCGCATGCCCGGGCTCAGCGGTCTTGAACTGCTGGCCGAAGTGCAGCGCCGGGATGCCGACCTGCCGGTGATTCTGCTCACTGGCCACGGCGATGTGCCGATGGCCGTCGAAGCGATGCGCGACGGCGCCTACGATTTTCTGGAAAAACCCTTCAGCCCCGAGACCCTGCTCGGCAGCCTGCGCCGGGCGCTGGACAAGCGTCGGCTGGTGCTGGAAAACCGCGCCCTGCACGAGCAGGCCGACAACCGCGCCAGACTGGATGCGACGCTGCTCGGTGTGTCCCGTGGTTTGCAGACCTTGCGCCGGCAGGTGCTGGACCTCGCAACATTGCCGGTCAACGTGCTGATCCGAGGCGAGACCGGCAGCGGCAAGGAACTGGTCGCCCGTTGCCTGCACGATTTCGGCCCGCGCGCCGACAAGCCCTTTGTCGCGCTGAACTGCGCGGCGATCCCCGAGCAGTTGTTCGAAGCCGAGTTGTTCGGGCATGAGAGCGGCGCGTTCACCGGCGCTTCGGGCAAGCGCATCGGCAAGCTGGAATACGCCGATGGCGGCACACTGTTTCTCGATGAAATCGAGAGCATGCCGCTGGCCCAGCAGGTGAAACTGCTGCGGGTGTTGCAGGAGCAGAAGCTTGAGCGGCTGGGCTCGAACCAGAGCATTCGGGTGGACTTGCGGATTGTCGCGGCGACCAAACCCGACTTGCTGGATGAAGCGCGGGCCGGGCGTTTTCGTGAAGACCTGGCGTATCGCCTGAACGTCGCCGAATTGCGCCTGCCGCCGCTGCGTGATCGTCGCGAAGACATTCCGCTGTTGTTCGAATCCTTCGCCCAGAGCGCCGCCCAGCGTTTGGGCCGGACGTTCCCGCCGCTCAGTGGCGCGCAATTGAGCCATCTGCTGAGTCATGACTGGCCGGGCAATGTGCGGGAGTTGGCGAACGTTGCCGAGCGGCAGGTGCTGGGGCTGGATGAACCGGTGCAGGGCATCGACCCGGGGCAGTCGCTGGCGGCGCAGCAGGAAGCGTTTGAAGCGCAGTGTTTGCGGGCTGCTTTGACCCGGCACAAGGGGGATGTGAAAGCCGTGCTTGAGGAGCTGCAACTGCCGCGTCGCACGTTTAATGAAAAGATGCAGCGGCATGGATTGACCCGAGAGATGTTCGTACCCGATTGATCGTTTGATGATTGATCGTTCCCACGCTCCGCGTGGGAATGCCTCAGTGGACGCTCTGCGTCCGCTTTGGGACGCAGAGCGTCCCGGGCTGCATTCCCACGCAGAGCGTGGGAACGATCAGATCAACGATCAAATAGGCGGAAATCCGCTCATTCATTCCGGATCATCGGCAAAATCCCGCTCAACCCATCTCCCCAGCCCCTCTAAACCGGCCCTCCCCCCGTTGGCACAGCTCCTGCTATAGCCCTCGCAGGCTGCGTTTCAACGCGCTCCACAAAAACAATTAAACGAAGGATCCTTCAATGGATAACTCCAACGCCCTGCCCCTTGGGTCGGCTGCCGTGCCGGCCAAAGAACGAACCACCGCCAGTCGCATCAAGTCGATCTTCAGCGGTTCCGTCGGCAACATGGTCGAGTGGTACGACTGGTACGTCTATGCCGCCTTCTCGCTGTACTTCGCCAAAGCCTTCTTCCCCAAAGGCGACACCACCGCCCAACTGCTCAACACCGCCGCGATCTTCGCCGTGGGCTTCCTGATGCGCCCGATCGGTGGCTGGCTGATGGGCCTGTACGCCGACAAGGTCGGACGCAAAAAAGCCCTGATGGCCTCGGTTTACCTGATGTGCTTCGGCTCGCTGATCATCGCCCTGAGCCCGGGTTATGAAACCATCGGTGTCGGCGCGCCGATCCTGCTGGTGTTCGCCCGCCTGCTGCAAGGCCTGTCGGTCGGTGGCGAATACGGCACTTCGGCGACCTACCTGTCGGAGATGGCGACCAAGGAGCGTCGCGGCTTCTTCTCCAGCTTCCAGTACGTGACTTTGATTTCCGGCCAGCTCATCGCGCTGGGCGTACTGATCGTGCTGCAACAGTTCCTGACCACCGAAGAGCTGTACGCGTGGGGCTGGCGTATTCCGTTCGCCATCGGCGCGCTGTGCGCAATCGTGGCGCTGTACCTGCGTCGTGGCATGGAAGAAACCGAGTCGTTCACCAAGAAAGAGAAGTCCAAGGAAAGCGCGATGCGCACCTTGCTTCGTCATCCGAAGGAACTGCTGACCGTGGTCGGCCTGACCATGGGCGGTACGCTCGCGTTCTACACCTACACCACCTACATGCAGAAATACCTGGTGAACACCGTCGGCATGAGCATCTCCGACTCCACCACCATTTCCGCCGCCACGCTGTTCCTGTTCATGTGCCTGCAACCGATCATCGGCGGCCTGTCCGATAAAATCGGTCGTCGCCCGATCCTGATCGCCTTCGGCGTGCTCGGTACGATCTTCACCGTGCCGATCCTGATGACCCTGCACACCATCCAGACCTGGTGGGGCGCGTTCTTCCTGATCATGGCGGCGCTGATCATCGTCAGCGGCTACACCTCGATCAACGCCGTGGTGAAAGCCGAACTGTTCCCGACCGAAATCCGCGCCCTGGGCGTCGGCCTGCCATACGCACTGACCGTGTCGATCTTCGGCGGCACCGCCGAATACATCGCGCTGTGGTTCAAGAGCATCGGCATGGAAACCGGTTACTACTGGTACGTGACCGCGTGCATCGCGGTGTCTCTGTTGGTGTACATCACCATGAAAGACACCCAGAAACACTCGCGCATCGTCACTGACTGATCGCAAAAAAACGCGCGAAGGTGCAAGACCTTCGCGCGTTTCTTTTCTGTCCGATTTCCCGATCAGGACAATTCGGCAACGCCCTGTTTGCTGCCATAACGCTTCTGCGCATACGACGCGCCCACGATCATCACCAACAGAATCCCCGCCAGTACCGCCGACGAACCGACGGTGCCGAAATCCAGTCCGCCTTTCTCATGGGACTTGGTCATCAAGTCGCCCAAGGTCGCGCCAAACGGTCGGGTCAGCACGAACGCCACCCAGAACAGCGCCACCGACGAAATCTTCGTGAAGTACTTGAGCAGCACGACCACACCAATCGCCGAGCCGATCAACAGCGCGCCACCGGCAAAGCCCAGGCCGGAGTCGTCCGCCAGGTAATCGCCGAGTGCGGTGCCCAGGGTGTTGGAGAACAGAATCGCCATCCAGTAGAACATCTCGCCGCGAAAGCTCTGCACCTTGGTGACGTTGAGCGAGTCGCCGCTCAGGCGCCAAGCCGCGAAGATCGCCAGCAGGATCGCGATCAGGATCATGGAACCGGTGGCGTAACCCAGTTCCAGCGTGCGGTCCATGAAGTCGGACATGGTGGTGCCGGCGGTGCTGGTCGACAGGATCACGATCCAGTACAGCAACGGCTTGTAAGTCTTGGACATCAGTTGTGCGATCAGCGTCAGGACAAACACGCTGATCAGGATCAGCGAGCTGATGGCGTAGCCGACGTTAAGGGTCATCGACAACAAATCCCCCGCGGTTTCCCCCAGGGTCGTCGCGCAGATTTTCATGACCCAGAAGGCCAGGGTGATTTGAGGCAGTTTGTTCATCGCGGGCAACGCTCCAGTGTGTGACGGCCGGTTTTTGGCTTTATAGCCGTGGGCAGACTGGCGTTGCTCGGGTGAAAAACCGGTCGGGAATCCATGAAAAATCTGTCACACACGCAAAAAACGGCGATTAATCACCGGTTAATGCCCCTGCCGCATCCTGCACCTACCTGATCGATTAACTGCGCGACGCTCGCTCCGACGACGAAAGCGAATTGAATGCGTCGCCCTTAATATCAATTTAATCGATTGTTTTTAGCATTATTTTGCGCTTTTTAATCAATTTAATTGGCGTAGCATGAACCCCATGCGAAACACATCGCCAACGAATTTCGAATCTGGAGAACGACCATGAAAACCAAACTGATCCTCGCCCTGACCCTGTCCGTACTGGCCGCCAACACTTTCGCCGCCGACGGTTCGGACAAAACCAAATCCGCCGACTTCATTTCCGGCGCCAGCGCTGCCATCGAAACCAGCCACACCGGCGCCTACGCTGCCGACGGCTTCGACAAGACCAACGTCGGCAGAGCCGTTGCTGCGGATGGTTTCGATAAAACCGGCACTGCTGCGGCTATCGCAGCTGACGGTTTCGACAAGACCGGCACCGCCGCTGCCATCGCAGCTGACGGTTTCGATAAAACCGGTACTGCTGCAGCCATCAGCTGATCGCCAGAATGCAGACACCAAAGCCCGGCCATTGCCGGGCTTGTTCATTTCTGAAAACAAAAATCTCACGACCTCCCACAGGGTTCCGCATTTGGCTGGAAATAATGGGAATGCCCCAGCAATATGAGCCCTTTCCGAAAGCCTTCAGGAACACCTCCATGCCCGATGACATCCATTTCTACGAACCGGCCAACGGCCACGGTCTGCCCCACGATCCGTTCAACGCCATCGTCGGCCCGCGTCCCATCGGCTGGATTTCTTCGCAGGATGCCGAGGGCCGGCTGAACCTGGCGCCTTACAGCTTTTTCAACGCGTTCAACTACATTCCGCCGATCATCGGGTTCTCCAGCGTCGGTCGCAAAGACAGCCTGAACAACATCGAGCAGACCGGCGAATTCGTCTGGAACCTCGCCACCCGCCCGCTGGCCGAGCAGATGAACCAGAGCTGCGCGATGGTCGGGCCAGAGGTCAACGAATTCGAACTGGCGGGGCTGACGACTGTGGCGTCGAAGGTGATTGCCGTGCCGCGCGTGGCCGAAAGCCCGGTGTCCTTCGAGTGCAAGGTCACCCAGATCATTCAGTTGCAGCGCGCTGACGGCGAGACGGTGCCGAGCTGGCTGGTGCTCGGCGAAGTGGTCGCCGTGCACATTGCCAAATGGCTGTTGAAGGACGGGATCTACGACACCGCCGCCGCCGAACCGATTCTGCGGGGCGGCGGGCCGGCGGACTATTTCCAGCTGGGGCCGGAGGCGTTGTTCAAGATGTGGCGCCCGGGGGCGACGAAGTAAGCGCTTACCAGATCAGCTCGGCGTCGTCGGTGACGCCCTTGAGCTTGTCCAGTTCGTTGATCGCGGCTTCATCGGCCGCGATGGCGCCGGGGAAAACCTGATCGTTCAGCAGCTTGTGAAAGCGCGGTGCGCCGCCGTCGACCAGGGCCTTGACGGCGATTGCCGCGTGATAACCCTTGTTGCCGCCCAACTCGACGGGGACTACAGCGGAAACCGCTTCGAAGTGTTCGAACTCTTTACGTGCCATATCGCAGGTCCTGGCTCAGTCGGATAAGCCCGACATTAAACATTCAACCGGCGAGTTTGTGTATCGGCGCAGTGCATTGCCCTACGGCCTGGGCGGCCGAGACTTCCTTGAAGGTGTGGAAATCCAGGCTGTTGACCACCAGCTCCTGCACCAGCTCGGCAAAGATTTCCATCGACGGGCTGCTGAAATACGCGGTCATCGATTGCTGGTTGTTCCAGAAACCGGAGACCAGCCACAACTCCGGATCACACTGCGAATGCTGCAAGGCGAAGCTCAGGCAACCGGGGGCGGCACGGGACGGTTCGATCAGGGCGCTCAGGCGCATGCCGAGTTCCGCCGAACGCCCGGCGCGCGCTCGAACGAAGGCCATATGACTGACGGGAATCTGCTTGGACATGTTCAACCCTCCCAGGGAGTCGCGTGGCAGCCGGGAACGGGCTGCGACAGGATCCAAGGTTAAGGGCCGGGCGCTGCTCGCCGTTAGTCGATTCCTGCCGTCGCGTTGCACAATCCTGCGAGACTGTCGTGCAGACCTGTAACAAGTCGTGAATTGCTGTCACCGTCCTGTCACACCGGTTTCGAGCAAGTTTTACAGGGCTCGCCCTTTCATGTCTGGGCAGGCACGCAACGCCATGCAGGATCAGGCAAGCATTTCGCAGGATGTGTCTACCGCTTGCGCTTGCACAAACTTATGCTCTGCTCCCATTCCATCCCTTGCCGAGGAGGCTGTGCATGACGTCATTCGATCGTTTTCAGGCGCCGCCCGATGCCGACATGGAAAAGCAGCGCGCAGAACTGGCGGCCATCATTCGCCGCAACACGTCCGAAGATGGCAGTTATGCCACTGCCGTCGGCTCGCTGGTCATGTCGCGCCACACCCAGTCCCATGACTTCGCCCCGGTGCTTGCACAACCGGCGCTGTGCATCATGGCCCAGGGTCGCAAAGAGGTGCGGCTGGCGGATGAGTTCTTCAATTACGACCCGCTGAATTACCTGGTGGTATCGGTCTCGATGCCGTTGAGCGGTCGGGTGGTGAATGTCTCGCCTGAAGAGCCGATCCTCGCCGTGCGCCTTGATATCGATCCGGCGGAAATCACCGCGCTGATCGCCGATGCCGGCCCGATGGGCGTGCCCACCCGTCCGACCGGGCGTGGTCTGTATGTGGAGAAAATCGACAGCGCGATGCTTGATGCGGTGCTGCGTCTGGCCCGCCTGCTCGACGCGCCGAAAGACATCGCCATGCTCGCGCCGCTGATCCGCCGGGAAATTCTCTATCGCCTGCTGCGCAGTCCGCAGGGCCATCGGCTGTACGAAATCGCCATCGCCAACAGCCAGAGCCACCGCATCAGCCAGGCGATCAAATGGCTCAACGGCAACTTCGAACAGCCGCTGCGCATCGATGATCTGGCGAAGGAAGTGAACCTCAGCGTCTCGACCTTGCATCACCGTTTCAAGGCGATGACGGCGATGAGTCCGTTGCAGTATCAGAAGCAACTGCGCCTGCAGGAGGCGCGGCGTTTGATGCTGGCTGAGGGGCTGGAAGCTTCGGCGGCGGGGTATCGGGTGGGGTATGAAAGTCCGTCGCAGTTCAGCCGTGAGTACAGCCGGTTGTTTGGCGCGCCGCCGTTGAGGGATCTGGCGCGCCTGCGATTGAGTGTCTGATCAGGCGCCGAGCACCCGACACGCCTCACTCGGCAACGTCACCGACACCGGATGCCCGATCCCCAACCCGAAGCCCTGACACGGCGTGCTCAGCGCCGTGAAGGTCACCCCGGAACATTCCACCGTGGTCTCGATGGTCGCGCCGATATCCCGCACAAACGTCACCTTGCCCAGCAAGCGATTGCCCGCAGTGGCTTGGGGCGCCGACAGTTGCAGGTCTTCAGGACGGATCAACATCTTCACTTTCTGCCCGACCACGATGCTGCTGCAGATCGGCACTTGCAGTGCATCGCCACCCGGCAGTACGACCTTGCCATCGCCCAGCGCGGTGGCCGGGAAGATATTGCCGGAGCCGATAAAGTCCGCGACAAACTCGTTGGCCGGATGCCGATAGATTTCAATCGGCGTCCCCACCTGCTGCACCCGATGCTCACCGAGGACCACCACGATGTCGGCCATGGTCATGGCCTCGCGTTGATCGTGGGTGACCATGATGGTGGTGATGTTCAGGCGTTGTTGCAACTGACGGATTTCCACCTGCATCGACTCGCGTAACTTGGCATCCAGCGCCGACAGCGGTTCGTCGAGCAACAGGATTTTCGGGTGCGAAGCAATCGCCCGGGCAATCGCCACTCGCTGACGCTGGCCGCCGGAGAGTTTGGCCACTGGGCGATCAATCATCGGTTGCAGTTGGATCAGCTCCAGCAACTCCACCACCCGCGCCTGTTGATCGGCCTTGCTCACACCGCGCAGTTTCAGCGGATAGGCGATGTTCTCGCCCACCGTCATGTGCGGGAACAGCGCCAGCGACTGAAACACCATGCCGAAGTTGCGCAGGTGCGCCGGGGTGTGGCCGATGTCCTCGCCGCCCAAGCGGATCTCGCCGCCGGTGAGGGTTTCCAGCCCGGCGATCATTCGCAGCAAGGTGGTCTTGCCGCAGCCCGACGGGCCGAGGAAGCACACCAGTTTGCCCTCGGGCAAATGCAGGTTGACATCTTTCACCGCGCAGGCCGAGCCGTAGTGTTTCTCGACGTTTTCCAGAATCAGACCAGACATAAAAATCACCTCAAAATCAGAAGGAAACGCCGCCCTCGCCCACCAGCTTCTCCAGCGCCCAGATCAGGACGAAGTCGATCAGCACGATCAGCACGGCAAACGAGAACACGGTAGGGTCGAGCGATGACACGGTGCGGCTGTACATCCAGATCGGCACGGTCATGACGTCGATGGTGTAGAGGAAATAGGTCACGGTGAATTCGTTGAACGAGACGATGAACGCCAGCAGCATCCCCGCCAGAATCCCCGATTTCATCAGCGGTACCACCACATCGACGATGGCGCGCAATGGCGAGGCGCCGAGCATCTGCGCGGCTTCCTCGACTTCGCTGCCGATGGAAAGCATGGCCGCCGTGCAGTTCTTCACCACGAACGGCAGCGCCAGAATCACGTGGGCGATCACCAGCCGCGAGGTGGTCATGTGGAACGGCAGGCTGTCGAACACCAGCAGCAAGGCCAGCCCCAGCACTACCATCGGGAACACCAGCGGCAGCGACATCAATTGCAGCGCCACGCCCTTGCCACGGAACTCGCAACGGGTCAGCGCGTAAGCCGCCGGCACCGCGATCAGCGTGGCGAAAATCATCGTCAGGCATGACACCAGCAAACTGGTGCCCATTGCCTGGCCGAGGCTCAGCACATCGCTGGCATCGGGCGAAACGAAGGTGTGCCACGCCGCTTGGTACCACTGCAGGCTGTAGCTGCTCGGCGGGAAGTCGAGGTTCGACGCGCCGCTGAACGACATCACGATCATCGTCAGGATCGGCAACACGGCCAGGAACAAAATGATCCCGGACAGGATGCCGGCGAACTTGCCGGTATCGCCCGGCAACAGCGACTGACGCTTCTTGATCAGGGCACTCATTGCGAAGCCTCCAGCAGACGGCGACGGCGGCCGGTGATGTATTCGGACAAGGTCATGATGGCGAGCGTGGTGACAATCAGCACCACGCCAGCGGCGGACGCGGCGGGCCAGTTCATCAGCGGGGCGATCTGGTCATGCACCATCACCGCGAGCATCGGCACGCGCCGACCGCCGAGCAGCAACGGCACCACGAAGCTGCTGGCGTTGTAGGCAAACACCAGGGTCGCGCCGGTGATGATCCCCGGCAGACTCATCGGCAACACCACTTGGCGGAACACTTGAAAACGACTGGCGCCGAGGGTGGCGGCAGCTTCTTCGTAGCTGCGGGCGACACCGCGCATGGCGCTGGCAATCGGCAGCACAGCCAGCGGAAACGCGGTCTGCACCAGCCCCATCAACACGCCGTTCTGGTTGTACAGCAACATGATCGGCCGCTTGATCAGACCGAGGCCCATCAGGGTCTGGTTGAGCATGCCGCCGGGGCCGAGGATCACCAGCCAGCCATAGCTTTGCAGCAACAGGTTGACCAGCAGCGGCAACAGCACCGCCGCCAGAAAAATCCGCCGCACGAACGGCGAGGTCAGGCGCGACATGGTGTACGCCACCGGGATCGCCAGCACCACGGCGATCACCGCGCTGATCAGCGCCAGACGCAAGGTCAGCAGCAACGATTTGAGGTAGTAGGGTTCGAGCAACTGCGCGTAACTGGCCAGGCTGAAACCGGACCACTCCGCACCCTTGGTGCCGACGCTCATGCGCAGCACCAGCAGGCTGGCGGCAATCAGCACGCCGAGAAACAGCATCGACGGCGTGAGAAAAAACCACGCCCGCGCCGTCGGCGAAACACCGCGCGCCGGGCGCGCGTCACCCGCGCCGACCGGTTGGGTCAGGGATTGATGTTCCATAGCAATGATCTCGTCAATGGAGAACGAATCTCCCAAACACCACTCGCCCTGTGGGAGCGGCGGTTCGACGCTTCGACTTGCTCGCGAAAGCGGCGGGTCAGTCAACCCATGAAGCGACTGACAGATTGCATTCGCGAGCAAGCCCGCTCCCACAAGGTTTCTGTGGTGTCTGGAAGTACGGCGTCAGGAAGAAAAGATTTCCGTGTAGCGACGAATCCACTGGTCATGCACGGTCGCCAGGAAGGCGTTGTCGTGCATGATCGCCTTCTCCGCGATCTGCTCCGGCGTGAGGATGAACGGGCTCTTGCGCGCTTCGGCGGAGATGATCGCCTTGGCGTTGACCGGGCCGTTGAAGATGTCTTCGGCCATCTTGCCCTGCACCAGCGGGTCGAGGGAGTGGTCGATGAAGGCGTAAGCCAGGTCGGTGTCGCCCGGACGATTCTTCGGCATTACCGAGAGCATCAGGTCGGTGTAGAAACCTTCCTTCATGCCGAACGTGGCGCCCAGGCCATAGTTCGGGTCGCGAATCTGCTTGGGGAAAAACGCCGGGGCATACAGGCCGCCCATGTCCAGGGAACCGGTGCGGAACAGCTCGGCGATCTGGTTGGGGTTTTCGCCCAGAGTCACCACGCGGTCTTTCAGCTCGGCGAGTTTCTTGAAGCCCGGCTCGATGTTGTGCTCGTCACCACCGGCCAGTTTGGCGGCGATGATGATCAGGTCCATGGCCTCGGTCCAGTTCGGCGGCGGCAGGAAAATGTTCGGTGCCAGATCGGCGTCCCACAGTGCCGCGTAACTGTCCGGCGCGGTGGTCTGGGTGCGAGTGCTGTAGACCAGACTGTTGCACCACAGCAGGTAGCCGATGCCGTGACCGTTGGCCCCGGTGCGGTATTTTTCCGGGACGTCGACCAGGTTGGGAATGCGGTTGAGATCGGGCTTTTCCAGCAGTCCGGCAGCGGCCAGACCTTCGGCACCAACGCCAGCCAGGGTGATGATGTCGTACTGCGGACGATCACCGCCGGCCTTGAGTTTGGCGACCATTTCCGAGGTGCTGCCGGTGCGGTCGGCAATCACTTTGGCGCCGGTCTTGGCTTCGAAGGTTGCCGCGATATTGCGCAGTGCGGCGAGGCCCGTGTCATCGGACCAGGTCAGCAGGCGCAGGGTCTTGCCGGCAAAGCGGGTGTCGCTGGCACTGGCCCGGATGAAGGGCATGCTCATGGCCGCCGCAGCCACCGAGGCCACGCCGACGGTTTTGATGAATTGACGCCTGTTCAGATCGTGCTCGCCCATTTAGGACTCCCATTATTCTTGTAAGTATGAGACTGATCGCAACCCTTGCATCTGCCTGACCGGAATTGCTCAAGCGCCCGGTTTCAAAGGGCTTGAGCGTGGTCTGCGGGTTCATCCTGAGGTCGTGCAAAACACCTGACTATCGATAAAAACTCATTGGAGCCATGACGCCGGCGCATGCCTCGTTGCGAGGCATGCGCTGACCTTTTTCGGGCATTCAGAGCGCGCGGATCACGTGCTTGATTTCCTGAAATGCCGCCAGACCCCACGGGCCCAACTCGCGGCCGATGCTGCTTTGTTTGTAGCCGCCCCACGCCGTCTGCGGGAAGATCACCTGCGGCGCGTTGAGCCACACCAGCCCCGCCTGCAAGGCGTTGGCGACCCGATCCGCGGTCTCGGCATTGCGCGTGACGACACTGGCGACCAGACCGAACTGACTGTCGTTGGCCAGGGCAATCGCCTCCGCTTCCGTAGCGAAACTGCGCACGCAGATCACCGGGCCGAAGATCTCTTCACACCACAGCGCACTGTCGAGGGGCACTTCGGTGAAGATCGTCGGCTGCAAGAAATATCCGCGCGGCAGATCCGCGGGACGATTGCCGCCACAAATCAGCTTGGCACCGGCACTCAAACCACGGTCGATGTGACCGAGCACTCGCTGGTACTGCGCCTGATTGACCAGCGCGCCCATCTCGACTTCAGGATCGAACGGGTCGGCCACACGGATTTTTTCCGCGCGGGCCTTCAGACGAATCAGGAACTCATCGGCGATTTCATCGGCAACCAGCACCCGGCTGGTGGCCGAGCACATCTGCCCGGCGTTGAAGAAACCGCCACCGCAGGCCAGCTCCACCGCCAGATCAAGGTCGGCGTCTTCCAGAATCAGCAGCGAGGATTTACCGCCCAGTTCCAGGCTCACGCCCTTCACGGTTTCAGCGGCGCGCTGCATCACTTGCACACCGACGGCGTTGCTGCCGGTGAAGGAAACCTTGGTGATGCGCGGGTCCGCCGACAGCGGCGCACCGACCGCCAGACCGGTGCCGCACACCAGGTTGAATACGCCTTTTGGCAGACCGGATTCAGCGATGATGGTCGCCAGTTCCAGCTCCGGCAGCGGCGTGACTTCCGACGGCTTGAGCACCACGCAGCACCCGGCGGCCAGGGCCGGGGCGAGTTTCCACGCGGTGGTGACCATCGGGAAATTCCACGGCACGATCAGACCGACCACACCGCACGGCTCGCGGCGCAGACGTGCGCTGAAATCGTCGCTGGGCAGCGGCACATTGCTGTCGAGTTTGGCGTCGAGGCCTTCGGCGAGTTCGGCGTAGTACTCGAACGTGGCGATCACGTCGTCGACATCGATGCCCGCTTCGAACTGCGGTTTGCCGTTGTTGCTCGACTGCAACTTCATCAGATGTTCGCGGCCGTTGCGCACACCATTGGCGATGTTGCGCAGGATCGCCGCGCGCTCGGCACCGGTGGTTTTCGACCAGCCTTTAAAAGCTTCGGTCGCTGCCGCTACCGCCTGGTTGACGGCGCTTTCGTCACCGCCATTGACCGTGGTCAGCAGCGCTTCGGTGGCCGGGTTGATCACGCGCAGGTGTTCGCGGCCGGCGGACCATTGGCCGTTGATGTACAGGCCGTCGAGTGTGGTCGGGAAATTGATCATTGGGCCACCGCCTTCATCCATTGGGTCTGGTCGATTTCGATCAGGGTCGGGCCCTGACGATCGGTGGCGGCGCGCAGTGCACCGCGCAGGTGTTCGGCGGAGCTGATCGCTTCTGCTGCACAACCCAGGGCCTTGGCCACACCGATGAAATCCGGGGTATAGATATCCACGCCCACCGGCTCGATGGCGCGGTTGACCATGTATTTCTTGATCTCTTCGTAACCCTGGTTATTCCACAGCAGGATGATCACCGGCGTGCGCGCTTCGACGGCGCTGGCCAGTTCCGGCAGGGTGAATTGCAGACCGCCGTCACCGATCAGGCACACCACCGGCGGACGAGCGCCGTGTTCGAGGTTGCCGCCAAGCCACGCGCCAATCGCCGCCGGCAAGGCGTAACCGAGGGTGCCGTAACCGGTGGACGAGTTGAACCAGCGGCGCGGACGCTCCGGGTTGAACGTCAGGTTGCCGGTGTATACCGGTTGCGTGGAGTCACCGACGAACACCGCGTTCGGCAATTCGTGCAGCACGGTTTCGAGGAAACGGGTCTGGGCCAGCGTTGGTGCATCCCAGGTCGCGGCCAGGTCTTCACGCAGACGGGCGGCGCGTACCTGACCCCAATCGTTGCGGCGCTCGGCCAGCGGCTTGTGCGACAGCGCACTGAGCAGCGCTTGTGCGGCGTTGCGCGAGTCGGCCACCAGCGCCACGTGAGGCGGGTAGTTACGCACGGTCTGGTCTGGATCGATGTCCACGCGCAGCAGCTTGCCGGGGATTTCGAAACCGCCGGCGAAGGTCACGTCGTAGTCGGTTTCCGCCAATTCGGTGCCGATCGCCAGGATCACGTCGGCATCGGCCACCAAAGCGCGGGTCGCCACCAGGCTCTGAGTCGAACCGATCAACAGCGGATGGCTCGACGGCAGCATGCCTTTGGCGTTGATGGTCAGGGCCACCGGTGCGTCGAGCAGTTCGGCCAGTTCGGTGAGCTCGGCAGCCGCATCGATGGCGCCGCCACCGGCGAGGATCAGCGGACGCTGGGCGCCGGCCAGCAGTTCAGTCATGCGGCTCACGGCGGCCGGCGCAGCACCGGCACGGTCGATGTTGACCGGCACGCTGGTCAGCAGTTCGTCGGCCTCTTCGACCAGTACGTCCAGCGGAATTTCGATGTGCACCGGACGCGGACGTCCGGCCTGGAACAGCGCGAAAGCACGGGCCAATACGCCCGGTAATTCGGACGCCGACATCAGCGTGTGGGAGAACGCCGCCACGCCGCCGACCAGTGCGCTCTGGTTCGGCAGTTCATGCAGCTTGCCGCGACCGCCGCCCAGTTGACTGCGCGACTGCACGCTGGAGATCACCAGCATCGGGATCGAATCGGCGTACGCCTGGCCCATGGCGGTGGTGATGTTGGTCATGCCCGGGCCGGTAATGATGAAGCACACACCCGGTTTGCCGCTGGTGCGGGCGTAGCCGTCGGCCATGAAGCCGGCGCCCTGTTCATGGCGCGGGGTGACGTGGTTGATGCTCGAACGGGCCAGCCCGCGATACAGCTCCACGGTATGCACCCCGGGAATGCCGAACACCTGCTCGACCCCATAATCTTCGAGTAACTTGACCAGTACTTCGCCACACGTCGCCATGTCTTTGCCCTTCTTGTTCGTTGAGGCACCGGGCTTTAAAGGAACCGGTGATTGGCCTCATTGAAACGGGCGACCCGTAGCCGCAACAATCGATAAAAGCTCATACTAGCCATGTCCTCACGTCATACCTTGGATCCACATGAAACGACTGCCTCCCCTGCCCGCCCTGCATACGTTTCTGATTACCGCGCAGTGCTGCAACTTCACCCGGGCCGCCGAGCAGTTGCACATCACTCAGGGTGCGGTGAGCCGGCAGATCGCCGGGCTGGAGGAGCATCTGGGTTATGAGCTGTTCATTCGCCTGGCCCGGGGCCTGGAGCTGACGGCCGAAGGTCGCGAATGGCTGCCACGGGTGCAGCAGGTGTTCAGCCTGATCGGCGACTCGGTGGAGCAGATCGGCGCCAAGCGCGAGACCCTGCAACTCAAGGCGCCGAGCTGCGTGATGCGCTGGTTGTTGCCACGCCTGCTGCAATGGCAGCGCGAGCGCCCGGACGTGCCGGTGAAACTCACGGCGTCGCTGCAACACGGGGTGGATTTTCATCGCGAGCAGTTCGACGCGGCGGTGATCTATGGCACCGCGCCCCACGATTCGCCTGCGACCTTGCATCTGTTCGATGAGCAACTGACGCCGGTCTGCTCGCCGACGCTGCTCAACGGTGGGCCGGCCCTGCACACACCGGCAGACTTGCAACAGCATCTGTTGCTGCACCCGACTCACACGGATGACGACTGGACACTCTGGCTCGAAGCCGCCGAACTGCATTTGAGCAACATCGCCAGCGGTCAGCATTTCGAGACGCTGGATCAGGCGATGTCGATGGCGTCCCACGGGACGGGGGTGGCGATCGGCGACTGGTCACTGATCGGCGACGACTTGAACGCCGGGCGACTGGTGATGCCGTTCGATCTGAAGGTGAAGACGGGATTGGGTTATTACATCGTGGCGCCGGCGTCGGAGCCGTCGGCGAAATTGCAGGAATTGATGGGGTGGTTGGTTGAGCAGGCTCATACGCGTTGAGCCCGGCCTCACCTGATGATCGTTCCCACGCTCCCCTTCTTTGATCGTTCCCACGCTCCGCGTGGGAATGCAGCTCGGGACGCTCCGCGTCCCATGCCGAAGCGGACGCGGAGCGTCCAATGAGGCGTTCCCACGCGGACGGTTCGACGCCTCGACGTGGGAACGATCAATACGGTCAGTAACCGACCGTAAACCGCTGACGCGAATGCTTCGGCGTTTCCACTTCGTCGATCAGCGCAATCGCGTAATCGGCAAAGGTAATCGAGCTCTGACCATCAGCACTCACCAGCAAGTCATCCTTGCCGATACGGAACTTGCCGGTGCGCTCGCCTTCGACAAACAGCGCCGAAGGCGACAGGAACGTCCAGTCCAGTTCCTTCTCCTGACGCAGCGCATCAAGGAACGCCGCACCAGCACTGGCCTCAGCCTTGTACTCGGCCGGGAAACCGGCGCTGTCGATCACGCGAGTGCCGTCCGGCAGCAACAGCGAACCGGCACCACCGACCACAAGCAGACGTTTCACCCCGGCCTGTTTCACCGGGCCGATCAGCGCGCTGGCCGGTACCGTGGCGAAATGCGCGGCGCTGATCACCACATCGTGACCGGCGACGGCGTCCTGCAACGCGGCGGCGTCCAGCACGTCGACATTCTTGCTGACCACACCGGCGTGGGCGCCGATCTTCGAGGTATCCCGAGCGATGGCGGTGACGCTGTGGCCGCGACGCAGGGCTTCTTCCAGCAGTTGGCTGCCGGCACGGCCGGTGGCACCAATGATTGCGATCTTGCTCATGACATTCTCCAGTTGGCTTGAGAGTGCTGCGTTTTTCAGAATCGGGTTACCACTGCATTTCGCCCTTGGCGACTTTCGCGCTCAGCTCCAGCGAGCTTTCTTCGCCCAGTGTCGGGTAGCGTTTTTTCATCGCGGCGATCAGCGCGGCAGAGTCCTTGGCCTTGGCGGTTTCTGCGTCGAAAGCCTTAATGTAGTCGGCGGTGAATTTCACGGCCGCCAGCGAACGGGCGCTGTCACCCAGGTAGTGACCCGGCACCACGGTTTTCGGTTTCAGGGTTTCGATCGAGTGCAGGGTTTCCAGCCAGTCGGCGTGGGATTGCGCAGTCTGGGTGTCGGCCATCCACACGTGGATGTTCTCGGCGACGACCACACCACCGACCACGGCTTTCAACGAAGGAATCCACACGAAGCTGCGATCCGGTTGTTTGCCTTCCAGGCCGACCACCTGCAGTTTCTGACCTTCGAGCATCAGGCTGTCGCCCTTGAGCACGCCCGGCACGATGGTTTTGGCCGGCACGTCGGCGCCCATTTTCGGGCCCCAGAAGGCGAGTTTACCGTCGACGGTTTTTTTGATGTGATCAACGGTCGGTTGCGAGGCCAGCACCTTGGCATCCGGGAAGGCTTTGGTCAGGGTGTCGAGACCGAAGTAGTAATCCGGGTCACCGTGGCTGATGTAGATGGTGGTCAGTTGCTTGCCGCTGGCGCGGATCTTCTCCACCACTTGCTCGGCCTGGGATTTGCCGAATTGCGCGTCCACCAGAATCGCGTCTTTCTCACCGCTGACCAGCACCGAAGTCACCGGGAAGATCGCGTTGGTGCCCGGGTTGTAAACGTCGAGGGTCAGATTCGCGGCCGCTGCATGGGCAGCAAAACCGAGGGTGGCGGTGGCCAGTAAAACGCGCTTGAGGATGGTGAAGCCGATCATGGGTTGCTCCGCTGTTCGAATGCCGTGCTTGGCGATGGGGACAGAGCTTAGTTGCCAGACTCGTTACAAAAAATGCGATGCTTGAACATAGTTTGTTTCTGAAAGCGGGCAAATCATGGATCGTCTCCAAGCAATGCGGGTGTTTGTCACGGTAGTGGATCTGGGCAGCCAGTCGGCGGCGGCCGATCACCTGGACCTGTCGCGCCCGGTAGTGTCGCGCTATCTGGCGGAACTGGAAGACTGGGTCGGCGCGCGCCTGATGCACCGCACCACGCGCAAGTTGAGCCTGACCGCCGCCGGCAACGAAATCCTGCCGCGCTGCCGGCAGATGCTGGAGCTGTCCGGCGACATGCAGGCCGCCGTCAGCGAACCTGCCGATGCGCCACGGGGTTTGCTGCGGATCAGCGTCAGTACCTCTTTCGGTCAGGCGCAACTGGCCGATGCCGTGGCGGCGTTCGTCAAAGCGTATCCGGGGGTGAACATCGATCTGCAAATGCTCGATCGCACCGTGAACCTGGTGGACGAGCGCATCGACCTGGCGATCCGCACCAGCAACGACCTCGACCCCAACCTGATCGCCCGGCGCCTGACGGTCTGCCGTTCGGTGGTCTGCGCCGCGCCCGCCTATCTGCAGGAACATCCGCAGCTGCAGCGGGTTGAAGATCTGAGCCGGCACAACTGCCTGACCCATTCCTATTTCGGCAAGAGCCTGTGGCATTTCGAGGAAGATGGCGAACCGGTCTCGGTGCCGGTGCAGGGCAACATCAGCGCCAACGAGGCCAGCACCCTGCTGCGCGCGACCCTGGCCGGCGCCGGCGTGGCGATGCTGCCGACCTATCAGGCCGGGGTGCATGTGCACAGCGGCGAACTGGTTCGCCTGCTGCCCCACGCCGAGCCGCGACAGATGAACATCTACGCCGTGTACGCCTCGCGCAAGCACATGCCGGCGGCGCTGCGCTGCATGCTGGATTTTCTGGTGCAGCGTTTTCCCGAAAACCCGCAATGGGATATCGGGCTGTAATCCCGTTCGCATAGCCGCTGGCAACTCCACGGCGCTGACCTATGCTGAAAGTAGTACCCAAGGGTATTCGTTCAGAGGTCAACGCCATGAACACCAGAACAAGAAGATACCTCGCGATTTTCATCACCTGCGCGGCCACGCTGGCGCTGTATGGCACCGCGGCGTGGCGCGTGGAGCAGTTGCGGCAACTGCCCCGTGAATACGCGAGCTGCAACTTCGAGCGCTGCATCCCTCACAACGCCACCCTCAACGCCCTGCGCTGACGCAGGACGTCTGTGGGAGTGAGCTTGCTCACGAAGGCGGCGTGTCAGGTGGCAAAACTGCCGGCTGATACACCGTCTTCGCGAGCAAGCTCGCTCCCACCTATTCACTCTCTTGTTGTTCGGATTTGAGTCGGTCGCGGAACGCCTTTGGCGAGATCCCCACCCGGCGCCGGAACAGGCGCGTGAAGTTGGTCGGATCGGAAAACCCCAACACCTCGGACATCTCGTAAATCGTCATGCTCGTATAAGTCAGCAGACGCTTGGCTTCCAGCAATTGACGCTCGTGCATGATCTGCAACGCCGGCTGCCCCGCCAGTTCACGGCAGGTGCCGTTGAGGTGCGAGACGGAAATCCCCAGGCGATGGGCCAGGTCTTCGACCTTGACGTGCTGGCGGTAGGTTTCTTCGACCAGTTGAATGAACCCGTTGAGGTATTCGCGCTGACGCTGCGGGCGTAGCGTGGCGTTGTGGCGGTGGATCGCCTGACGGCTGACCCAGACCATGATCACGCTGACCAGCGAATGCATGAGCATTTCACGCGCCGGTTGATGGCCGTTGTACTCGGCCTGCAACGCGGCAAACAAACTGTTGAGGTACTCCGCGTCCTTGCCCGCCGGATAGCTTTCGGCCTGGGCCAGGGCCTGCACCGCGCTGCCCAGTTGCGCCTGCAAATGGTTGATCAACGGTGTGGCGAGGGTGACGACAAATCCTTCGACGTCCTCGGAAAAACGGAATCCATGCACCGATAACGGCGGCAGGATCTGGATCGCGGCTTCGTTCAGTTGCGTGCGTTGGCCTTCGATTTCAAGCTCTGCCTGACCTTTGAATACGAAGAGCAACTGGCACAAATCGGCGTGGCGGTGGGGTTTGATTTCCCATTGGTGTTCGCGGCTGCGTTTGGAAATGGTTTCACAGTGCAGCAAGTCAGGGGTCGGCCAGTCCAGGCTTTCACCGTAGAGCTTGAACACCGGAATCGAAGGCAGGTCAGGCTTGTTCATCACTTCAATCCAGGCCTCGAGGTTTGCGGGCGATAATCGCACCGATTGGCAGAATGTACAGGTATCGGCTCAGTTTTCACCTTCAATTGACAGACCCGCAAGGGAAAAATGCAAGCACTCGAATCCTGAAAATCATTCACCGGCCGTTGTCGCGTGAAGCTTGCGAGTCATAAAAACAATGAAAACGCTGAAAACCCAAGTCGCCATCATCGGCGCCGGTCCGTCCGGATTATTGCTCGGCCAACTGTTGCACAACGCCGGCATCGACACCCTGATTCTGGAGCGCCAGACACCTGACTATGTGCTCGGCCGAATCCGCGCCGGCGTGCTTGAACAAGGCATGGTAGAGCTGTTGCGCGAGGCTGGCGTAGGTCAGCGGATGGATGCCGAAGGGCTGGTGCACGGTGGTTTCGAACTGGCCCTCGACGGGCGCCGGATCCACATCGATCTGCAAGCCCTGACCGGTGGAAAAACCGTGACGGTCTACGGCCAGACCGAGGTCACTCGCGACCTGATGGCCGCTCGTCGGGAGACCGGTGGGCAGACAATTTACGAAGCCAGCCATGTCGTTCCCTGTGACATGAAAAGCGACGAAGCTTATGTCACCTTCGAAAAGGACGGCGAAACCTGGCGTGTCGATTGTGACTACATCGCCGGTTGCGACGGTTTCCACGGCGTGGCCCGGCAGTCGATTCCCGAGGATTGCCTGAAAGTCTTCGAACGGGTTTATCCGTTTGGCTGGCTGGGGATTCTCGCCGATACTCCACCGATTCACGATGAACTGGTCTACGCCCGCCACGAACGCGGCTTCGCCCTGTGCAGCATGCGGTCGGCGACTCGCACCCGTTATTACCTGCAAGTGCCGGCCGAAGAAAACGTCGATGACTGGTCGGATCAGCGTTTCTGGGATGAACTGCGCAATCGTCTGCCGGAGGATCTGGCGCAGAAACTGGTGACCGGTCCGTCGATTGAAAAGAGCATCGCGCCGCTGCGCAGTTTTGTGGTCGAGCCGATGCAGTACGGGCGGATGTTTCTGGTCGGGGATGCGGCGCACATTGTTCCGCCGACCGGTGCCAAAGGTCTGAATCTGGCGGCCAGCGATGTCAGCACGCTGTTCAGGATTTTGCTGAAGGTCTACCGCGAAGGTCGCACCGAGTTGCTGGAAAAATACTCGGAGATCTGCCTGCGCCGGGTGTGGAAAGCCGAGCGGTTTTCCTGGTGGATGACCTCGATGCTGCACCGCTTCGACGAGCATGATGATTTCAGCCAGCGGATCTGCGCTTCGGAACTGGACTACTTTGTCAGCTCAGAGGCGGGGCAAAAAACCATTGCAGAAAATTACGTCGGGCTTCCTTATGAGGCTATCGAATAGCCTGCTACCAGAGGGTGTGTCATCCATTATTTCCCGCGCCGCGCCGGGTGTGCTGTTACGCAGGGCAAGGCGCGAGGAGCGTAGTTTGGTCATTCCAAATAAGCTCCGAGCAACGCAGCCCTGCGTAACAGCACGCCCGGCCCTTCGGGTTGTCACCTGAAAGCGGGCCATGCGGCGTTGCAGCCCTCGGCAAGGAAACAACCCTTACCTTCGGGCTGCGCCTTGCCTGGCCCGCTTTCAGGTGGCAACGCGGCGCGGGAAATAATGGATGACACACCCTGTTACACTGGCGAGCATCCCCGCTCGCCTGGCGATCTGCGGGACACTCACTGCCCGCAGGTTTTGCCCGTGACCAATCTCAACCATCCCGAAACGCCCAAACCGGCCATTCGCAGCGTGCTGGTCGCGCTGATGATGGCGATCTTTCTCGGTGCGCTGGACCAGACCATCGTCGCCGTTTCCATGCCGGCCATCTCCGCCCAGTTCAAGGACGTCAGCCTGCTGGCCTGGGTGATTTCCGGCTACATGGTGGCGATGACCGTGGCGGTGCCGATCTACGGCAAGCTCGGTGACCTGTACGGGCGGCGCAAACTGATGCTGTTCGGCATGGGCCTGTTCACCCTCGCCTCGCTGTTCTGCGGCATGGCCCAGAGCATGGAGCAACTGGTGCTGGCGCGGATTTTCCAGGGCATCGGCGCCGGCGGGATGATTTCGGTGAGCCAGGCGATCATCGGCGACATCGTGCCGCCTCGCGAACGCGGGCGTTATCAGGGTTATTTCAGCAGCATGTACGCGGTGGCCAGCGTCGCCGGCCCGGTGCTCGGCGGTTACATGACCGAGTACCTGTCATGGCGCTGGGTGTTCCTGATCAACCTGCCGTTGGGCCTTGGCGCTTACTGGGTGGCGCGACGCAACCTGATCGGCCTGCCGATTCCCCAGCGCAAACCAATCATCGACTACCTCGGCACGCTGCTAATGATCATCGGTCTGACGGCGCTGTTGTTGGCGATCACTCAGGTCGGCCAGGGTTACGCGTGGCGCAGCAGCGAAGTGCTCGGGCTGTTCGCTTGCGCGGTGGCGGTTTTGGCGGTGTTCGTCTGGCATGAGCGGCGCGCCCGGGAGCCGTTGCTGCCGATGCACCTGTTCACCAACCGCAGCGCCCTGCTGTGCTGGTGCACGATTTTCTTTTGCAGCTTCCAGGCGATTTCGTTGATTGTGCTGATGCCTCTGCGCTTCCAGAGCGTAACCGGTGCTGGCGCCGACAGCGCCGCACTGCACCTGCTGCCGTTGGCGATGGGTTTGCCGATCGGCGCGTATTTCGCCGGACGTCGCACCTCGATCACCGGACGCTACAAACCGCAGATTCTGACCGGCGCGCTGCTGATGCCGATCTCGATCCTCGGCATGGCCTTCAGCCCGCCGGATGCGACGTTGCTCAGCAGCCTGTTCATGCTGCTCAGCGGGATCGCCGGTGGCATGCAGTTCCCGACCTCGCTGGTCGGTACGCAGAATTCGGTGGAGCAAAAGGACATCGGCGTCGCCACCAGCACCACCAACCTGTTCCGCTCCCTGGGCGGCGCGGTGGGCGTGGCATTGATGTCGGCGCTGTTGCTGGCATTGTTGCAGGATTCCAGTTTCGCCCACCTGGCCGGCAGCTCGCTGATGAGCGAAGGGCATTCCGGTAACGTGCTGCTCGATGGCCTGAACGCGGCGCCCGGCGATGCGAAGAATGCCTTGCGTGCCGAACTGCTGGTGACGTTCCGGCATTTGCTGATGGTCAGCGCGGCGGTGTCGCTGCTCGGGCTGGCGGCGGCGATTGCGATGCCGAACCGGTTGCTGCGGGGCCGTGAACACGGCGCCCGCTGACTGTAGAACACCGTATGACCTGTGGGAGCGACGGTGCGACGACTCGACTTGCTCGCGATTGCGGTTGATCAGTCGACATTTGCGTCACTGCTACATTGCTATCGCGAGCAAGCTCGCTCCCACAGGGGAAGTGCAATCAAGCACTGTAATAACCGACCGCCACCAGCATGTTCCCGACCTTCTTCAGGTAGGCATGCTTGTCCTCGACCTTGCCGGTCACCGGGTTTTTCCAGCGGTACTCGTACTCGCCCTCATCCTGTTTGCCGATCAGCGCCAGAATCGGTTCGCCCACCGGTTTGCCTTCCGGGTCATCGACCTTGGCGAAATCGGTGTTGATCAACCGCAGGTTGGTGCCGTGGGCGACGTAGCGCCGGTTGTCGAGATTGACCACGAACACATACAGGTCGTCCTGCAGGTAACCACCCTTGAGCGAGTTGATTGCGGACAGCGTGCCCTTCTCGTCCTTGGTCAAATCGGTGGCCGCTTTGTCGAGCAACGCTTTCGCCTGTTCTGCCGACGCACGCGGCAGGTAATAACCCACCGCCAGAATCCGCTGACCGATGCGTTGATAGTAAACGTGCTTGCGCTCGACCTTGCCGTCGGACCAGTTCTGCCAGCGGTATTCGGCCTGCTGGATGCCGTTGCCTTCCGGCACTTTCAAGGCGTCCTTGAAGGACTTCTGCAAGTCCGGCCCGAGGACTTCGCTGACGTCGCGACCGATCAATGCCGACGACGGCCCACCGCTGGCGAGCATCACGCCCTTGGTGTCGACCACGAACACGTAACGGTCCTTGTCGACGAATTCGCCCTGTCGGCTGAACGCCGCGAACGCCTTGTCGCCGTTGTCGTGGTAATAGGCCAGAGCCTTTTCCAGCAAGGCGATGGCGGCCTTGCTGTCGTCTTTTTCCGTGGTGGCCGCGTTGGCCTGACCGAAACTCAACAGCAGCACCGCGCCGAGCCAGGCCAGCTTGTGCACAAACCCCATGACGCATCCCTCGTTCTTGTTGGTGTTTCAAGAGCGTAGACGGCCTGAAGGCATGTATGGATATTCAGAAAGCTTCTGAATGTTGCTGTGGCGAGGGCGTTCATTCCCTCGCCACACAAGAGGCTTACGGACGGGCGTTGAGTTGCTGCTGCAGGTTCTGGATCTGCGCTTGCAGGGTGTTGATGTTGCGGGTCATCTGCCCACGGAAGGCATCGAACTCGGCAGTGTTGGTGCCGCCCTGCGCAGCGGCCGGACGGTTGTCCTGCTCGCTTTTGAGGATGACGATTTCCTGCTCCAGACGATCGATTGCAGGGTTCGACCCACTTTGTTTCTTCAGGGCCGTGATGTCGGCACCGAGGCTCTTGAACTGCGCATCGAAACCCTTCACCTGTGCATCGAAGCTCTTGAGCTGGGCGTCAAGCTTGCTGGTGTCGGCCGGGGTGCTTTTCAGCGTGGCCAGTTCGGCGCTCAGGGCTTTGACCTGGGCTTGCAACTGGGTGTTGGCGTTCTGTTGTTCGGTGGTCTGGGCGGTCATCTGCGCCAGGCGCTTGTCCAGATCCGTCGCCTGCCCGGCCACGCCCTGCTGCTGTTTGCTCTGATCCTGAAGCGCGCTTTGCAGCTGTTTGATCTGCAGCTTCAGGGCTTCGCTGTCGGTGGTGACGTTGGTCTGGCTGGCCACGACCTTGCCGGAAATGTCCTGCAAGCGCCCCGCTGCTTCCTCACTGATGCGCGCGAAACTTTCCTGGGTCGCCACCAGTTGCTGCTCCATCAGCGAAATCTGCTGGAAGCTCCACCAGGCCAGACCGATGAAGGCGAAGAACAATGCGCCGACCAGTGCCCACAACGGCCCGGTGCTGGCGGCTTTGACCTTGACCACCGGCGGCGTGCGCGAATGCAAGGTGGTGCGGGCGGTGGCCGGAAAATCGTCGTCATCGAGGGTATCGGCGCGCAGGCTCGGTACATCGTCGAAATCGTCGTGGGCATCGTTACGCATGGACATTGAGGCAACCTTTGTGAAACGCGGTGATGGCAGATTGGGGCGAAGTATAAACCCCGCGGCCGCTGGGGTTGACCCTCAAGCCGTGGCGCGGTTCAGTGCCGGCCGGCAGATTCGTATCAACGAATGTCCTGGGCCTTCCACCAGCCACAGAACTCATCGAGGGCCGTCCACAGACTGACTTTCGGATCGTAGTCCAGATAATGCCGGGCGCGACTGATGTCGAGGGTGAAATTTTTGTTCATCACCTGCATGCCCAGGCGCGACAGGGTCGGCTCGGGACGCCCGGGCCAGAGCTTGCACACACCTTCGTTAAGCGCCGCCACGCTGTAGGCCAGACCATAGGAACGGTACTTGGTGACCTGTGGGACTTCCATCTTGCGCATCACGTAATTGACCACATCCCACAGCGGCACCGGGGCGCCGTTGCTGATGTTGTAGGCCTTGCCCAGTGCGGAGGCGTCGGCCAGCAGACTGCTGAGCAACGCTTCGTTGAGGTTGTGCACGCTGGTGAAATCGACCTTGTTCAGACCGTTGCCGATGATCGCCAGACGGCCCTTGCGCTGCATGTTCAGCAAGCGCGGGAAGATGCTCATGTCGCCGGCGCCGGTGACGAAACGCGGGCGCAGGGCGAGGGTTTCGAGACCGAATTCCTGGGCGCCGAAGACCTTTTGCTCGGCCAGGTATTTGGTCGCGGCGTAGTGATGCTTGAAGCGCTTGGGCACTTGTTCTTCGGTCAGGCCGAGGTGGTCGCGACCGTCAAAGTAGATCGAGGGCGACGACAGATGCACCAGCCGCCGAACCCGTTGTTTCAGGCAGGCCTCGACCACGTTTTCGGTGACCTGGACGTTGCCCTGATGGAAGTCCTGATACCGGCCCCACAAGCCGACCGCACCGGCGCAATGCACCACGACTTCGACATCGCTGCACAGCGCACGCACCAGATCCGGATCGCTCAAATCGCCTTGAACGAACTCGGCGCCGCGACGCACCAGATGCTCGACACCCTCGGCCCGGCGACCGTTGACCCGCACGTCCAGGCCCTGCTCCAGGGCGAAACGCGCAAAGCGTCCGCCAATGAAGCCGCTTGCGCCGGTGACCAGAATTTTCATGTAGAGCTCCGCTGTCTTTCGTTTTGCCTGATTCGTGAGTCTTGACGCTGGCCGTCAGTCCAACGGCACCAGCCATTGCGCCGACGAGCGCACCAATTGCTCGGTCAACAGCCCGAGCAACTGACCGCCATTGCGCCAATGATGCCAGTACAAGGGCACGTCGATCGGTTTATCTGGCAACAGTTCGCGCAGCAAGCCGCGCTCCAGCTGCTCGCGCACCTGCAATTCCGGCACCAGTCCCCAGCCGAGCCCGACTTCGGTCAGGCGGATAAAACCTTCGGACGACGGGCACAGGTGATGTTCGAAACCGCCATCGACGCCGAGGGACGCGAGGTATCGATGCTGCAGAAAGTCGTCCGGGCCAAATACCAGCGCCGGGGTGCGCGGCAATTGTTCGGCCCGCACGCCATCGGGAAAATGCCGCTCGATGAACGCCGGACTGGCCAGCGCTCGATAGCGCATCGCCCCGAGCAACACGCTGCGCGCGCCTGCCACCGGTCGCTCACTGGCGCACAGGCAACCGGCCACTTCACCGGCGCGCATGCGTTTGAGGCCGACGGTCTGGTCTTCGACGATCAGATCGAGCAATAGATGTTGTTCGGCGCAGAATTCGCCCACCGCCTCGGCCCACCAGGTGGCGAGGCTGTCGGCATTCAGGGCGATGCGCAGGCGCTCCGGCAGGCCTTCTTCGTCCAGCGCCGGCACCAGCGTCTGCAAATCCCGCTCGAGCAGGCGCACTTGCTGCACATGGTTGAGAAGACGTCGGCCAATCTCGGTCGGCGACGGCGGCGTGCCACGCACCAAAACCGGCTGGCCGACCCGCGCTTCCAGCAGTTTGATCCGCTGGGAAATCGCCGATTGCGAAAGGCCAAGCACCTGCGCCGCCCGTTCGAATCCGGCCTGCTCGACCACAGCGGCCAGAGCGGAAAGCAATTTGTAGTCGAACATCAGTTTTCCTAATGAGCGATCAGCACTATTTGTTATTCTTATACAGCGTCGACCGGGAGAATAGCCAGCAAGCACTCTTTATCAAGGACCATCCCCATGGCTGGCGAAACCTCGTTGACCACCCTGTTGCGCAGCATGAGCCCGCAGCTCAATGCCGGCGAATACGTCTTCTGCACCTTGCGCGACGGCCAGTTGCCGAGCGGCCTGGAGGTCGTGGGCAGTTTCCGTGAACAGGAAGGCCTGACGGTGATTCTTGAACGGTCCCACGCCGAGCGCGCCGGTTTCAGTTTCGACTACGTCGCGGCCTGGATCACGTTGAACGTGCATTCGGCGCTGGAAGCCGTCGGCCTGACCGCCGCATTCGCCACCGCACTGGGCAAGGCCGGGATCAGTTGCAACGTGATCGCCGGTTATTACCACGACCATCTGTTCGTCGGTCAGGCCGACGCCGAACGTGCCATGCAAGTGCTGCGCGATCTCGCAGCCAACGCGGAGTAACCGTCATGTGGCAAAGCTATACCAACGGTTTGCTGGTGGCGTTCGGGCTGATCATGGCGATCGGCACCCAGAACGCCTTTGTCCTGGCGCAGAGCCTGCGGCGTGAACATCACCTGCCGGTCGCGGCGCTGTGCGTCGCCTGCGATGCGTTGCTGGTGGCGGCAGGAGTATTCGGTCTAGCCACGGTGCTGGCGCAGAACCCGACCTTGCTGGCGGTCGCCCGCTGGGGCGGCGCGGTGTTTCTGATCTGGTACGGCAGCCAGGCGTTGCGCCGGGCCTTCTCGAAACAGAGTTTGCAGCAGGGTGAAAACCAGACCGTACGTTCGCTGCGGGCGGTGATGCTCAGCGCACTGGCGGTGACGCTGCTCAACCCGCACGTCTATCTCGACACCGTTTTGCTGATCGGTTCTCTCGGCGCGCAACAGTCGGTGCCCGGCGCTTATGTGATTGGCGCGGCGAGTGCTTCGCTGCTGTGGTTCTTCACCCTGGCGTTCGGCGCGGCATGGCTCGCACCGTGGCTGGCGCGGCCGAGTACGTGGCGGATTCTCGATCTGTTGGTCGCGGTGATGATGTTCACGGTGGCGGGTCAGCTCATTCTGGCTTCGTGATTATTCCAAACAGCTCTGGAACCTCTATCCCACACAGTTGTTGCGTGGTTAAGCCGCACCCCCGGTGCTATGATCCGAACCCTGCGCCGCAAAGAGTAAAAACTCGCCGGTGCATTTCTGGCCGCCCGTGATCGGCCTTGCGCTCACCGCAACAGACCTGATTAGGAGAATCATCATGGCTTTCGAATTGCCGCCGCTGCCTTACGCACACGATGCCCTGCAGCCGCACATTTCCAAGGAAACCCTGGAATTCCACCACGACAAGCACCACAACACCTACGTCGTGAACCTGAACAACCTGGTGCCAGGCACCGAGTTCGAAGGCAAGACCCTGGAAGAAATCGTCAAGACTTCCTCGGGCGGCATCTTCAACAACGCCGCTCAGGTCTGGAACCACACCTTCTACTGGAACTGCCTGGCGCCAAACGCCGGCGGTCAACCAACCGGCGCACTGGCTGAAGCCATCAACGCGGCTTTCGGTTCGTTCGACAAGTTCAAGGAAGAGTTCAGCAAAACCTCGATCGGCACCTTCGGTTCCGGCTGGGGCTGGCTGGTGAAAAAGGCTGACGGTTCCCTGGCTCTGGCCAGCACCATCGGCGCCGGCAACCCGCTGACCAGCGGCGACACCCCGCTGCTGACCTGCGACGTGTGGGAACACGCTTACTACATCGACTACCGTAACCTGCGTCCAAAATACGTCGAGGCGTTCTGGAACCTGGTCAACTGGAAGTTCGTGGCCGAGCAGTTCGAAGGCAAGACCTTCACCGCTTAAGCTGCACGCCAGACAAAAAACCCGGCCATTGCCGGGTTTTTTTCTGCCCGCAGAAATCATCATGGGTGAGTCGCATCACAAACAGGGCCTTTTCCCACACGTAAAGCAGCCCTTCTCGCCTTGCTCCCAAGCCACGGCGAACTACCATCAAAAGAGGAAAAATTGTCCGACGCCCCTCAAGTTGGAGACCGAAACTACCGACACAGTACAAATAGGGCAAATACTCCAGACAGCAGCATTTCGGCCAAGGCCACGGACAAATTTTCCGCGGCTCGATTGTCCCTTTGACTGCCAACACGGGATTGCCAATACTCATGGCAACTTGACGCTACCCGCACGGAACAAGGAATAACCCTTTGAAGCTGGAACTCAAGAACAGCTTGTCGGTGAAGTTGCTCCGGGTCGTGCTCCTGTCGGCATTGATCGTCGGCGTGGTCTTGAGCTGCGCGCAGATCGTTTTCGATGCCTATAAAACACGCCAGGCCGTCGCCGGCGATGCCGAACGCATCCTCGACATGTTCCGCGATCCCTCTACCCAGGCGGTCTACAGCCTGGACCGGGAGATGGGCATGCAGGTGATCGAAGGCCTGTTCCAGGACGACGCCGTGCGCCAGGCCTCCATCGGCCATCCCAACGAAGCGATGCTCGCGCAAAAGTCGCGTGAGCTGCAGCATTCCAACAGCCGCTGGCTGACCGACCTGATTCTTGGCCAGGAACGCACCTTCACCACCCAACTGGTGGGACGTGGCCCCTACAGCGAATATTACGGCGACCTGAGCATCACCCTCGACACCGCCACCTACGGTCAGGGTTTCATTGTCAGCTCGGTGATCATCTTCATTTCCGGCGTGTTGCGTGCCTTGGCCATGGGTCTGGTGCTGTACCTGGTCTATCACTGGCTGTTGACCAAACCGCTGTCGCGGATCATCGAACACCTCACCGAGATCAACCCGGACCGCCCCAGCGAACACAAGATTCCGCAGCTCAAGGGCCACGAGAAAAACGAACTGGGTATCTGGATCAACACCGCCAACCAGTTGCTCGAATCCATCGAACGCAACACCCACCTGCGCCACGAGGCGGAAAACAGTCTGTTGCGCATGGCCCAGTACGACTTCCTCACCGGCCTGCCGAACCGCCAGCAATTGCAGCAGCAACTGGACAAGATCCTGGTGGATGCCGGCAAGCTGCAGCGTCGGGTTGCGGTGTTGTGTGTCGGACTGGATGACTTCAAAGGCATCAACGAACAATTCAGCTACCAGACCGGCGACCAGTTGTTGCTGGCCCTGGCTGACCGGCTACGCGCCCACAGCGGTCGCCTCGGCGCCCTCGCCCGTCTCGGCGGCGACCAGTTCGCGCTGGTGCAGGCCGATATCGAACAGCCTTACGAAGCGGCGGAACTGGCGCAAAGCATTCTCGATGACCTGGAAGCGCCGTTCGCCCTCGATCATCAGGAAATCCGCCTGCGCGCGACCATCGGCATCACCCTGTTCCCGGAGGACGGCGACAGCACCGAGAAGCTGTTGCAGAAAGCCGAGCAGACCATGACCCTGGCCAAGACCCGCTCGCGCAACCGCTATCAGTTCTACATCGCCAGCGTCGACAGCGAGATGCGCCGCCGTCGCGAACTGGAAAAAGACCTGCGCGATGCCTTGCTGCGCGATCAGTTCTACCTCGTCTATCAGCCGCAGATCAGCTACCGCGATCACCGTGTAGTCGGGGTCGAAGCATTGATCCGCTGGCAACATCCGGAACACGGTCTGGTGCCGCCGGACCTGTTCATCCCGCTGGCCGAGCAGAACGGCACCATCATCGCCATCGGCGAATGGGTGCTGGATCAGGCCTGCAAGCAACTGCGCGACTGGCACGATCAGGGCTTCGTCGACCTGCGCATGGCGGTCAACCTGTCCACCGTGCAACTGCACCACGCCGAGCTGCCACGGGTGGTCAACAATCTGTTGCAGATGTACCGCCTGCCACCGCGGAGCCTGGAGCTGGAAGTCACCGAAACCGGCCTGATGGAAGACATCAGCACCGCCGCCCAGCACCTGCTGAGCCTGCGCCGCTCCGGCGCCTTGATCGCCATTGACGACTTCGGCACCGGCTACTCCTCACTGAGCTATCTCAAGAGTCTGCCGCTGGACAAGATCAAGATCGACAAGAGCTTCGTCCAGGACCTGCTGGATGACGACGATGACGCGACCATCGTTCGCGCCATCATTCAACTGGGCAAGAGCCTGGGCATGCAGGTGATCGCCGAGGGCGTGGAAACCGCCGAACAGGAAACCTACATCATCTCCGAAGGCTGCCACGAAGGTCAGGGTTACCACTACAGCAAACCGCTGCCGGCGCGCGAGCTGAGCGTTTATCTCAAGCAGGCCCAGCGCAGCAACGCGGCCATCCTCTGAAGTCTCCCTGCGAAGCCCGGCAAAACCCTTGATCCGCCGGGCGTGGTCTACGCTGTTGATCCAGCGCAACCCCCACGCAAATAGGAAATATTTCCAGCTACAACCCTTTACACATAATGCGAAAGATTTGCATTATGTCGCAGCTTTTGCGCACCCCCGCGCCTGTCCACTCAATTACCGAAGCAGGATGTTCGCCATGATTCGTATGCCTCTGGCTACCGCCAGTCTGCTGGCCATCGCTATTTCCCTCGCCGGTTGCGGCGAAGGTAAAGACAAAGAAAAGGCCGCCGCTCCTGCGCCGACTCCGGCTGCGAGCACCGCTGCACCGGCTGCGCCTGCTGCTGCCGGTAAAGTCGACGAGGCCGCCGGCAAAGCCGTTGTCTCGCACTACGCCGACATGGTCTTCGCCGTTTACAGCGATGCCGAATCCACCGCGAAAACCCTGCAAACCGCCATCGACGCGTTCCTCGCCAAGCCGAACGCCGACACCCTGAAAGCCGCCAAGGCTGCCTGGGTTGCCGCTCGCGTTCCTTACCTGCAGAGCGAAGTGTTCCGCTTCGGCAACACCATCATCGACGACTGGGAAGGTCAGGTGAACGCCTGGCCTCTGGACGAAGGCCTGATCGACTACGTCGACAAGTCCTACGAACACGCACTGGGCAACCCCGGCGCCACCGCCAACATCATCGCCAACACCGAAGTACAGGTCGGCGAAGACAAGGTCGACGTCAAGGACATCACCCCGGAAAAACTCGCCAGCCTGAACGAGCTGGGCGGCTCCGAAGCCAACGTTGCCACCGGCTACCACGCCATCGAATTCCTGCTCTGGGGCCAGGACCTGAACGGCACCGGCCCTGGCGCCGGCAACCGTCCTGCGTCGGACTACCTGGAAGGCGCCGGCGCCACCGGCGGTCACAACGATCGTCGTCGTGCCTACCTGAAAGCCGTGACCCAGCTGCTGGTCAGCGACCTGGAAGAAATGGTCGGCAACTGGAAGCCGAACGTGGCCGACAACTATCGCGCCACCCTGGAAGCCGAACCGGCTGAAAGCGGCCTGCGCAAAATGCTGTTCGGCATGGGCAGCCTGTCCCTGGGCGAACTGGCCGGCGAGCGCATGAAGGTGTCCCTGGAGGCGAACTCCCCGGAAGACGAACAGGATTGCTTCAGCGACAACACCCACAACTCGCACTTCTACGATGCCAAGGGCATTCGTAACGTTTACCTGGGCGAGTACACCCGCGTCGACGGCACCAAAATGACCGGCGCCAGCCTGTCGTCGCTGGTGGCCAAGGTTGATCCGGCTGCCGACACCGCGCTGAAAGCCGATCTGGCCGCCACCGAAGCCAAGATCCAGGTCATGGTCGATCACGCCAACAAGGGTGAGCACTACGACCAGTTGATCGCGGCCGGCAACACCGCCGGCAACCAGATCGTCCGTGACGCCATCGCTTCGCTGGTCAAGCAGACCGGTTCGATCGAAGCCGCTGCCGGCAAACTGGGCATCAGCGACCTGAACCCGGACAACGCCGATCACGAGTTCTGATCACAGCGTCCGCGTTAAAAAAGGCGACCTTCGGGTCGCCTTTTTCGTTCTGGCTGACCTGACGTGCATCAAGCAAACGATAATTCCTCTTATTCAAACCCCCTCGCCCTGTTAGACTTTGCGCCTTTAAATTCGCCCCTCTTGCAGGATGTCTGATGCCCTCGCTGCCTCTTCGCTTGTCCGCACTGTTTCTGGCCCTGGGCCTGAGTGCCTGCGATGACGCCCCGCGTTTCACCAAGGCCGAGCCGGGTGAGGCTCGTTCCGGTGGCACCGCGACCGTGCGCAAGAGCGATCAGAACGCGTTTTCCCTGCCGTCCTCCAATCTGCCACCGTCGCGGCGAGTGGACTTCAGCGTCGGCAACAGCTTTTTTCGCAGCCCGTGGGTGATCGCGCCGTCGACCACCACCGCCCGCGATGGCCTCGGCCCGCTGTTCAACACCAACGCCTGCCAGAACTGCCACATCAAGGACGGCCGCGGCCATCCGCCGACGCCGGATGCGGCCAACGCGGTGTCGATGCTGGTGCGCCTGTCGATCCCCAATGCGCCGGCCTATGCCAAAGTCATCGAACAGGTGGGCGTGGTGCCCGAGCCGGTCTACGGCGGCCAGTTCCAGGACATGGCCGTCCCCGGCGTCGCGCCGGAAGGCAAGGTGCGGGTCGATTACACGCCGGTGCCGATCCGCTTCAAGGACGGCACCGAGGTCGAGCTGCGCAAACCGGTCCTGCAGATCACCCAGCTCGGCTACGGCCCGATGCACCCGGACACACGTTTCTCGGCCCGCGTTGCGCCGCCGATGATCGGCCTGGGCCTGCTCGAAGCGATCCCGGAAGAAGCGATCCTCGCCAACGCCGCCGCGCAAGCCAAAGAGAACAACGGCATCAACGGCCGGCCAAACCGGGTCTGGGACGATGAGCAGCAAAAGACCGTCATGGGCCGATTTGGCTGGAAAGCCGGCCAACCGAACCTCAATCAACAAAATGTTCACGCGTTTTCTGGTGATATGGGCCTCACCACCAGCCTGAGACCGTTTGATGACTGCACCGACGCGCAAACCGCCTGCAAACAGGCGCCGAACGGCAACGGCCCGGACGGCGAACCGGAAGTCAGCGACAACATCCTGCGCCTGGTGCTGTTCTACAGCCGCAACCTCGCCGTTCCCGCCCGCCGTGGCGTCAACGATGCGCAAGTGCTGGCCGGCAAGAATCTGTTTTTCCAGGCTGGCTGCCAGTCCTGCCACACACCGAAATACACCACCGCCGCCAACGCGGCCGAACCTGAACTGGCCAATCAAGTGATTCGCCCGTACAGCGATCTGCTGCTGCATGACATGGGCGAAGGTCTGGCGGACAACCGCACCGAATTCCAGGCCTCCGGCCGCGACTGGCGCACCCCGCCGCTGTGGGGCATCGGCCTGACGCAGGCGGTCAGCGGCCACACCCAGTTTCTGCATGACGGCCGCGCCCGCAACCTGCTCGAAGCCGTGCTCTGGCACGGCGGCGAAGCGAAGGCGGCGCAGCAACAGGTTTTGTCTTTCAACGCCGAGCAGCGTGCCGCGCTGCTGGCGTTCTTGAACTCACTTTAAACACTTAAAAGAATCGGGAGCCCGACATGTTCCGTCCCAAGCTGTTGTTCACCAGCCTTGCCGCACTGGCCCTCGGCGCGTGCTCGCCGCAGGATCCGCAAGCCGTCACTTCGGCGGCCATCGCCAAATCGGTGATCCTGCCGACCTACACCCGCTGGGTCGAAGCCGACAAGCAACTGGCCGTCAGCGCCCTCGCCTACTGCCAGGGCAAAGAGTCGCTGGACACCGCCCGTGCCGACTTCCTGCACGCGCAGAAAGCCTGGGCCGAGCTGCAACCGCTGCTGATCGGCCCGTTGGCCGAAGGCAACCGTTCGTGGCAAGTGCAGTTCTGGCCGGACAAGAAAAACCTGGTCGGCCGTCAGGTCGAGCAACTGGTGACCGCGCAGCCGCAGATCGACGCCGCCGCACTGGCCAAGTCCAGCGTCGTGGTTCAAGGCCTGTCCGCTTACGAGTACATCCTGTTCGACGCCAAGCCTGACGTGGCCAACGACGCGCAGAAAGCCAAGTACTGCCCACTGCTGGTGGCCATCGGCGAGCGTCAGAAACAACTGGCGGAAGAGATTCTCAGCAGCTGGAACAACACCGACGGCATGCTCGCGCAGATGAGCAAGTTCCCGAACCAGCGCTACGCCGACTCCCACGAAGCGATCGCCGATCTGCTGCGCGTGCAGGTCACCGCCCTCGATACCCTGAAGAAAAAACTCGGCACGCCGATGGGCCGCCAGAGCAAGGGCGTACCTCAGCCGTTCCAGGCTGATGCATGGCGCAGCCAGTCGTCCATGGAGTCGCTGGAAGCCAGCCTCGCAGCGGCCAAAACCGTCTGGGAAGGCGTCGACAACAAAGGCCTGCGCGGCTTGTTGCCGGCCGAGCAAAAGCCGCTGGCGGACAAGATCGATGCAGCCTACGCGGCGTCGCTCAAACTGTTCGGCAGCACTCAGCGCTCGCTGACTGAAATGCTCAACGATGACGCCGGTCGCCAGCAGCTCAACGACATCTACGACAGCCTCAACGTCGTCCACCGCCTGCACGAAGGCGAGCTGGCCAAGGCGCTGGGCATCCAACTGGGCTTCAACGCCAACGACGGTGACTGATGAGGGCACGTGCCATGCTGCGACGCCAGGCTCTGACTTTAGGTAGTTTGCTGCTGGGAGCAGTGACGCTGGGCGGCTGGACGCTGTTCAAACGCAAGGACCAAAGCCCGCTGCTGCTGTCGGCGCGGGACGACACCGACGGCAAGCATTACGCCGTCGGTTATCGGCTGGACGGCACTCAGGTGTTCGCCACGGAAGTCGGCCAGCGCTGCCACGACATCATCAATCACCCGACGCTGCCGATCGCGCTGTTCGTTGCCCGCCGGCCGGGCACCGAGAGCTACCTGATCGACCTGCGCAACGGTGCATTGCTGCAAACCGTGACGTCGCAGCCGAACCGGCATTTCTACGGACATGCGGTGATCCACCACAGCGGCGACTACTTGTACGCCACCGAAAACGACACCACCGATCCGGGCCGTGGCCTGCTCGGGGTGTACAAATTCGAAGGCGAACGGCTGGTGCACAGCGGCGAGATTTCCACCCACGGTCTCGGCCCGCATCAGGTGTCGTGGATGCCCGACGGTGAAACCCTGGTGGTGGCCAATGGCGGCATCCGCACCGAGGCCGAAAGCCGGGTCGACATGAACCTCGACGCCATGGAACCAAGCCTGGTGCTGATGCAGCGCGATGGCACCCTGCTGAGCAAGGAAACCCTCGCCCAGCAGATGAACAGCGTGCGCCACCTGGGAATCGCCAGCGACGGCACCATCGTCGCCGGCCAGCAATTCATGGGGCCGTCTCATGAGCGCTCGGAGCTGCTGGCGATCAAACGTCCCGGCCAGCCGTTCGTGGCGTTCCCGGTGCCGGACCATCAGTTGCAGTCGATGGGTCATTACACCGCGAGCGTCGCCGTGCACAGCGACCTGCGTCTGGTGGCACTGACCGCACCGCGCGGCAACCGCTTCTTCATCTGGGATCTGGACAGCGGCGAAGTTCGCCTCGATGCCCCATTGCCTGACTGCGCCGGCGTCGGTGCGGTGAAAGACGGGTTCGTCGTGACCTCCGGTCAGGGACGCTGCCGCTACTACGATTGCCGTCAGGACGATCTTCTGGCCAAACCGCTGGATTTGCCCGCAGGGCTCTGGGACAACCATCTTCATCTGATGGCCTGAAATTCGCCGCCGACCGTTCGGTCGGCGGCCCCGCTTTTCTCCAACTTCTTCCCTTACACCCGGTAAAAACTGGCAGTTGGAATCCCTGCCGGACTCGGGGTAATGTGCCCGCCTGTCTCGCCTGATTTTCTCCAAGGAACTGGAAATATGCTGCGTCGCCGCATGCTGATCATGTTGGGTGTTGTACTGCTGATCGTTCTGCTTCTCGCCGGTTACAAGGCCTTCTCGATCTATACGATGATCCAGGGCTTTTCCAAGCCGAAGCCGCCGATCAGCGTCGCCGTGGCCACGGCCGTCGAGCGCCCGTGGCAGATGCGTCTGCCCACCGTCGGCACGCTGAAGGCGCTGCAAGGCGTCGACCTGAGTCTGGAGAACGCCGGCACCGTCACCGAGCTGAAATTCGAATCGGGGCAGAAGGTCAAGGCCGGCCAGCCCTTGCTGCAACTGGACAGCGCCGTCGAAGCCGCCTTTCTCGAAACCGCCAAGGCCGATCTCGGCCTCGCACAGCTGGATTACGGTCGCGGCAGCCAGCTCGTCGGCAGCAGCGCCATCTCCAAAGGCGAGTTCGACCGGCTCTCGGCGCAGTTGCAAAAGAACAAGGCCACGGTCAATCAACTCAATGCGGCGCTGGCGAAAAAGCGCATCGTCGCGCCCTTCAGCGGCACCATCGGCATCCGCCTCGTGGACATCGGCGACTACCTCGCCAGCGGCACCAAGATCGCCACCCTGCAGGACCTGAGCAGCCTCTACGCCGACTTCTACGTGCCCGAACAGTCGGTGCCGAAACTGGCCATCGGTCAGCCGGTACAGATCACGGTCGCGGCGTACCCCGGCCAGAGCTTCACCGGCGCCATTACCGCGATCAACCCGATCGTCGAAAGCACCACCCGTAACATTCTGGTGCGCGCCACCCTGGCCAACCCCGACGGCAAGTTGCTGCCGGGCATGTTCACCAGCATCGAGGTGCTGCTGCCGGATCCGCAGAAACACATCGTGGTCCCGGAAAGCGCGATCACCTACACCCTCTACGGCAACTCGACGTACGTGGTCACCCAGAAGAAAGCCGAAGACGGCTCCGTCGAAAAGGACGACAAGGGCCAGCCTGTGCTGATCGCCGAGCGTCGGTTCGTCGAGACCGGCGAACGCCGCGATGGCCAGGTGATGATCAACAAGGGCGTGCAGAGCGGCGAACAGGTGGTGACGGCCGGCCAGATCAAACTGGACAACGGCGCCCACATTGCCATCAGCGACGACAAGACCCTCGGCGAGCAGAACAGTCCGCCCCGCGCCGACTGATCAAGGAAACCCCATGGCTTTTACCGATCCGTTCATCCGCCGCCCGGTGCTCGCCACCGTGGTCAGCCTGCTGATTGTGCTGCTGGGCTTCCAGGCCTGGAGCAAGCTGCCGCTGCGCCAGTATCCGCAAATGGAAAACGCCCTGATCACGGTGACCACCGCGTACCCCGGGGCCAACGCCGAAACCATTCAGGGCTACATCACCCAGCCGATGCAACAGAGCCTGGCCAGCGCCGAGGGCATCGACTACATGACCTCGGTCAGTCGCCAGAACTTCTCGGTGATTTCGATCTACGCGCGCATCGGCTCCAACAGCGACCGTTTGTTCACCGAACTGCTGGCCAAGGCCAACGAGGTGAAGAACAAGCTGCCTCAGGACGCCGAAGATCCGGTGCTGAGCAAGGAAGCCGCCGACGCCTCGGCGCTGATGTACATCAGCTTCTTCAGCAAGGAGCTGAACAACCCGCAGATCACCGACTACCTGTCGCGGGTGATCCAGCCGAAACTGGCGACCCTGCCGGGCATGGCCGAGGCGGAGATTCTCGGCAACCAGGTGTTCGCCATGCGCCTGTGGATCGACCCGGTGAAACTCGCCGGCTTCGGCCTCAGCGCCAGCGACGTGACCAACGCGGTGCGCCAGTACAACTTCCTCTCCGCCGCCGGCGAAGTGAAAGGCGAGTACGTGGTCACCAGCATCAACGCCAACACCGAACTGAAGTCCGCCGAAGCCTTCGGCAAGATCCCGCTCAAGGTCAGCGGTGACAGCCGGGTGTTGCTCAGCGATGTGGCACGGGTCGAGATGGGTGCGGAAAACTACAACTCGATCAGTTCGTTCGGCGGCACGCCCTCGGTGTACATCGGGATCAAGGCCACGCCCGGCGCCAACCCGCTGGAAGTGATCAAGGAAGTGCGCAAGATCATGCCGGAGCTGGAAGCCCAGCTGCCGCCCAACCTCAAGAGCGAGATCGCCTACGACGCCACGCTGTTCATCCAGGCCTCCATCGACGAAGTGGTGAAAACCCTGTTCGAAGCGGTGCTGATCGTGATCGTGGTGGTGTTCCTGTTCCTTGGTGCGCTGCGTTCAGTGGTCATTCCGGTGGTGACGATTCCGCTGTCGATGATCGGCGTGATGTTCTTCATGCAGATGATGGGCTACTCGATCAACCTGCTAACCCTGCTGGCAATGGTGCTGGCCATCGGGCTGGTGGTCGACGACGCAATTGTGGTGGTGGAAAACATCCACCGGCACATCGAGGAAGGCAAGACACCAATGGACGCCGCGCTCGAAGGCGCCCGCGAAATCGCCATGCCGGTGGTGTCGATGACCATCACCCTGGCGGCAGTGTACGCACCGATCGGATTTCTCACCGGGCTGACGGGGGCACTGTTCAAGGAGTTTGCGTTGACCCTGGCCGGGGCGGTGGTGATCTCCGGCGTCGTCGCCCTGACCCTGTCGCCGATGATGTGCGCCGTGTTGTTGCGTCATGACGAAAACCCCAGCGGCCTGGCCCATCGCCTAGACCGGATTTTCGACAGCCTCAAGCGCCGCTATCAGAGCATGCTGCACGGCACGCTCAATACCCGGCCGGTGGTGCTGGTGTTTGCGGTGATCGTGCTGTGCCTGATTCCGGTGCTGCTCAAGTTCACCAAGTCGGAACTGGCGCCGGACGAAGACCAGGGCATCATTTTCATGATGGCCAACGCCCCGCAGCCGACCAACCTCGATTACCTGAACACCTACACCGACGAGTTCATCAAGATCTTCAAGGAGTTCCCGGAGTACTACTCCTCGTTCCAGATCAACGGCTATAACGGGGTTCAGAGCGGCATCGGCGGTTTCCTGCTCAAGCCGTGGAACGAGCGCAGCCGCACGCAAATGGAAATCCTCCCCGAGGTACAGGGCAGACTCGAGGGCATTCCGGGCCTGCAGATCTTCGGCTTCAACCTGCCGTCCCTGCCTGGCACCGGTGAAGGCCTGCCGTTCGAATTCGTGATCAACACCGCCAATGACTACGAGCTGTTGCTGCAGGTGGCCGACCGGATCAAGAAGCGCGCCATGGAGTCGGGCAAGTTCGCCTTCGTCGACCTCGACCTGGCTTTCGACAAACCCGAAGTGGTGGTCGACATCGACCGCTCCAAGGCTGCGCAAATGGGCGTGTCGATGCAGGATCTGGGCGGCACCCTCGCCACCTTGCTCGGCGAAGCCGAGATCAACCGGTTCACCATCGAAGGCCGCAGTTACAAGGTCATCGCCCAGGTCGAACGGGCCTACCGCGACAACCCGGACTGGCTGAACAATTACTACGTGAAAAACACCCAGGGCGAACTGCTGCCGCTGTCGACCCTGATCACCGTGACCGACCGCGCACGACCGCGACAGCTCAACCAGTTCCAGCAACTCAACGCGGCCAAGCTGTCCGGGTTCCCGCTGGTGAGCATGGGCGAAGCTATCGACAGTGTGTTGCAGATCGCTCGGGAGGAGGCCCCGGCCGGGTTTGCCTTCGATTACGGCGGCGCCTCCCGGCAGTTCGTCCAGGAAGGCAGTGCGCTGTGGGTGACCTTCGCGCTGGCGCTGGCGATCATTTTCCTGGTGCTGGCGGCGCAGTTCGAGAGCTTCCGCGATCCACTGGTGATTCTGGTGACCGTGCCGTTGTCGATCTGCGGAGCGCTGATTCCGCTGTTCCTCGGCTGGTCGAGCATGAACATCTACACCCAGGTCGGGCTGGTGACATTGATCGGGCTGATCAGCAAGCACGGGATTCTGATCGTCGAGTTCGCCAACCAGTTACGCAAGGAGAAGGGCCTGACACCCCGTGAGGCGGTGGAGGAAGCGGCAGCGATTCGCCTGCGCCCGGTGTTGATGACCACCGCGGCGATGGTCTTCGGCATGGTGCCGCTGATCGTGGCTACCGGCGCCGGGGCGGTCAGCCGTTTCGATATCGGGACGGTGATTGCCACGGGGATGTCGATCGGGACATTGTTTACGCTGTTTGTCCTGCCGTGCGTTTACACCGTGCTGGCGAAACCCGATCCCAAGACATGACGCAGTAAAAAAGCCATGACGCAATAAAAAAGGCCCCGCATCAGCGAGGCCTTTGGCTCTTGTAGAAAGAGATTTCAATCGATTCAACTCTGCGGCCTCATCCCTTGAGAAAGTCCGAACATGAACAGCAAAAGATCATGATCGGGTTGTGTGGCCACGGCGGCTTTCGCCACCCGTGGCATCGGGCAATGCGGGTCGCTCGCCGAGGCGCCGATCACCTGCATGCGTGGCTGTTCCCAGGCCGCCACCGCCAATGATGCAACTGCCAAGGCTCCTACCAGAAACAAACCTCGAGCAATTTCTAGTTTCATCGCTATAAACCTTTGATAGCGCTGCCAAACGCCGTCTCATAAAAGTAGACGAGTTTTTTCCAGTCTGTCGCGCTGAACGACGAGTGGCGGCGCAATTGCTTCATGTCATGGGCGGCCGCGCGATGAGCGGTCAGACGCTGACGGCATTTTTCCAGATCGATCAGGGCGACTTCGACCTTGGCCGATTCACCTTCGCCCGTCACCCGCACAAACACGTGCTTGATGTAGATGCAGCTGTGCTGCCAACGGCCCTTGTGCATGCGCGCCAGGTTTTCGGCGAGGTCCTTGAGCACGCGCTCATAGACGGCTTCGCCATATTGCTCGCGACCGCCGCCGGCTTCCCAATGCTCAAGCTCCTGAAAGCCATCGAGCGATTTGGTCACCAGCAGTGCACGCCACTTGAATTCTGGATCTGGCTGGGCACCGCAGAACACAATTTCGGGCACCCGGACACCCAGACGTGAAACCCCGGTCAATGCATCCAGCTCGCGCAATACGGTCGGACGTCCGAACGGATGCCGCCAGCTGCGATAGATATGTCCGGTCTGGCGTTTGGCATACAGCAGCTGGCCATCGCGCCCCTTGACTCGTTGCACACCACTTTCGCCACCACGGCGCACATTGGGTTCCTCGACCCATTCGCCACGCTGGTTCCAGTAGTAGTCGAAGCGATCCTCGGGAGCGACTTCCGCTTCTGCTGCAAATTGCACTGCCATCCTCTTACCTCTTGCGTAATACGTAAACTCGCCACATGGCATAGAGCGGAATAAAGTCCAGTTGTTCCTGGATCCGGAATCCTGCCTCTTCGAATTCCTTTTCAACTGTTGCGGCCGGTAACACAAACCGGTTCTGGTAACCCTCCTGGCCACGCTTTTGCTCGGCGCGTTTGCGTTTCCAGGCCTTGAAATTGCCGTCCACCCACAGCGAAATGATCACGCTGTCCCGGGTGACACGCTCGAACTCACGCAGAATCGCCCGGCGGTGCTCGGCTTCGCCGATGTGATGCAGCAGTCGCATGCAGAAAATGCTGTCGACGGCGTTATCAGGCAAGGCAATGTCGAACGCAGACGTGTGCAAGGGTTGTACCCGTTTCACCACATCTGCCGGTTGCGCCTGCATGGCGGTCTTGATCATCGACTCGGAGTTGTCCGCTCCGATGATCACCCGATTGGGCTTTTCCGCCAGCAATGGCCAGAAACGTCCTGCGCCGCATGGCAGGTCGAGCACCAGTCCCGGCTCACCAACGAGGGTCAACGCCTTGCGGGCCAACTGCTGATCCCGCCAGTTGGACAAACGACGCCCCAGACCATCCTGGTGTTTACGCAGGTATTTCTGCGCATGGTTGTCGTCGTACTTTTCGGAAAAATCGAGTTTGATCGGGCCGGCCATCACCAGGACTCCTGAATTACTGATGACGCCACCTTAAGCAGCGGTGTGTCAGCGTCAGGTCATCCCTTTGTGAAAAAAACGTCATGTAAATCGGCAAACTATTTCAAGGTTATACAGGAATTAGACAGGTTGGCGGGAGTACCCTCAACAACCGGCTGATCTTCAGCGCTTGCCCAGATCGACCTCGAAACGGCAACCATTGGGCTCCATCGTGCTCAGCGTGACGCTCCAGCCTTCGTTTTCACAAATGCGCTGAACCAGCGACAAGCCCAATCCAAGCCCCTCGCCACGCTTTTCGTTGCCGCGCACAAACGGCTGGAACATGGCTTCGCGTTTTTCCTCGGGAATGCCCACGCCCGAATCCTCAACCACAAAACCGTTCTCATTGAGCGTCAGGCGAATAAACCCCTGCTCCGTGTAGTGCAAGGCGTTACGCAGCAGATTGCCCATCACGGCATTGAGCAGCGTCGCGTTGTAACGAGTATCCGGCGGGTTGCCCGGTTCGAACATCAGCTGCAAACCCTTGGATTCGATAGGCGCGCGCCACAGGCAGAGCAAGCTGTCGGCCACTTGCGCGAGGGTGTGCCGAGGGGCGGCGCCAGCGTCTTCGCGCTGAGCACGGGCGAGCATCAGGAAGGTCTGCACCAGCTCGCGCATTTCCTCACTGGCTCGCGCAATGCGCTGAACCTGGGCCTTGCCGCGCTGATCGATACCCGGATTTTCCAGCAACAGTTCACAAGAGCTGGCCAATACCATCAGCGGCGTGCGCAATTCGTGGCTGACGTCGCTGGTGAACAGCCGCTCCCGCGTCAGCGCCTGACGCAGGCGCCCAAGCGTAGCGTCGAACGCCACCGCCAGTTCGCCCACCTCGTCTGCCGCGTAGTCCGGCGCCAGCGGAGGCGCCAGCCCGAGCAACTGGTCGCGATGGCGTACCTGGCGCGCCAGCCGCACCACCGGAGCCATCACCTTGCGCGCCAGAACCCAGCCGAGGAACACCGCCAGCGCCAGACTGAGCACAAAGCCCACCAGCACCACGGCGAACAGCACGCGCTCGCGCTCTTCGAAATCGCTTTGATCCTGCAGCAGCACATAACGACGACCGTCGACCACCTCGACCATCGCGTGGTACGACAGCTGCTCGCGAAAGACTTCATGGAAACCCGAATCCAGGTGCCGCAGGTCCTTGGGCAGCTCGAAGTCGCCCGGCCCGCCACTGAAGTAGAACAGCTGATCCGGCTCCGGCCGGTGGCTCCAGTCCGAGACGTTGTCCATCAACAGCAGGCGTTGCAGATCCCCGCCCAGCCCGGCGGAAATCAGTTTTTCCTCGACCAGGTGCACGGTCGCGACGATGCCCATCGCAAACGCCCCGGCCACCAGCGCACTCATCAGCGCAAAGGCGATGATGATCCGCTGGGCAAGGCTTTGCTTAAACTCCATCGCGGCCCTCGGCCAGGCGGTAACCCACGCCGTGCACGGTGTGCAGCAGTGGCTTGGCGAATGGTTTGTCGATCACCTGGCGCAATTGGTGGACATGGCTGCGCAGGCTGTCGCTGTCCGGACAGTCATCGCCCCACAGCGCTTCTTCGAGAATTTCCCGACGCAAAACATGCGGGCTCTTTTGCATCAGCACCGCCAGCAATTTGAGGCCTACAGGGTTGAGCTTGAGCAATTTGCCTTCGCGTGTCACTTCGAGGGTATCGAGGTCGTAGCTCAGATCGCCGACCTGCAGGGCACGACGGCCGCCGCCCTGGGTGCGGCGCATCACGGCTTCGACCCGGGCTGCCAGTTCCGACAGCGCAAACGGCTTGACCAGATAATCGTCGGCTCCGGACTTGAAGCCCTGCAAGCGGTCATCGAGCTGATCGCGAGCGGTGAGCATGATTACCGGCGTATCGCGACGGGCGTCTTCGCGCAGGCGCTTGCACAGGGTGTAGCCGTCGATGCCCGGCAGCATGATGTCGAGCACGATCAGGTCGTAATGCTCGGTGGCGGCCAGATGCAGGCCCGACAGACCGTCCTGGGCGCAATCGACGGTATAGCCTTTGAGCCCCAGGTAATCGGCCAGATTGGCCAGGATATCGCGGTTGTCTTCGACCAATAGAATTCGCATGGGCACCTCCTACGTACACAGTAACGGCCGTCTTGGCCCGCGCAGCTTACGGCCAAGTGTGGCTCACGGCTAGGCGCCGGGTGGGTTGATTTGACTTAATTGCACGGATCGCCGGACTTGACGAGTTTTTCACGAGCGGCCGACAAATCGCCGACAGAACCAGGCGCAGACTCACGCGGTTGTGCTTCTTTGAAGACCTTATCGATGAAGGAATTGCCATGGTTTCGATCTCTGCCCGCCCCGCTTCAAGGCCTTTGAATGTATGGCTTTGCCTGGGCATTCCCGCCGTCGCGGCGGTCATTCTGGTGTTGCTGGAGCTGACCGACCTGGACATGGATCTGGCGCAGCTGTTTTACGATCCGGTCGCGGGCGACTTCATCGGCCGGCACAGTTACTTTCTCGAAGACATCCTCCACGACCGCGCCAAACAAGTGGTGATCGCCTTTTCGGTGTTTGCCATCCTCGGGTTCATCGGTGCGTTTTTCATTGATCGGCTCAAACCGTTCAAGCGTGAGCTGGGTTGTCTGGTGTTGTCGCTGGGTCTGGCCACCTCGTTTGTCACGCCGGTGAAAGCGGTGACAGCGGTGCAATGCCCATGGAGTCTCGAACAGTTCGGCGGCCACGAAACCTACAGCAAACTGCTGGATCATCGCCCGCCGACCGACAAGCCCGGTCGTTGCTGGCCGGGTGGTCATGCGGCCACCGGTTTTACCTTGTTTGCGCTGTTCTTCGTGCTGCGTGACCGTCGCCCACGGCTGGCCCGTCAGGCGTTCATCTTCGCCTTCGCGCTGGGTTCGGTATTCTCGATCAGCCGGATGATGCAGGGCGCGCACTTCTTCTCCCACAACGTGTGGACGGCGATCTTCTGCTGGCTGATCTGTCTGGGCTCGTATTACTGGATTCTGTATCGCCCGGCAGTCAAGGCTGAAACAAACACGCAGGCCCATCCGGTCAACGTCTGAAACTCTGAAACGCGGGCAATAAAAAACCCCGTCTGCTCTCGCAGACGGGGTTTTTCGTTACAGGGGTAAGGCTGGCTTACATCATGCCGCCCATGCCACCCATGCCGCCCATGTCTGGCATACCGCCGCCAGCTGCACCTTCTTTCTTCGGTGCGTCAGCAACAGCAGCTTCGGTGGTCAGGATCAGACCGCCGATGGAGGCTGCAGCTTGCAGAGCCGAACGGGTGACCTTGGTTGGGTCCAGGATGCCCATTTCGATCATGTCGCCGTATTCGCCGGTAGCAGCGTTGTAGCCGAAGCTGCCTTCGCCGTTCTTGACCTTGTCGACAACCACGCTTGGCTCGTCGCCGGAGTTGGCAACGATCTGGCGCAGCGGCGCTTCAACAGCGCGACGCAGTACAGCGATACCGACGTTCTGGTCAGCGTTGTCGCCTTTCAGTTCGGTCAGGGCTTCCAGAGCGCGGATCAGCGCAACGCCACCGCCAGGTACCACGCCTTCTTCAACGGCTGCGCGGGTTGCGTGCAGGGCGTCTTCAACGCGGGCTTTCTTCTCTTTCATTTCAACTTCGGAACCGGCGCCAACCTTGATCACTGCAACGCCGCCGGACAGCTTGGCCAGACGCTCTTGCAGTTTTTCACGGTCGTAGTCCGAGGAAGTCTCGGCAACCTGGGCACGGATCTGAGCGATACGGGCTTCGATGTCGCCTTGAACGCCAGCACCGTCAACGATGATGGTGTTTTCCTTGGACAGGGTCACGCGCTTGGCGCTACCCAGATGTTCCAGGGTGGTGCTTTCCAGGCTCAGGCCGATCTCTTCGGAGATAACGGTACCGCCGGTCAGAACGGCGATGTCCTGCAGCATGGCCTTGCGACGGTCGCCGAAGCCTGGAGCCTTGACGGCTGCGACTTTAACGATGCCACGCATGTTGTTCACGACCAGAGTCGCCAGGGCTTCGCCTTCAACGTCTTCGGCAACGATCAGCAGTGGACGGCCGGCTTTGGCAACGGCTTCCAGTACTGGCAGCATTTCGCGGATGTTCGAGATCTTTTTGTCGACCAGCAGGATCAGCGCGCCTTCCAGCTCGGCAACCATGGTGTCCGGCTTGTTGACGAAGTACGGGGACAGGTAGCCACGGTCGAACTGCATGCCTTCTACAACCGACAGTTCGTTTTCCAGGCCCGAGCCTTCTTCAACGGTGATCACGCCTTCTTTACCGACTTTTTCCATGGCTTCGGCAATGATGTCGCCGATGGAGTTGTCGGAGTTGGCGGAGATGGTGCCCACCTGAGCGATAGCCTTGGTGTCAGCGCATGGCTTGGACAGGGCTTTCAGTTCTTTGACGATCGCGATGGTCGCTTTGTCGATACCGCGCTTCAGGTCCATCGGGTTCATGCCGGCAGCGACGGCTTTCAGGCCTTCGTTGACGATCGACTGAGCCAGAACGGTAGCGGTGGTAGTACCGTCACCAGCGTCATCGTTGGCACGGGAGGCAACGTCTTTGACCAGCTGCGCGCCCATGTTTTCGAAACGGTCTTCGAGTTCGATTTCTTTGGCGACGGAAACGCCGTCCTTGGTGATGGTCGGAGCGCCGAAGCTCTTCTCGAGGATCACGTTACGGCCTTTCGGGCCCAGGGTCGCTTTTACCGCGTCAGCCAGGACGTTTACGCCAACCAGCATTTTCTTGCGGGCGGAATCGCCGAATTTAACTTCTTTAGCAGCCATGATCGATATTCCTTAAATACTTTGTAGTAGCGGGAAAATGAGCGGGTAATCAGCCTTCGATAACAGCGAGGATTTCGTTCTCGCTCATTACCAGCAGGTCTTCGCCGTCGACTTTCACAGTGTTGCTGCCGGAGTAAGGACCGAACACAACCTTGTCGCCTTCCTTCACGGACAGTGCGCGCACTTCGCCGTTTTCCAGAACTTTGCCCGGGCCTACAGCGAGAATCACACCGTGGTTGGCTTTTTCAGCAGCCGAACCTGGCAGGACGATACCGCCAGCGGTTTTCTTTTCTTCTTCGCTGCGACGGATAACGACGCGGTCATGCAGAGGACGAAGCTTCATTGTCGATCTCTCCTAATTGTGGTTTTCATCGGCCGGTGTAGTCCCGGCGGGTTTAACGAATCCGGCCTGCGCCGGTTGCGGCTCGTCGAGCGAACCGCGGAAGTCTGTCCGACTCAAAATGTCGGAAACCTTTCGGTGACCGATACATAAGGGCGCATAAGCTTATTACAAGGGCGGGGGCTAAAAAATTTTCACGCACATTGCATGAATTCGCCCCACAAACGAACACGGCACCCGAAGGTGCCGTGTCGATGCAGAAGTTACTTGGTATCGCGGTGTTCGAATTCGCCTTCGATCACATCACCTTCGCGACCCAGCGGCTGGCGCGGTGCAGGACCGCCGCGAGGTTGCAGGTCATCGGCGAACGCTCGCTGGCGCATGGCCTGTTCTTCGGCGCGCTGACGCATCTTGTTGGCGACCAGTCGACGACTGAACGGCAACAGCAGCACCAGACCGACCACATCGCTGATGAAGCCCGGCAGGATCAACAGGCCACCGGCCAGGGCCAGCATCAGGCCTTCGAGCATGGTTTGCGCAGGCAGTTCGCCGCGGTTCAGGCTTTCACGGGCACGCAGTGCGGTGGCCAGCCCGGCGACGCGCAGCACGAACACGCCGAACATCGAGCCGAGAATGATCAGCAGCAGGGCCGGGAAAAATCCGATCGAGCCTGCCACTTTGACGAATACGAACAGCTCCAACACCGGGAACAGCAGAAAGAGCAACAAAAAAGGGCGCATCAAAGTTTCCTCAACGCAAGAAATGCCTTGCAGTAAGCCTTAGATGACGTCGCCCTTTCGTGAATTCAAGCGTCGGCCACCGCATTTTTTGGCCAGACCTCGGCGTGAGCCAGAGAAACCAAGGCCTCGCGCACTTGTATCGGCGTATGACAAGGCGCTTGAAACGGCAGCCAGTACAGTGCCTGGCCGATGCGCAAGTGCATGCCTTCGGTGTCGATCCCGGCCAGTTGCGCCGGTACGGTTTTCGGCAGACCGGCGAGGTCGACGTAATGGGCGATGGCCTTGGCGTGGTCGCTGTTCATGTGCTCGACCATGCTGATTTCGGCCTTGCCGGCGAACGGGTTGGCCAGGGTCAGGTGATCGACCCAGTGGATCGCGCCGAAGCCGCCGATGTAACGATGGCGCACGGGTTTGAGCACCCAGAAATCGAAATCGTGAGCCTTGTGGTAATTCTGCGAATCGGGGAAATAACGGTAGTAACGCTCGGCGGCGGCTTCGATGGCGGCAGCGTCTTCGAGTTTTTCCGCTTCGGCCAAATAGGTCAGGCGACCAACGGCTTGCACATCGTCGGCCTCACGCTCACCCACCAGCAGCGAGCATTTCGGATCTTTCTGCAGGTTATGGGTGTGCTGGGCGATGCGGCTGATCAGGATCAGCGGCCGGCCCTGCTCGTCCAGGCAGTAGGGAACCACGGAGCCAAACGGAAAACCGGGCATCGATTTGGAGTGGGTCGACAGCACGCCACGGTATTCCTTGAGAAGCAATTCTCGGGCATTCTTAGCCGCTTCAACGCTCAATTTATGACTCCTTAAATAGAATCCGTCGAAAAAACGGACGGGCGCATGGGATTTGTCCCACACGCCATCGGGCAGTTCTCATGTGCAACAGGCCCCTGGCCGGTGCAGATCGAGAGGCTACCTATAAGGACCACTCTGACCTGCTCTCGGGGGCATGCGAATGCAACTCAACGACAAAGTAATCATTATCACTGGCGGTTGCCAAGGCTTGGGCCGCTCGATGGCCGAGTATTTCGCAGGCAAGGGCGCGAAGCTGGCGCTGGTCGACCTGAACCAGGAAAAACTCGATGACGCCGTCGCGGCCTGCAAGGCCAAGGGTGTCGAGGCACGCAGCTATCTGTGCAACGTCGCCAATGAAGAGCAGGTGACGCACATGGTTGCCCAGGTCGCCGAAGATTTCGGCGCGATCCACGGCCTGATCAACAACGCCGGGATCCTGCGCGACGGCCTGCTGCTCAAGGTCAAGGACGGCGAGATGACCAAGATGAGCCTGGCCCAATGGCAGGCGGTGATCGACGTCAACCTGACCGGCGTATTCCTCTGCACCCGTGAAGTGGCGGCAAAAATGGTCGAGCTGAAGAACAGCGGCGCGATCATCAACATCTCGTCGATCTCCCGCGCGGGCAACGTCGGCCAGACCAACTACTCCGCCGCCAAAGCCGGCGTCGCTGCGGCGACCGTGACCTGGGCCAAGGAACTGGCGCGCTACGGCATTCGCGTGGCGGGCATCGCACCGGGCTTCATCGAAACCGAGATGACCCTGGGCATGAAGCCCGAAGCGCTGGAAAAAATGACCTCGGGCATTCCGCTCAAGCGCATGGGCAAGCCGGAAGAGATCGCCCATTCGGCGGCCTACATCTTCGAGAACGACTACTACACCGGCCGGATTCTGGAGATGGATGGCGGGTTGCGCATCTGACCTCTGTCGCGCAATGAAAAACGCCCCGGTGCACAGGCACCGGGGCGTTTTTGTTTAAACCACAGGCATCAATCGTCGCTGATGGTGATATTCGGCATCGCCGGCGAGGCCGCTTCCTGCAACACGATCCGCGCGCCGACGTGACGGGCCAGTTCCTGATAGACCATGGCGATCTGGCTGTCCGGCTCGGAAATCACCGTCGGCTTGCCGCCGTCGGCCTGCTCGCGGATCAGCATCGACAGCGGCAACGAGGCCAGCAACTCGACGCCGAACTGGGTCGCCAGCTTCTCGCCACCGCCCTCACCGAACAGATGCTCGGCGTGTCCGCAGTTCGAGCAGATGTGCACGGCCATGTTTTCCACCACGCCCAGCACCGGAATGTTGACCTTGCGGAACATCTCCACGCCTTTGCGCGCGTCGAGCAGCGCCAGATCCTGCGGTGTGGTGACGATCACGGCGCCAGCCACCGGGACTTTCTGCGCCAGGGTCAGCTGGATGTCGCCGGTGCCTGGCGGCATGTCGATCACCAGATAATCCAGGTCGCCCCAAGTGGTTTGCGTCACCAGTTGCAGCAGCGCGCCGGACACCATCGGCCCGCGCCAGACCATCGGCGTGTTGTCGTCGGTCAGGAACGCCATCGACATTACTTCCACGCCGTGGGCCTGCAGCGGCACGAACCATTTCTGATCTTTGACCTGCGGACGGGTGCCCTCGGGAATGCCAAACATGATGCCTTGGCTCGGGCCATAGATATCGGCATCGAGAATCCCGACCTTCGCGCCTTCGCGAGCCAATGCCAGCGCCAGGTTGGCGGCGGTGGTGGATTTGCCCACACCGCCCTTGCCTGAGGCCACCGCGACCACGTTCTTGACGTTGGCCAGCCCCGGAATCTGCGCCTGGGCCTTGTGCGCGGCGATCACGCTATTGACCTCGACCTTGGCAGTCACCACGCCGTCGAGGTTTTCGATGGCCAGTTGCAGCAATTGCGCCCAGCCGCTCTTGAACAGACCGGCGGCATAGCCGATTTCCAGCTGCACGCTGACGCGATCGCCGGTGATTTCGATGTTGCGCACGCAACCGGCGCTGACCGGATCCTGGTTCAGGTAAGGGTCGGTGTATTGGCTGAGGACGGCTTCCACCGCTGCGCGAGTGACGGCACTCATGGGCAACTCCGATAACAAGACTGGGAAAAGATGGCGGGTATCCTACCCCTTCTGTCCTCCGGACGGCATGTCCGGCAACGATTTGCAGAGGTGAAATATCTTTCCCGGCGCTTTATAGTGGCCGACCTCCGTTTCATCAAGTAGCGAAGCCCCACATGTCCGAACCACGCAAGATTCTCGTCACCAGCGCCCTGCCCTACGCCAACGGTTCGATCCACCTTGGCCATATGCTGGAATACATCCAGACCGATATGTGGGTGCGCTTCCAGAAGCATCGTGGCAATCAGTGCATTTACGTCTGCGCCGACGACGCCCATGGTTCGGCGATCATGCTGCGCGCGGAAAAGGAAGGCATCACCCCGGAACAACTGATCGCCAACGTCCAGGCTGAACACAGCGCCGACTTTGCCGAGTTCCTGGTGGACTTCGACAACTTCCACTCCACTCACGCCGAAGAAAACCGTGAACTGTCGAGCCAGATCTACCTGAAGCTGCGTGACGCCGGGCACATCGCCCAACGTTCGATCACCCAGTATTTCGACCCGGAAAAGAAAATGTTCCTGGCCGACCGCTTCATCAAGGGCACCTGCCCGAAGTGCGGCACTGAAGACCAGTACGGCGACAACTGCGAAAAATGCGGTGCGACCTACGCACCGACCGACCTGAAGGATCCGAAGTCGGCAATCTCCGGCGCCACCCCGGTGCTCAAGGATTCCCAGCATTTCTTCTTCAAGCTGCCGGACTTCCAGGAAATGCTGCAGGCCTGGACCCGCAGCGGCACCCTGCAGGATGCCGTGGCCAACAAGATCGCCGAATGGCTGGACGCCGGCCTGCAACAGTGGGACATCTCCCGCGATGCGCCGTACTTCGGCTTCGAGATCCCGGGCGAGCCAGGCAAATATTTCTACGTGTGGCTGGACGCGCCGATCGGCTACATGGCCAGCTTCAAGAACCTCTGCAACCGCACGCCGGAGCTGGACTTCGACGCGTTCTGGGGCAAGGACTCCACCGCCGAGCTGTACCACTTTATCGGCAAGGACATCGTCAACTTCCACGCCCTGTTCTGGCCGGCGATGCTCGAAGGCGCGGGTTTCCGCAAGCCGACCGGGATCAACGTGCACGGCTACCTGACCGTCAACGGTCAGAAGATGTCCAAGTCCCGCGGCACCTTCATCAAGGCCCGTACCTACCTGGATCACCTGTCGCCGGAATACCTGCGCTACTACTACGCGGCCAAACTGGGCCGTGGCGTGGACGACCTCGACCTGAACCTCGAAGACTTCGTGCAGAAGGTCAACTCCGACCTGGTCGGCAAAGTGGTCAACATCGCCAGCCGTTGCGCCGGTTTCATCCAGAAGGGCAACGCCGGTCTGCTGGTGGACACCAACGCCGCGCCGGAACTGACTGAAGCGTTCCTGGCCGCTGCGCCGAGCATCGCCGACGCCTATGAGGCCCGCGACTTCGCCCGCGCCATGCGCGAAACCATGGCTTTGGCCGACCGCGCCAACGCCTGGATCGCCGACAAGGCGCCATGGTCGCTGAACAAGCAGGAAGGCAAGCAGGATGAAGTCCAGGCGGTCTGCGCCACGGCGATCAACCTGTTCCGCCAGCTGGTGATCTTCCTCAAGCCGGTGCTGCCGCTGCTGGCCGCCGATGCCGAGGCGTTCCTCAACGTCGCCCCGCTGACCTGGAACGACCACACCACCCTACTGGCCAACCACCAGCTGAACGAATTCAAACCGTTGATGACCCGCATCGACCCGGTAAAAGTGCAAGCCATGACCGACGCCTCGAAAGAAGACCTGACCGCCAGCCAGACCGACACCGGCGCCGCCGCACCTGCCGGCAATGGTGAACTGGCCAAGGATCCGCTGTCGCCGGAAATCGACTTCGACACCTTTGCCGCCGTCGACCTGCGTGTGGCGCTGATCGTCAAGGCCGAACACGTCGAAGGCGCGGACAAGCTGCTGCGTCTGACCCTCGACATCGGTGACGAGCAACGCAACGTGTTCTCGGGGATCAAGAGCGCCTACCCGGATCCGTCCAAGCTCGACGGTCGCCTGACCATGATGATCGCCAACCTCAAGCCACGGAAAATGAAGTTCGGCATCTCCGAAGGCATGGTGATGGCGGCCGGCCCTGGCGGTGAAGAAATCTACCTGCTGAGCCCGGATAGCGGCGCCAAGCCGGGTCAGCGCATCAAGTAAGGTTCTGCCCTGACAGATCCCACAGGCGTGCTCCGTGCGCCTGTGGGATTTTTCATATCTGGCCCGCCCTCCACGGCTGCCGGATAATGCCTAACCTTAAGTGACACACGCCCGTTCCTGCCGGCAGAACCATGACCGAACTCGTGCTTACGCTCTTCAGTGCTGCGCTGATCAACAACTTCGTGTTGCACTGGCCGCTGGGCGTCGATCCGCTGCTGGGCAGTGAGCGTCGACAAGTGCATGCGCTGGGGCTGGCGACGTTGTGTCTGATGCTGCTTGTCGGTGTGGCGGGTTACGTGCTCTGGCATTGGCTGCTGGTGCCGTTGCAACTGGAATTCCTGCGCCTGTTTGTGTTTCTGCCGTTGTGCGTCTTGCTGATCACGCCGTTGCTGAAGCTGTTGGCACATTGGCGACCCGCGCTGCCATTCGATGGTTTGTGGCCGCTGTTGCTGGGCAATGCCGGAGTGCTGGGGCTGACGCTGATCAACGCGCAAGCGGACAAAGGCCTGTTTCATGCGATTGCGCTGAGCCTTGGCGCCGGTCTGGGTTTCTGGCTGGTGTTGAGCCTGTTCAGCGATTTGCGTGAGCGCACGGCCGACAACGATATTCCCCTGCCCTTTCGTGGCCTGCCGATCCTGTTGATCGGCGCCGGACTGATGGCCGTGGCTTTTCTCGGATTCAGTGGACTGATCAAAACATGAGTCTGATTCAACGCATCGATGCCCTGCTGCCGCAGACCCAATGCGGCAAGTGCGGCCATCCCGGATGCAAACCCTACGCTGAAGGCATCGCTGACGGCGAGCCGATCAACAAGTGCCCGCCGGGCGGTGACGAAACCATCGCGGCGCTGGCCGAACTGTTGAAAATCCCGGTGCTGGAGCTGGACATCAGTCGTGGTTCGGCGCCGCCGCAAGTGGCCTACATCCGCGAAGCCGAATGCATCGGCTGCACCAAATGCATTCAGGCCTGCCCGATCGACGCCATCGTCGGCGCGGCAAAACTGATGCACACGGTCATCATCGACGAATGCACCGGTTGCGATCTGTGCGTGGCACCCTGCCCGGTCGACTGCATCGAGATGCATCCGCTGCCTTTGGGCACGCTGCCGGTAGTGGGTGGCCTGGCCACCAGCCTTGAAGAACAGCAGGCCCGCGCGGCCAAACGCGATCACGCCCGTCAGCGCTTCGAACGGCGCAATGCTCGCCTGCAACGCGAAGAACAGCAGAAGCAGGCCGAACGCGAAGCCCGGACGCAGCGCGCGGCACAGGTCGAAGTCGCCACCACCACGCTGGATCCGGTGCAGGCGGCGCTGGAACGGGTCCGTGCACAAAAAGCCGCGACCGCCGATGCCGCGCTAAAAAAAGCCAAGATCGACGTGGCCATGAGCCGGGCGCAATTGAACAAGTCGCTCAAGGCGTTCGGTCATCCGCCGACATTCGATCAGCAATCGCAGTTGATCGTCCTGCAACAACAGTTCGAAGCGGCCGAACAGGCACTGGCGAAACTGGAAAGCAGCGCGGCACCCGCGCCAGTCATAGCCGCCCCGGCGAAGGACGCCGAACTGAAACGGGCGAAAATCCAGTTGGCGATGCGCCGCGCCGAGCTGAAAAAGGCGCAAACCGCAGAGGCCCCGCCAGCCGAGATTACCGCGCTGGAGCAAGCGCTGCGTGACGCCGAACAGGCGCTGCACAGCGCCGAAGCAGCCAGCGATCAACCGGCGCCGGAGCTTGTGCGTGTCGAGAAACGTCCGATCGACGACCAACTGCGTCAGCTGAAAACCGAACTGGCCTACGCTCGCGCCGATCTGAACAAACTGCAACGGCGCGACGGCACGCCCGCCGATATCCTCGAAAAGGCCCGCGCCCGCCTGCAAGAAGCAGAGCGGCAGGTACAAGCCCATGTCATCCATTGAAACCAGAGACGAGCGCCTGCAACAGGCAATGAAGCTGGTTTTGCTGGCGACATTGCCGGGATTACTGGCGTTGTTCTGGTTTTATGGTTGGGGCGTGCTGATCAACCTGGTCCTGTCCGTTGTCACGGCCTTGGGCGTTGAAGCCGCCGTGACTCATCTGCGTCGGCAACCGCTGCAGTCCACCTTGAGCGATGGCAGCGCGGTGGTCAGCGCCACGCTGCTGGCGATTGCCCTGCCGCCTTATTGCCCGTGGTGGCTGACGGTCACGGCGATCGCCTCGGGCCTGCTGCTGGGCAAACATTTGTACGGTGGTGTGGGCCGAAACCCTTTCAATCCGGCCATGCTCGGCTTCGCGCTGGCCATGGTGATGTTCCCGCAACCGATGACCCATTGGCCGGCCCATGGCCTGGATCTGACGGCAGCTTTTGGCCAGGTGTTCAATCTGGGCGCGCAACCCGACGCCTGGGTTCAGGCCACTGCACTGGACAGTCTGCGTATCAATAAAAGCCTGACCATGGACGAACTGTTTGCCGGCAATCCGGCATTCAGTCGCTTTGGCGGGCACGGCGTTGAATGGGTGAACCTGGCGTTCCTCGCCGGTGGGTTGTTTCTGTTGCAGCGTCGGGTGTTTGGCTGGCATGCGCCGGTCGGCATGCTTGCCAGCCTGTTCGTGATCAGCCTGTTGTGCTGGAACGGTTCGGGGTCGGACTCCCACGGCTCGCCACTGTTTCACCTGCTGAGTGGCGCGACGATGCTGGGGGCGTTCTTCATCGTCACTGAACCGGTATCGGGGGCAAAAAGTCCGCTCGCCCGCCTGCTGTTCGGCGTGGGCGTGGGGTTGCTGACTTACGTGATTCGTACCTGGGGCGGTTACCCCGACGGCGTGGCGTTTGCGGTGCTGTTGATGAATCTGTGCGTGCCGGCGCTGGAGCGCTTCGCGGTGGCCCGTCAGACGCAGGTGACGCAATGAACCGCACGAGCAGCCTGATCACACTGGCGTTGATTACTGCGTTGGGCATCGGCGTGACGTGGCTGGTGCAACGAAGCAACGCACCTCAGATCGCCGCCGAAAAGCGTCTGCTTGAAAGTCGCAAGCTGCTGGATGTACTGCCGCTCGACGCTTACGACAATCTGCCGCTTGAACAACCTCTGACGCTGACCGACATCAACCTGAGCCACAGTCTGTTGCTGGGCGGTTATCGGGCGAGCAAAAGCGGCCAACCTGTAGCGGTGCTGTTGCGCAGCCAGACCCAAGGTTATGCCGGGAATATCGAGTTGCTGATTGCCATCGACGCCAACGGCCGATTGCTCGGTGTCAAAACCCTCGAGCAAAACGAAACACCTTCGCTGGGTGGACATATCGGCGACTGGCCAAATAGCTGGCTTCAGACCTTTAGCGGAAAATCGAGCAACCAACCGACGGACGCGGGATGGGCCCTGAAGAAGGATCAGGGGCAATTCGACCAGATCGCTGGCGCAACCATTACGTCTCGCGCGGCCATCAACGCCATCCACGATGCTCTGCGTTACTTCGATGAACACCGGACGACCCTGCTCGGGAGCGCGCCATGAATACGTCAGCAACACTATCGAACTCGATGATGCTGGTGCTGTTGATTGGTGCCACCGACTCCGTGGCGGGTGCGCTGGCGACTCTGTTGATGTTTGCGGCTGTCGTGGGCGTTTACGGTTTTTGCATGACACCGCTGCGCTCGCGCCTGAGCAGCGAGAGCGTGTTGCCGGTCAGCCTGATGCTGGCCGCTACCCTGGCGGGCTGCGCCGATATTGTTCTGCAGCGCGGTGCGATGCAGTGGCATCAACTGATCAGTCTTTATGCCGGGCTGATCGGCTTGCAGTGCATCGTGCTGGAGCACAATGGATTTTTTCGCCAGCCTGTCCGTAATCGACTGAAACTGTACGCGCGGTTTGCCGTACTGATGATTGTGCTCGCGCTGTTGCGTGAGCTGATCGGTCAGGGCAGCATCGGCCATCATTTGTCGGCACGCTGGCAAGGTTTGATTCTGTTCAGCGAAGGCCTGCATTTCGCGACGCTGGCGCCCGGCGCCTTCCTATTGCTTGGACTGTTACTGGCCGCCCGTCAGGCCTGGACTCGCCCTGCCGCCCTACCCGAGGAAACGCATCACCCATGAATGCCGCAAAACGTCTGGAGATCTTCCGCAGGCTTCACGAGGACAACCCCGAGCCCAAGACCGAACTGGCCTATTCCTCGCCTTTCGAACTGTTGATTGCGGTGATTCTGTCCGCGCAATCCACGGACGTCGGAGTGAACAAGGCGACGGCGAAGCTATTCCCGGTGGCGAACACGCCAGCGGCCATTCACGCCTTGGGCGTCGAAGGGTTGTCCGAGTACATCAAGACCATCGGCCTCTATAACAGCAAGGCCAAAAACGTGATCGAGACCTGCCGCCTGCTGGTCGAATTGCACAACGGTGAAGTCCCGCAGACGCGCGAAGAACTGGAAGCCTTGCCCGGCGTTGGCCGCAAGACCGCCAACGTCGTTCTCAACACCGCGTTCCGCCAATTGACCATGGCCGTGGACACCCACATCTTCCGGGTCAGCAACCGCACCGGCATTGCACCGGGTAAAAATGTGGTCGAGGTGGAAAAGAAGCTGATGAAGTTTGTGCCAAAAGAATACCTGCTCGACTCGCACCACTGGCTCATTCTTCACGGGCGTTACGTGTGTCTGGCACGCAAACCCCGCTGTGGCAGCTGTCGGATCGAAGATCTGTGCGACTACAAGCACAAAACTTCTGACGATTGAGCGGCTATTGGTTTTATTGATTTATCGATTGAAAAAATCTTTTTTACCATCTGCTGGAATATCGATATAAGGAGCGCCAAAGGCAGTCTTAGCCTGGAGTTGACCTTATGAGCACCAGCAAAGAGCAATTGGAAGCGGATGACGACTTTATCGCCACGGAGGCCGATGATGCCGAACCTGTGGTTGAAGTCGCCAAGACCAACTTGAGCAAGCGCCGAACCATCGACAACCTGCTTGAGGAGCGCCGACTGCAGAAGCAATTGGCCGATTACGATTTTGATCTCTGACATTTGAAAGCCTCCCGAAACGGAGGCTTTTCTCTTTCTGTCACACGCTGATTCCGACCCGCCCATGATCCGTCAGCCACTACAAACCTCAAACCAGGCCGTTTCGCTGCGCCAGTTCGATCAGATCCACCAGCGAGCGCGCGTTGAGCTTCAATAACAACCGGGTCTTGTAAGTGCTCACGGTCTTGTTGCTGAGAAACATCCCGTCGGCAATTTCCTTGTTGGTCTTGCCGCGCGCCAATTGCTGCAACACCATCATTTCACGCCCGGACAGACGATCAACCATGTCTGCTTCGCTGGCGTTACCAAGACTGGTCCGCACGGTGTGCAACGCCTGGTTCGGGAAGTAGCTGTATCCGGACAGTACCGCCTTGATTGCACTCAGCAACTCCGTCAGATCCTGTTGCTTGCAAACATATCCCGCCGCCCCCGATTGCATGCAGCGCATGGAAAAATGTCCCGGTGACTGGGATGTCAGCACGAGCACTTTCAACGGCATCGCACTTGTCGTAAGACGCGCAATGACTTCCAGTCCATCCAGTTTCGGTATGCCGATATCCAGAATGACGATATCCGGCATCTGGTCACGAGCCAGTTGTAACGCATCCACGCCATTATCGGTTTCTGCAATGACTTCGTAGCCATGACGTTCCATCAGCATACGTACCGCAAGACGAATGACGGGGTGATCATCCACGATCAGCACTTTATTCATGGGCAAGTCCAGTTTCGCTGTTCGAATTTTTAGAACCGGCACAATAACGTAGTCATTTCACCCATGGCATGGATAAGTTCCTCTAGACCAGCACCGAGAGACGCCTCCTACAGGCAATAAAGATTATTCCTACAGAAAAGACTCACTTACTGAAAATCATGAATTCACATCAGGAAGTTCGGCGTCTGCCACGCCCTCCTTCAGAGCCTTCACGACAGACTGAAAAAACTCCGAAACAAAGATCAACGACCAGACATTAAAAACAACTGAAACAACTTACATATATCGCACCCCCGAAATTTAATATAAACACCAGACACCGACAGCCCTGTTTACCCGACAACTTAAACACGACCAATCAATCCAACCCAGACGACGAGAAAGACCATTCATGAGTAAAGACCATGCTAAAAATCAACAGGAAGATCCCCAACCCCATCACCGTTATTGCCATCTTCGCCTTTATATCGGAGACTTCCGCTGCGGTCTCCCTGCCCTTCCTCGACAATGATGAGCGGGAGATCTATATCTGGTTTCTGATCAGCTTTCCGTTCTATCTCTTGTTTTTGTTCTTCATCACACTAAACTTCAATTACCGCTCTCTCTATGCGCCTTCCGACTTCGACAATGACAAAAACTTTCTCAAGGCTTTCGAAGAGGAAAACATACCTGCCACCGAGGTAATCCCTGCGTCATCGAATATCGAACCGAACACTATAAAATTGCCAAAACCGGTAAACCGGATGTATATCATCGACATTCGAAAGACACATACCGAACCGGAAATAGAGGAGCTATTGGAAAAAGTCCTACATCCAAACAAGCATTCGCCGAGATTATTCCTGTTCTTAACCGATTCAGTGTCAGATATTTTACTCAAAGAACACATCGACACCTTGAGCAAACAAGACAAACATGGCCAAAGAGCAACGTTCTGTATTATTTACGACACTCATTCGTTGAACACATGCGTATTGGGAAAGATTTGAAAGAGAATAAAATGCGGAACAAGAGCCCCATGCAATGCACGATGCGCAGTTGAAGGAGACAGGAGCGTTGACCGATAACGATCAATCCAAAGGAGGGAAAATCAAAAAAAACGGCCTTGTCACTACGACAAGGCCGTTTTTTCACATCAGGCCCGAAGGACTCAGAACAGCTTGCGGCCCTTGTTGGCAGCAATGCGCATGCGCAGCGCGTTGAGCTTGATGAAGCCTGCCGCGTCGGCCTGGTTGTAGGCGCCGCCGTCTTCTTCGAAGGTCGCGATGTTGGCGTCGAACAGCGAATCGTCGGACTTGCGGCCGGTCACGATCACGTTGCCCTTGTACAGCTTCAGGCGCACGACGCCGTTCACGTTGACCTGGGAGGCGTCGATCATCTGTTGCAGCATCAGACGCTCAGGGCTCCACCAGTAACCGGTGTAGATCAGGCTGGCGTACTTCGGCATCAGCTCGTCTTTGAGGTGAGCGACTTCGCGGTCCAGGGTGATCGATTCGATGGCGCGGTGAGCGCGCAGCATGATGGTGCCGCCCGGGGTTTCGTAGCAGCCACGGGATTTCATGCCGACGTAACGGTTCTCGACGATGTCCAGACGGCCGATGCCGTGCTCGCCACCGATCTTGTTCAGCGTCGCCAGCACGGTGGCCGGGGTCATTTCAACGCCGTCCAGCGCGACGATGTCGCCGTTGCGGTAGGTCAGTTCCAGGTACTGCGGGGTGTCGGGAGCCTTCTCCGGGGAGACGGTCCAGCGCCACATGTCTTCTTCGTGCTCGGTCCAGGTGTCTTCCAGCACGCCGCCTTCATAGGAGATGTGCAGCAGGTTGGCGTCCATCGAGTACGGGGATTTCTTCTTGCCGTGACGCTCGATAGGGATCGCGTGCTTCTCGGCGTAGTCCATCAATTTTTCGCGGGACAGCAGGTCCCACTCGCGCCAAGGGGCGATCACTTTCACGCCTGGCTTGAGTGCGTAGGCACCCAGTTCGAAACGGACCTGGTCGTTGCCCTTGCCGGTCGCGCCGTGCGAAATGGCGTCGGCGCCGGTTTCGTTGGCGATTTCGATCAGACGCTTGGCGATCAGCGGACGCGCGATGGAAGTACCCAGCAGGTACTCGCCTTCGTAAACGGTGTTGGCGCGGAACATCGGGAACACGAAGTCACGCACGAATTCTTCGCGCAGGTCGTCGATGTAGATTTCTTTGACGCCCATGGCCTGCGCCTTGGCGCGAGCCGGCTCGACTTCTTCGCCCTGACCCAGGTCAGCGGTGAAGGTCACGACTTCACAGTTATAAGTATCCTGCAGCCACTTGAGGATCACCGAAGTGTCCAGGCCGCCGGAATACGCCAGAACGACCTTGTTTACGTCCGCCATGCCATCACTCCACGGGGTTCTACGGAAAGCCGAGGAGTCTACCGCTCAAACGCGATAATTTACAGAGGCGCGACAGCTTAAGACGACAAAGCGACAGAATCTGTCGAGAGGGCGACGATGACCGGCAGGTCAGGAAGTCGCCGCAGTGTTGGCAGGCGCGCTGGCCTGAGGTGCCGGAGCAGTCGTCGGTGCCACCCGCGCCAGGTGCACGTTGACCCGACGGTTCTTGGCCCGATTGGCGGCATTGGTGTTCGGCACCAACGGATAACGTTCGCCATGGAAGCGCACGGTGATCTGCGATTCCTGGATGCCGTTGGCCTTGAAGAAGTCGACCACGGCCAGTGCGCGGCGACGCGACAGTTCGCGATTGGTCAGGCGATTGCCGCTGTTGTCGGAGTGGCCGTCGAGCTCGATGTGGTTGACCGTCGGATCGGCCTTCATGTACTCGAGCATCACTTGCAGCTTGGCCTTGGCGGCGGCGTCCAGTTCGATGCCCTCGCCGGGGAAGCCGATCTGCGATTGTTTGACCTGATCGAAATTCTGCGGGAGCAGTTTCGCCACGCAGGTCTGATAGTCATTGAACGCCTTGCTGAACTTGACCGGCAACAGGCGCACTTCCGACACCCGACCATCGCCCGATGCCCGGCGTACCACCGGGCTGCGACCGTCCATCAGCCCGCTGATCAGTTGTCCGGCCTGGGACTGAGAACTGTTGAACAGCACGTTGCCGCTGCCCAGTCGAACCGTGCCCAGATTGATGTCGCCACGTCCCGGCTGCCACGGCGCAGCCGCCGCCAGCAAGGTCGCCGACCCGCCGCCGAGCATGGCGTTGTAGGCGTTCAGGCGAAAGGTCGCCTGCTCGCCGGCCTTGCGCACGAATTGCCCCGAGCCGAAGTCGGTGATCGGCTGCGTCAGGCGGCACTCGAACTTGTCGCCCTCGACCGTCCACTCAATGTTCTCCAGACGGGTCTGGTAGGTCAGTGCCATCGCTGGAAGGCTGGCAAACACACTGAGCAAGGCTAAATATCGCTGGCGCACGGGAGGCTCCATTGGCTTCTACAACAAAAAAGACCGAGACATACATCTTTACGGCATACCTATGGGATATCGGACGCTCGTCGCAAAACTTGATAGCGAGTGCCTGCAAGAGTCTTTTCCGGTAGCATTCGCCTCAGTTTGACCCGCCTGGAATCCCCTCATGTCCGACCGCCTGACCCTGCTGCGTCCCGACGACTGGCACATTCATCTTCGCGATGGTGCCGTGTTGACCAATACCGTTGCGGATGTCGCGCGCACCTTTGGTCGCGCCATCATCATGCCCAACCTGGTACCTCCGGTGCGCAACGCCGCTGAAGCCGACGGCTATCGCCAGCGGATTCTCGCTGCCCGCCCGGCCGGCAGTCGTTTCGAGCCGCTGATGGTGCTGTACCTCACCGACCGCACCCAGCCCGAAGAAATCCGTGAGGCCAAGGCCAGCGGTTTCGTGCACGCCGCCAAGCTGTACCCGGCCGGCGCCACCACCAACTCCGATTCCGGGGTCACCAGCATCGACAAGATTTTCCCGGCGCTGGAAGCCATGGCCGAAGTCGGCATGCCGCTGTTGATCCACGGTGAAGTCACCCGTGGCGATGTCGACGTGTTCGACCGCGAAAAAATCTTCATCGACGAGCACATGCGCCGCGTGGTCGAGCGTTTCCCGACGCTGAAAGTGGTGTTCGAACACATCACCACCGGCGATGCCGTGCAGTTCGTCAACGAGGCTTCGGCCAACGTCGGCGCGACCATCACCGCGCATCACCTGCTCTACAACCGCAACCACATGCTGGTGGGCGGGATTCGGCCGCACTTCTACTGCCTGCCGATCCTCAAGCGCAACACGCACCAGGAAGCCCTGCTCGACGCCGCCACCAGTGGCAGCGCGAAGTTCTTCCTCGGTACCGACTCGGCGCCGCACGCCCAGCACGCCAAGGAAGCCGCCTGCGGCTGTGCCGGCTGCTACACCGCGTACGCCGCCATCGAGTTGTATGCCGAAGCCTTTGAACAGCGCAATGCGCTGGACAAGCTCGAAGCCTTCGCCAGCCTCAATGGCCCGCGTTTCTACGGCCTGCCGGCGAACACCGATCGCATCACCCTGGTTCGTGACGAATGGACCGCCCCGACCAGCCTGCCTTTCGGCGAGCTGACCGTTATCCCGCTGCGCGCCGGTGAAAAACTGCGCTGGCGCCTGCTGGAGGAACACGCGTGAGTGAAGACCATTTCGACGACGAACTGGACGGTCAAGGTGGCGGCGGTTCGCGCCATCCAATGGCAGCACGCTTTCGCGGCTACCTGCCGGTTGTCGTCGACGTAGAAACCGGTGGCTTCAACTCGGCCACCGACGCTCTGCTGGAGATTGCCGCGACCACCATCGCCATGGATGAAAAGGGTTTTGTCTACCCGGATCACACTTACTTCTTCCGCGTCGAGCCGTTCGAAGGCGCCAACGTTGAAGCGGCGGCACTGGAGTTCACCGGGATCAAGCTCGATCACCCGTTGCGCATGGCCGTCAGCGAAGAGACGGCCCTGACCGACATCTTCCGTGGCGTGCGCAAGGCCTTGAAGGCCAACGGCTGCAAGCGGGCGATCCTGGTCGGCCACAACAGCAGCTTCGACCTGGGCTTCCTCAATGCTGCCGTCGCGCGGCTGGACATGAAGCGCAATCCGTTCCACCCGTTCTCCAGCTTCGACACCGCGACCCTCGCCGGTCTGGCGTACGGCCAGACCGTATTGGCCAAGGCCTGTCAGGCAGCCGACATTGATTTCGACGGCCGTGAAGCGCATTCGGCGCGTTACGACACCGAGAAGACGGCCGAGCTGTTCTGCGGCATCGTCAACCGCTGGAAACAGATGGGCGGCTGGGAAGACTTCGACGACTGATCCTCGTCGGGTTTCTTCCAAGCATGAAAAAACCGGCCACGTGGGCCGGTTTTTTTTGTACCTCGACGTTGCGCCTTACAGGGCAGCAGCGTTCTCGGTCAGGTAAGCCGCAACGCCTTCTGGCGAAGCGTTCATGCCTTTGTCGCCTTTTTTCCAGTTGGCAGGGCAGACTTCGCCGTGCTCTTCGTGGAATTGCAGAGCGTCGACCAGACGGATCAGCTCTTCCATGTTACGGCCCAGCGGCAGGTCGTTGACGATCTGCGAGCGGACAACGCCTTTGTCGTCGATCAGGAACGCGCCACGGAAAGCCACGCCGCCTTCGGACTCAACGTCGTAGGCCTTGGCGATGTCGTGCTTCATGTCGGCAGCCATGGTGTATTTCACCTGACCGATGCCGCCATTGTTGACCGGGGTGTTGCGCCAGGCGTTGTGGGTGAAGTGCGAGTCGATCGACACGGCGATCACTTCTACGTTGCGTGCCTTGAAGTCGGCCATGCGGTTGTCCAGAGCGATCAGCTCGGACGGGCAGACGAAGGTGAAGTCCAGCGGGTAGAAGAACACCAGGCCGTATTTGCCTTTGATGGCCGAGGACAGGGTGAAGCTGTCAACGATCTCGCCATTGCCGAGTACGGCCGGGACGGTGAAGTCAGGGGCTTGTTTGCCTACGAGTACGCTCATTGATATCTCCTGGTGTAAAAACTTGAAGTTCAGGGTTCGGGCCAGCCTGCCACCCTCAGGCGACAGCCCTGTGACACGAACCCCCTTCGCAAGGGCCGACCATCATACACTGCGTTTTTCGACTGTCCTTAAAGGTTTTTCGCGAAATCCCGGCTGGCATCCGGCCATGTACCACCGTTCGTCAGTCACAGCCGTTGGCGATGAAAACCACTGGGAAAGCACTTTGACAATCATTCTCGTTAACATTAAGATCCATCGCAATTGAGTCACAACCAGCGACGGTTCTCACTTATGTATGTTTGCCTCTGCACTGGCGTCACCGACGGACAGATCCGCGAAGCGATCTATGAAGGTTGCTGCAGCTATAAAGAAGTCCGTCAGGCCACCGGCGTAGCCAGCCAATGCGGCAAATGTGCGTGCCTGGCGAAGGAAGTGGTTCGCGAAACCCTGACCAAGCTGCAAACCGCCCAGGCTGCGATCCCCTACCCGGCAGAATTTACCGCCGCGTAATTATCCCGAATTCGAAGAACCGGACTTATGTCCGGTTTTTTTATGCCTGAAAATCAACTGCTTAGCGTCTAGACGCGGAACACAAACATTCTTATTCCGATTAATTTTCATTTATTATTCAATAACTTAGGTTTGACACTTATAAATACCAAGCTCAAACTCTGCCCTATATACCGCTACTTAGGGCAGGACTCCCATCATGAAAGGCGACGTAACAGTCATCCAGCATCTCAACAAGATCCTTGCCAATGAGCTGGTCGCGATCAATCAGTACTTCCTGCATGCGCGCATGTATGAAGATTGGGGCCTGAACAAGCTCGGCAAGCACGAGTACCACGAATCCATCGATGAGATGAAGCACGCGGACAAGCTGATCAAGCGCATCCTGTTCCTCGAAGGCCTGCCGAACGTGCAGGACCTGGGCAAGCTGCACATCGGCGAGCACACCAAGGAAATGCTGGAGTGCGACCTGCGTATCGAGAAGACCGGCCACGCCGATCTGAAGGCCGCCATCGCCCACTGCGAATCCGTTGGTGACTTCGGCAGCCGCGAACTGCTCGAAGACATCCTTGAATCCGAGGAAGAACATATCGACTGGCTGGAAACCCAACTGGGCCTGATCGATAAAGTCGGTCTTGAGAACTATCTGCAATCGCAGATGGGCGAAGACGAGTAATCAGCCAGCGCTAAACTCGAGACACTAAAAAGCCCCGCCCTCTTTCGAGAGGCGGGGCTTTTTATTGCCCGGACTTCAGACTCGCCGAAATCCGTGCAGAAGCCAATCAGGCTTCGGACTTGGCCGCAGCAGCCTTGGCGGATGCTTCCTTGACCAGAGTCTGCAGCTCACCGTTGGCGAACATTTCAGCCATGATGTCGCTGCCGCCGACCAGTTCACCGCCGACCCACAGTTGCGGGAAAGTCGGCCAGTTGGCGTACTTCGGCAGGTTGGCGCGGATTTCCGGGTTCTGCAGGATGTCGACGTAGGCGAACTTCTCGCCACAGCCCATCACGGCCTGCGCAGCTTTCGCGGAGAAGCCACACTGCGGGGCATTCGGCGAGCCTTTCATGTAAAGCAGAATGGTGTTGTTGGCAATCTGCTCTTTAATCGTTTCGATGATATCCATGGAGCACCTCGGCTGAACTTTCCGACTCATGGGTCGGCACGGTGGCGCATTGTAACGGAATCCCGAGCGCCCTGCTCGGTCTCCCCGACAGACTTGCTCACGCCGCCGCCACCGTCACCGGCACGCCATTGAGCGCCGCGTTGCCTGACAACTCGTCGAGCTGGCATTCATCGGTCAGGTCATTGGCGCTGGAACCCGGCTGACCGCTGGCAATCGCCATCTGCACGCCCGGTCGGGCATGGCCCCATCCATGCGGCAGGCTGACCACGCCCTTCATCATGTCCGCACTGCCCAGCACCTCTACCTCGATCTGCCCGACCCGCGAACTCACCCGCACAAGCTGACCATCACTGAGCCCGCGACTGGCGAGATCGTCCGGGTTCATCAACAGCTGATGACGCGGCTTGCCCTTCACCAGTCGATGGTAATTGTGCATCCACGAATTGTTGCTGCGCACATGACGGCGGCCGATCATCAACAGCTCATCGGCGGCGGGCGCCTGCAACGCGGCGAAGCGCGCAAGGTCGGCCAGGATTTCCGGCGGCGCTGCCTGAACTCGTTGATTGGCGCTCTTCAATCGAGATGTCAGGTTGGGTTTGAGCGCTCCCAGATCAACACCGTGCGGATGATCGAACAGCGTCGCAAGCGACAATTTTTGCTCGGATGCATCGCCATACAAGCCCATGCGCAACCCCATGTCGATCATCTTCGCCGGCGGCATCGTCGGTTTCAGCTCCTTGCCGGTCTTCGCGGCAAAGGCCTTGGCCAGGCCGACGAAGACTTCCCAGTCGTGCAGCGCCCCTTCGGGTTTGGCGAGGATCGCCCGGTTGAACCGGGTGACGTTGCGCACCGCGAACAGATTGAAGGTGGTGTCGTAGTGATCGTTCTCCAGCGCCGAGGTCGACGGCAGGATCAGGTCGGCATAGCGTGTGGTTTCGTTGATGTACAGATCGACGCTGACCATGAACTCCAGCCCGTCCAGCGCCTGCTCCAGTTGCCGGCCGTTGGGCGTGGACAGGACCGGATTGCCGGCCACGGTAATCAGCGCGCGAATCTGCCCCTCGCCTTCGGTGAGCATTTCTTCAGCCAGGGCCGAGACCGGTAATTCGCCGCCGTATTCCGGACGCCCGGACACGCGGCTCTGCCATTTATTGAAGTGCCCGCCCGAAGTCGAGGCCACAAGATCCACCGCCGGCTCGGTGCACAAGGCACCGCCGACGCGGTCCAGGTTGCCGGTCACCAGATTGATCAACTGCACAACCCAATGGCACAGCGTGCCGAAGGCCTGAGTGGAAACGCCCATCCGGCCGTAGCAAACGGCGCTTGGCGCGGCGGCGAAGTCCCGGGCCAGTTGGCGGATCTGTGCGGCAGGAACCGCGCACAACGGGCTCATGGCCTCGGCGGTGAACCCCGCCACCGCCGCGCGCACGTCGTCCAGACCGTCCACCGGCAAATGACTGTCAGACGTCAGCCCTTCGCTGAACAGCGTGTTGAGCACACCAAACAACAACGCCGCATCGCCGCCGGGGCGCACGAACAAATGCTGGTCGGCCATCGCCGCCGTCTCGCTGCGCCGCGGATCGACCACCACCACTTTGCCGCCCCGGGCCTGGATCGCCTTCAGACGCTTCTCCACATCCGGCACAGTCATGATGCTGCCGTTGGACGCCAGCGGATTACCGCCCAGGATCAACATGAAGTCGGTGTGATCGATATCCGGGATCGGCAGCAGCAGGCCATGGCCGTACATCAGGTAGCTGGTCAGGTGATGGGGCAGTTGATCGACCGACGTCGCCGAATAGCGGTTGCGGGTTTTCAACAGGCCAAGGAAGTAATTGCTGTGGGTCATCAGCCCGTAGTTATGCACGCTGGGGTTGCCCTGATACACGGCGACCGCGTTCTGCCCATGACGCTCCTGAATCGCCGAGAGTTTTTCGGCGACCAGTTCGAACGCTTCTTCCCACTCGATGGGCAGCCATTCGCTGCCGACCCGGCGCATCGGCTGGCGCAGGCGATCCGGATCATTCTGGATGTCTTGCAGCGCCACGGCCTTGGGGCAGATGTGGCCACGACTGAACGTGTCCAGGGCGTCGCCCTTGATCGAGGTGATCTGCACCTGGCCGTCGGTTTCGGTGGTTTCGATGGTCAAGCCGCAGATGGCTTCACACAGGTGGCAGGCACGGTGATGGAGAGTCTTGGTCATGGCCAGTCTCTGTCTTGTTCTGGGCAGGCAATCACGCCTGCGGGAACAAAACTATGGCCCGCGACCCGGTGCAGCGCCAGCGACGTTCGTCTTGTGAATCGGCGGCCATCAGGCCCGCCGATAGACGCGTCAGTTCGCCGGAAGCTGAGGCGGTGCGGCCAGCTGGATTTCCTGGATGGTCTCGATCTGCTCGTGGGCGACGTGGACGCCGGTGAGTTCGCCGATCAGTCGCCAATGCTCGTCGAGTCCGGCGCTGATGGTCGCCATGCGGTCGATCATCTGCCGGCTGGCGGCCTTGACCACGTCGTCATCGCTGCGCAGCAGTTCGAAGGACATCGAGGTCATCGAGGCGGTGAGGTGGGTCAATGAGCGTGCCGTGTGGCCCAGCAGTTCCATTAACAGTTTTTCTTTCGATTCCATGCGGAGGCTTCCTGCGTCGCTCGTGATTTATTTATAACCCAGCACTTTGCTTTAGCAAATGTTTCAACCTGCGCATCCGACCAAGCGAACCGGTGGCTCAACGGTCGCAAACCGACCAGAGCCGTGCCATCCCCGCCGCGCCTGATTGCCAAGCCCGGTGAGGCCAGTGTACAAATGCCTCGTTGCCCCCTCGAAAACTGACCGGAAATCACAGTGTTCGCACTGTTATCACCCGGCGCATTTCTGCAAAAACCGTAGCCTATTGGAAAAACGCGACATTTAGTGTCAATATCGCGCCTTCCCCTATTTCGTCGCCCCCGTGCGGCTTACGCCGCAGGTCTCGCCCGTTGTTCCGATAAACAAGGCTTTGAGCATCTGCGGTTTGTAGCAAAAAGGTAGTCAATGATGAGCGCAAGGCACTTTCTCTCCCTGATGGATTGCACGCCCGAAGAGCTGGTCAGCGTGATCCGTCGAGGCGTTGAGCTCAAGGACCTGCGTAACCGCGGCGTACTGTTCGAGCCTCTGAAAAACCGCGTCCTGGGGATGATCTTCGAGAAATCCTCGACCCGTACCCGGATCTCCTTCGAGGCCGGCATGATCCAGCTCGGCGGCCAGGCAATCTTCCTGTCGCCGCGCGACACCCAACTGGGCCGCGGCGAGCCGATCGGCGACTGCGCCATCGTCATGTCGAGCATGCTCGACGCAGTGATGATCCGTACCTTTGCCCACAGCACCCTGACCGAATTCGCCGCCAACTCCCGCGTGCCGGTGATCAACGGCCTGTCCGATGACCTGCACCCGTGTCAGTTGCTGGCCGACATGCAGACCTTCCTCGAACACCGCGGCTCGATCCAGGGCAAGACCGTGGCCTGGATCGGCGACGGCAACAACATGTGCAACAGCTATATAGAAGCGGCGATCCAGTTCGACTTCCAGTTGCGCGTGGCCTGCCCCGAAGGCTACGAACCAAACCCTGAGTTCGTGGCCAAGGCCGGTGACCGCGTGACCATCGTCCGTGACCCGAAAGACGCCGTGCGTGGCGCGCACCTGGTCAGCACCGATGTCTGGACCTCCATGGGCCAGGAAGAAGAGACCGCCAAGCGCCTCAAGCTGTTCGCGCCGTACCAGGTCACCCGTGCCCTGCTCGACCTCGCGGCCGAGGACGTGTTATTCCTGCACTGTCTGCCCGCCCACCGCGGCGAAGAAATCAGCCTCGACCTGCTTGATGACCCGCGCTCCGTCGCCTGGGATCAGGCAGAAAACCGTCTCCACGCACAGAAGGCCCTGCTCGAGTTCCTCGTTGAACCGGCATATCACCACGCATGAGCCATGAATTACTGCTGAACCTGCGCAACCTCGCTTGCGGCTATCAAGATCAACGTGTGGTGCAGAACCTCAACCTGCACCTCAACGCCGGCGACATCGGTTGCCTGCTCGGCTCCTCGGGCTGCGGCAAGACCACCACCCTGCGTGCGATTGCCGGTTTCGAACCGGTGCACGAAGGGGAAATTTCTCTCGGCGGTGAAGTGATCTCCAGCGCCGGCTTCACCCTCGCCCCGGAAAAACGCCGGATCGGCATGGTGTTCCAGGACTACGCGCTGTTCCCGCACCTGAGTGTCGCGGACAACATCGCCTTCGGCATCCGCAAGCACCCGAACAAGGAGCGCGTCACCGAAGAGCTGCTGGAGCTGGTCAACCTGAAGAACCTCGGCAAGCGCTTCCCACACGAGTTGTCCGGTGGCCAGCAACAACGTGTCGCCCTCGCCCGCGCCCTGGCGCCGGAGCCGCAACTGCTGCTGCTCGACGAGCCGTTCTCCAACCTCGATGGCGAGTTGCGTCGCAAGCTCAGCCACGAAGTGCGCGACATCCTCAAGGCCCGTGGCACCAGTGCGATTCTGGTGACTCACGACCAGGAAGAAGCCTTCGCCGTGAGCGATCACGTCGGCGTGTTCAAGGAAGGCCGGCTGGAGCAGTGGGATACGCCGTACAACCTCTATCACGAGCCGGCGACGCCGTTTGTGGCCAGCTTCATCGGTCAGGGTTACTTCATTCGCGGTCAGCTCGGCAGCCCGGAATCGGTGCAGACCGAACTCGGTGAACTGCGCGGCAATCGCGCCTACACCTGGCCGATCGGTGGCGCGGTGGATGTGCTGCTGCGTCCGGACGACATCGTTTACGCGCCGGACAGTGGATTGAAAGCACGGATCGTCGGCAAGACTTTCCTCGGCGCCTCGACCCTGTATCGCCTGCAACTGCCGACCGGCGCACAGCTGGAATCAATCTTCCCGAGCCATGCCGACCATCAGGTGGGTGCGGATGTCGGGATTCGTGTGGCGGCGGAACATCTGGTGCTGTTCCAGGCCTCCGGCAGCACTGCAGCGCAGATTCCGGCGGTGGAAAACGGCGTTCGCCGCTACAGCACCGCGCACTGATCTCTGCACAAACAATGAGGGAGCCTGATGGCTCCCTTGTTTTTTGGCTTCAGCCCAGCATCAATGTGCCGCTGGCCACCAGCGTCGCATTCCCGCCGATCTTCACCCGCTCGCCTTCCAGCCGACAGAACAGTTCACCACCCCGCGCCGAACGCTGGCATGCAGTAAGGCTGGATTTGCCCAGACGTTTCGACCAGTACGGAATCAGGCTGCAATGTGTCGAGCCGGTCACCGGGTCTTCATTGATGCCGATGGCCGGGGCGAAATAGCGCGAGACAAAATCATGCTGATTGCCCCGGGCGGTGACGATCGCACCCAGCCAAGGCAGCTTGGCGAGGGCGACCATGTCCGGCTGGCAATCGAGCACCGCCTGCTCGGACTCCAGCACCACGAACAGCTCGTTGGAACTCAGAACATCCACCGCCTGAACATTCAGCGCCCGTTCGATCTCCACGGTGACGCCTTTCTCCACCGCTTCGATGGCCGGGAAATCCAGCCACAACCTGCCACCCTCGCGGCTGACGCTCAACGGCCCGGACTTGCAGGTGAAGTCCAGACGCTCGGCGCTTTCCTTATAGATCTCGAACAGTACATAGGCGCTGGCCAGGGTCGCGTGACCACACAGCGGCACCTCGGTTGTCGGCGTGAACCAGCGGATGTGCCACGCCAGCCCTTCGCGCACCAGAAACGCGGTTTCCGCCAGATTGTGCTCGGCGGCGATCTTTTGCATCAGCTCATCCGCGAGCCACGCGTCGAGCCGATAGACCATTGCCGGATTGCCACTGAACGGCCGATCACTGAACGCGTCGACCTGATGAAACTCGAGCTGCATAACCTTCTCCCTGTGTCAGTCGAACGAGCATGCAGCGCCGGCCGGATCAGCGCCAGTGACAGTACCGGCCAATTTTCTTCATACAGACGTCAAGGGCGACCAATGTCGGCAAATTTCGCCTGGGTGTGCTCTGCCAAAACCGCCGGTGCCAGCTCCACTTCCAGCCCGCGCCGACCGGCGCTGACATAAATGGTCGCAAAAGGCTGGGCCGAGTTGTCGATGAAGGTACGCAGGCGTTTTTTCTGCCCCAGCGGGCTGATGCCTCCCAGCAGGTAACCGGTGGACCGTTGCGCGGCGGCCGGGTCGGCCATTTCGACTTTTTTCACGCCGGCGGCGTGGGCAAGCCCCTTGAGGTCGAGACTTCCGACGACCGGCACCACCGCCACCAGCAACTCACCCTTCTCACTGGCCGCCAGCAGCGTCTTGAACACCTGCGCCGGATAGAGCCCTAGTTTTTCCGCGGCCTCCAGGCCATACGACGCCGCCTTCGGGTCGTGTTCGTAACTGTGCACGCGATGTTCGGCACGAACTTTTTTCAACAAGTCCAACGCAGGGGTCATGGCAGCTCCGGGTTCGGCAGTGGCAAAAAAACCTGCGGCGGATTTTAGGTCATCGCAGTGTAAAAGGCTCTACCACGCGCCACGTTTCCCGGGGTTTGCAGGCCGATGACGTTCCTGCACAAGGGTGACCCGCAGGATCATTCACGTGACTGATAGTTTATTTGTGACTGACGGTTCACTTTCGACCTTTGACAGGTTTGTTTCTTGTCTATATTTTTTCGAATCTGAATAATGTAAGAATTATCGTCATCGCAGCACCCAGCAGTAAACCGGGAACAGGATGGGGATCCTGCCTCGGCGAAAATCGCGCCTTGCCCTGTCGGCAACGCGCCAGACAACAACAAAAACCGAGGTTTTCAATGACAACTGCGTTACAGCAACCTTCGCTCTCGAGCCAGTGCCTGGCCGAGTTTCTGGGTACTGCACTCCTGATCTTTTTCGGTACGGGTTGTGTCGCCGCGCTCAAGGTCGCGGGCGCCAGCTTCGGCCTGTGGGAAATCAGCATCATCTGGGGCGTCGGCGTGAGCATGGCGATCTACCTCACCGCCGGCGTTTCCGGCGCGCACCTCAACCCTGCCGTCAGTATTGCCCTGAGCATTTTTGCCGACTTCGAAAAGCGCAAACTGCCGTTCTACATTCTGGCCCAGGTCGCCGGCGCCTTCTGCGGCGCGCTGTTGGTCTACACCCTGTACAGCAACCTGTTCTTCGATTTCGAACAAACTCACCATATGGTTCGTGGCACTGAAGCCAGCCTCGAACTGGCGTCGGTGTTCTCCACCTTCCCGAACCCTGCGCTGTCGACTGCCCAGGCGTTCCTGGTCGAGGTGATCATCACCGCGATCCTGATGGGCGTGATCATGTCCCTGACCGACGACAACAACGGCCTGCCGAAAGGCCCGCTGGCGCCGCTGCTGATCGGCCTGCTGATTGCCGTGATCGGCAGCTCGATGGGCCCGCTGACCGGTTTCGCGATGAACCCGGCCCGGGACTTCGGTCCGAAACTGATGACTTTCTTCGCCGGCTGGGGTGAAATTTCCTTCACCGGCGCACGAGAAATCCCGTACTTCCTGATTCCGATTTTTGCACCGATTGTCGGTGCCTGCCTCGGCGCTGCCGGGTATCGCGGGCTGATTGCCCGTCACCTGACCGGCGCCACACCTGCTACAAAGGATGCAGAACCGGCCATTGACGGCAAACCAAGAACTTCTTGAAACAGTCGGCGCGGGCTGCTGCCCTTATAGAGCCCGCGCCACGGCCCACTCTCCCTTATTTCGTCCAAGGCAATCGACATGACCGACATTCAGAATAAGAACTACATCATTGCCCTCGATCAGGGTACGACCAGCTCCCGCGCGATCATTTTCGACCGCGACGCGAACGTGGTCTGCACCGCACAACGCGAATTCGCTCAGCATTACCCGCAAGCCGGTTGGGTCGAACACGACCCGATGGAAATCTTCGCCACCCAGAGCGCGGTGATGGTCGAAGCGCTGGCCCAGGCCGGTCTGCACCACGATCAGGTCGCCGCCATCGGCATCACCAACCAGCGTGAAACCACCGTGGTCTGGGACAAGACCACCGGCCGCCCGGTGTACAACGCGATCGTCTGGCAATGCCGCCGCAGCACCGAGATCTGCCAACAGCTCAAGCGCGACGGTCATGAAGACTACATCCGCGACACCACAGGTCTGGTCACCGACCCGTACTTCTCCGGCACCAAACTGAAGTGGATCCTCGACAACGTCGAAGGCAGCCGCGAGCGTGCGCGCAACGGCGAACTGCTGTTCGGCACTGTCGACAGCTGGCTGATCTGGAAATTTACTGGCGGCAAGGTCCACGTCACCGACTACACCAACGCCTCGCGCACCATGCTCTTCAACATCCACACGCTTGAGTGGGACGCGAAGATGCTGGAGATCCTCGACATCCCGCGCGAGATGCTGCCGGAAGTCAAAGCCTCCTCGGAAATCTACGGTCGCACCAAGAGCGGCATCGCCATCGGCGGTATCGCCGGCGACCAGCAGGCCGCTCTGTTCGGCCAGATGTGCGTCGAGCCGGGCCAGGCAAAAAATACCTACGGCACCGGTTGCTTCCTGCTGATGAACACCGGCGACAAAGCCGTGAAATCCCAGCACGGCATGCTCACCACCATCGCCTGCGGTCCACGCGGCGAAGTGGCTTACGCACTGGAAGGCGCTGTGTTCAACGGCGGTTCGACCGTGCAGTGGCTGCGCGATGAACTGAAGATCATCAACGACGCCCACGACACCGAATACTTCGCCAATAAAGTGAAGGACAGCAACGGCGTCTATCTGGTGCCAGCCTTCACCGGCCTCGGTGCTCCCTACTGGGACCCGTATGCCCGAGGCGCCCTGTTCGGCCTGACCCGTGGCGTGCGTGTGGATCACATCATCCGCGCGGCGCTGGAATCGATCGCCTACCAGACCCGCGACGTCCTCGATGCCATGCAACAGGACTCCGGCGAACGCCTCAAGGCCCTGCGCGTAGATGGCGGTGCGGTGGCGAACAACTTCCTCATGCAGTTCCAGGCCGACATCCTCGGCACTCAGGTCGAGCGTCCGAAAATGCGCGAAACCACGGCGCTCGGTGCAGCGTATCTGGCCGGCCTGGCGTGCGGTTTCTGGGGCAGCCTGGAAGAACTGCGCGGCAAGGCAGTGATCGAGCGCGAGTTCGAACCGAGCCTGGACGAAGCGGCAAAAGAGAAGCTGTATAAAGGCTGGAAAAAAGCCGTCAGCCGCACCCGTGACTGGGAACGCGAAGACGCTGAATAAGCCAAGCTGAGTACTCGTAACCTGTTGGTCCAAACAGCGTGAAAGCGTAGCGAGCGAAGGCAAGACAAGGCAAAAACAGGCGAGGACGCGGAGTTTACGGGTTTGTAAATGAGCAGTCCGAGCCTGTTTTTAACGCAGGATTGCCGAGCGCAGTAGCTTTCACGTTGTTTGGAAACTGGTAGGGAGCGGATTCCTGCGTCATCATGGGCAAATTTTGCACGGCAGCCCAAAGGAAGCCCCATGAATCTGCCTCCCCGTCAGCAGCAAATCCTCGAGCTGGTCCGCGAACGCGGCTATGTGAGCATCGAGGAAATGGCCACGCTGTTCGTTGTTACCCCGCAAACCATCCGCCGCGATATCAATCAACTGGCGGAAGCCAATCTGCTGCGTCGCTACCACGGCGGCGCCGCTTATGATTCCAGCGTCGAAAACACCGCCTACGCGATGCGCGCCGATCAGATGCGCGATGAAAAGCAACGCATCGGTGAAGCCATAGCCGCGCAGATTCCCGATCACGCCTCGCTATTCATCAACATCGGCACAACGACCGAATCGATTGCCCGCGCCCTGCTCAATCACAGCCACCTGAAGATCATCACCAACAACCTGCACGTCGCTTCGATGCTCAGTGCCAAAGATGATTTCGATGTGCTGCTGACCGGCGGCAATGTGCGTCGCGACGGCGGCGTGGTGGGTCAGGCGAGCGTGGACTTCATCAACCAGTTCAAGGTCGACTTTGCACTGGTGGGCATCAGCGGCATCGATGAAGACGGCAGCCTGCTCGACTTCGATTACCAGGAAGTCCGGGTGTCCCAGGCGATCATCGCCAATGCCCGGCAGGTGATCCTGGCGGCGGACTCCAGCAAGTTCGGCCGTAACGCGATGATCCGCCTCGGCCCGATCAGCCTGATCGATTGCCTGGTGACCGATCAGCAACCGGTGCCGGCCCTGGCGCAACTGCTGAGCCAGCACAAGATTCGCCTGGAAGTCGTTTAACCCCCCTCCCACATATAACTCCCTCCCGGTGAGTTCTCGTTCCCACGCTCTGCGTGGGAACGATCAGTCCGCTCTGCGTGCAACGATCAGTGCTCTAACGCGCATCTTATGTTCGAAAATTTTCTTTTACCCGTCCTTCGATGAGTTTTTTCAATCGAAGTCGACTGGCTGCGCGCGTCTTTATGGGCTACCATTTTCGCAAATGAACATTCATGTTCGATTTCCAAGACAGAAAATCAAAAGAGCCCGAGGCCAGCCGATGTCCACATCTACCTTGCGTACGCCCCCTATCTCCGAGATCTACGACATCGCCGTCATCGGCGGCGGGATCAATGGCGTGGGGATCGCAGCGGATGCCGCCGGTCGCGGTCTTTCGGTGTTCCTTTGCGAAAAGGACGACCTGGCCAGCCACACCTCGTCGGCCAGCAGCAAGCTGATCCACGGTGGCCTGCGCTACCTCGAACATTACGAATTCCGTCTGGTGCGCGAAGCCCTGGCCGAACGCGAAGTGCTGCTGGCCAAGGCCCCGCACATCGTCAAACCAATGCGCTTCGTGCTGCCGCACCGTCCGCACCTGCGTCCGGCGTGGATGATCCGTGCAGGCCTGTTCCTTTATGACCACCTCGGCAAGCGCGAAAAACTCGCAGGCTCGAAAAGCCTGAAGTTCGGCGCCGACAGCGCACTGAAAAGCGAAATCAGCAAAGGCTTCGAATACTCCGATTGCTGGGTCGACGACGCCCGCCTCGTGGTTCTGAACGCCATGGCCGCCCGTGAAAAAGGCGCGCACATCCACACCCAGACCCGTTGTGTCAGCGCCCGCCGCGCCAAGGGCTTGTGGCACCTGAACCTGGAACGCGCCGACGGCAGCCTGTTTTCGATCACCGCCAAAGCGCTGGTGAACGCCGCTGGCCCGTGGGTTGCCAAGTTCATTCGTGACGACCTGAAGATGGAATCGCCGTACGGCATCCGTCTGATCCAGGGCAGCCACATCATCGTGCCGAAGCTGTACGAAGGCGATCACGCGCACATCCTGCAAAACGAAGATCAGCGCATCGTTTTCACCATTCCGTACCTGAACAACCTGACCCTGATCGGCACCACCGACCGCGAGTACACCGGCGATCCGGCCAAAGTGGCGATCACCGACGGCGAAACCGATTACCTGCTGAAAGTGGTCAACGCCCACTTCAAGAAGCAGATCAGCCGTGACGACATCCTGCACACCTACTCGGGCGTACGTCCGCTGTGCAACGACGAGTCCGACAACCCTTCGGCCGTGACCCGCGACTACACCCTGGCGCTGTCCGGCAGCACCGAAGAAGCCCCGCTGCTGTCGGTGTTCGGCGGCAAGCTGACCACCTATCGCAAGCTCGCCGAGTCAGCGATGGCGCAGCTGATGCCGTACTTCACCCAGATGCGCCCGAGCTGGACGGCCACTGCCACCCTGCCCGGCGGCGAGGACATGACCACGCCACAGGCCCTGAGCGCGCTGATCCGCGACAAGTTTGACTTCGTGCCGACCGAAATTGCACGCCGCTGGGCCACCACCTACGGCAGCCGCACCTGGCGCATGCTCGAAGGCGTCGACACCCTGGCCGACATGGGCGAACACATCGGTGGCGGGCTCTACACCCGTGAAGTCGATTACCTGTGCACTGAAGAGTGGGCCACCACCGCGCATGACATCCTGTGGCGTCGCAGCAAACTGGGCCTGTTCACCACGTCGAACGAGCAAGAGCGACTGGCGGCATACCTGAACAAGGTCGAGCAGAACCGCAGCAAGATCGAAGCGGCCTGATCCGTTCGTCGCCGAATAAAAAGCCCCTGAATCGAAAGATTCAGGGGCTTTTTGCATTCAGGCTGAAACAAGGCGCAATGAGGACGTTCGGTTTTCCGAACGCGACCTGACGGTCAATTCGGTTAACCGGATCAGATTCACGGAAAAACACCATCACAAAACTTTAATAACGTTATAAATCAACGAATTAACCCGTACCGACTGGTCTGGCACGACTCATGCTCTACACTCCTTCGACGAATGCCTGTTGCGCCAACACAACAGGAGCCGTCAGGCATTCGAAGTACAAAGGGCCCGCTCAACCGGCTCCATAAAAAAAACAATGTCGAGGAAAATTTGATGCGCATCGTTCCCCATATCCTGGGCGCAGCCATTGCTGCCGCTCTGATCAGCACACCAGTTTTCGCTGCCGAACTCACCGGCACCCTTAAGAAGATCAAAGAGTCCGGCGTCATCACCCTGGGCCACCGTGACGCTTCCATTCCTTTCTCCTACATCGCTGACGCTTCCGGCAAGCCGGTCGGCTACTCCCACGATATCCAGCTGGCCATCGTCGAAGCGATCAAGAAAGACCTGGACCTGCCAAACCTGCAGGTCAAATACAACCTGGTCACCTCGCAAACCCGTATCCCGCTGGTGCAGAACGGCACCGTGGACGTCGAGTGCGGCTCCACCACCAACAACGTCGAGCGTCAGCAACAGGTCGACTTCTCCGTCGGCATCTTCGAAATCGGTACCCGTCTGCTGTCCAAGGCTGACTCCAAGTACAAGGATTTCGACGATCTGAAAGGCAAGAACGTCGTGACCACCGCCGGCACCACTTCCGAGCGCATCCTCAAGGCGATGAACGCCGACAAGCAGATGGGCATGAACGTGATCTCCGCCAAGGACCACGGTGAATCCTTCCAGATGCTGGAATCGGGTCGTGCCGTTGCGTTCATGATGGACGACGCCCTGCTGGCCGGCGAAGCCGCCAAAGCCAAGAAAGCCTCTGACTGGGCCGTGACCGGCACTCCGCAGTCGTACGAAATCTATGGCTGCATGATGCGCAAAGGCGACGAGCCGTTCAAAAAGGCTGTCGACGACGCCATCAAGGCGACCTACGCCTCGGGTGAGATCAACAAGATCTACGAAAAATGGTTCATGCAGCCGATTCCGCCAAAAGGCCTGAACCTGAACTTCCCGATGAGCGACGAGCTCAAGGCCCTGATCGCCAATCCGACCGACAAAGCGGCTGACGACAAGAAATCCTGATTTCTGACTAACCTTATCCCCTGAGGAGGCGCCTGCCTTTTCAGGGGATGGTCACTCCCTGCTGGCATTTTCTGGAAACACTCGAACCGGTGGCTGTCGAGCCGATCGCGTGTGCCTGATTTTCACAATCAGGGTGGGAACGGAGCTTCCCCAGGCGGGCACTTGTACATCGATCGAATCGAGGGGAGACCCTAATGAATTACAACTGGGACTGGGGCGTGTTCTTCAAGTCCACCGGCGTGGGCAGCGAGACGTATCTCGACTGGTTCATTTCCGGTCTGGGCTGGACCATCGCCATCGCCATCGTGGCCTGGATCATCGCCCTGCTGCTCGGCTCGCTGCTGGGCATCATGCGCACCGTGCCAAACCGCATCGTGTCGGGCATCGCGACCTGCTACGTCGAACTGTTCCGTAACGTGCCGCTGCTGGTTCAGCTGTTCATCTGGTACTTCCTGGTGCCCGATCTGCTGCCGCCGGATCTGCAGGAGTGGTACAAGCAGGACCTGAACCCGACCACCTCGGCTTACCTGAGCGTCGTCGTGTGCCTGGGCCTGTTCACCGCCGCCCGTGTCTGCGAACAGGTTCGCACCGGTATCCAGGCGCTGCCACGCGGCCAGGAATCCGCCGCTCGCGCCATGGGTTTCAAGCTGCCGCAGATCTACTGGAACGTGCTGCTGCCCCAGGCCTACCGGATCATCATTCCGCCGCTCACCTCGGAATTCCTGAACGTGTTCAAGAACTCCTCCGTGGCGTCCCTGATCGGTCTGATGGAGCTGCTGGCGCAAACCAAACAGACCGCCGAATTCTCGGCCAACCTGTTTGAAGCCTTCACCCTGGCGACCCTGATCTATTTCACCCTCAACATGAGCCTGATGCTGCTGATGCGCATGGTCGAGAAGAAAGTCGCCGTGCCCGGCCTGATCTCCGTGGGGGGTAAATAATGGAATTCGATTTCAGTGGCATCGTTCCGGCCATTCCCGGCCTGTGGAACGGCATGCTGATGACCCTCAAGCTGATGGCGCTGGGCGTGGTCGGCGGGATCATCCTCGGCACCATCCTCGCGCTGATGCGCCTGTCCCACAGCAAACTGCTGTCGAGCATCGCCGGCGCGTACGTCAACTATTTCCGTTCGATCCCGCTGCTGCTGGTGATCACCTGGTTCTACCTGGCAGTGCCGTTCGTGCTGCGCTGGATCACCGGCGAAGACACCCCGATCGGCGCGTTCACCTCGTGCATCGTGGCGTTCATGATGTTCGAAGCGGCGTACTTCTGCGAAATCGTCCGGGCCGGCGTGCAGTCGATCCCGAAAGGCCAGATGGGCGCGGCGCAGGCACTGGGCATGACCTACGGCCAGATGATGCGCCTGATCATCCTGCCCCAGGCGTTCCGCAAGATGACCCCGCTGCTGCTGCAGCAGAGCATCATCCTGTTCCAGGACACCTCGCTGGTCTACACCGTGGGTCTGGTGGACTTCCTCAACGCCTCGCGCGCCAGTGGCGACATCATTGGCCGCTCGAATGAGTTCCTGATCTTCGCAGGTCTCGTGTACTTCACCATCAGCTTTGCCGCCTCGGTGCTGGTCAAGCGTCTGCAAAAAAGGTTCGCCGTATGATCTCTATCAAGAACATCAACAAGTGGTATGGGGACTTCCAGGTGCTGACCGATTGCAGCACCGAGGTCAAAAAGGGTGAAGTGATCGTGGTCTGCGGTCCGTCCGGTTCGGGCAAGTCGACCCTGATCAAGTGCGTCAACGCGCTGGAGCCGTTCCAGAAAGGCGACATCGTGGTCGACGGCACGTCGATTGCCGATCCGAAGACCAACCTGCCGAAACTGCGCTCGCGCGTCGGCATGGTGTTCCAGCATTTCGAACTGTTCCCGCACCTGACCATCACCGAAAACCTGACCATCGCGCAGATCAAGGTGCTGGGCCGCAGCAAGGAAGAGGCGACCAAGAAGGGCCTGCAACTGCTCGAGCGCGTCGGCCTGTCGGCTCACGCCCACAAGCACCCCGGCCAACTGTCCGGTGGTCAGCAACAGCGTGTGGCGATCGCCCGTGCGCTGGCGATGGACCCGATCGTCATGCTGTTCGACGAACCGACCTCGGCGCTGGACCCGGAAATGGTCAACGAAGTGCTCGACGTGATGGTGCAACTGGCCCACGAAGGCATGACCATGATGTGCGTGACCCACGAAATGGGCTTCGCCCGTAAAGTGGCCGACCGTGTGATCTTCATGGACGCCGGCAAGATCATCGAAGACTGCAAGAAAGAAGAGTTCTTTGGCGACATCAGCCAACGCTCCGAACGCGCGCAGCATTTCCTCGAGAAAATCCTGCAGCACTAAAAACGGCTGCATTCCCCGACATCCTCTGTCGGGGAATGCAGGTGGTTGACCCAAGGCATCTGTGATGAAATGCGACCCCACTCTCTATCGCGCCACGCCGCCATCACTTGCCGTGAAACCCCGTCTGATCCGCCACCTGTTCCTGCCGCCGCTGGTCATCGCCCTGATGATCGGACTGGGTTACATCGGCTTCTGGACCAGCGAACATTTCGGCATCCGCAGCCTCGGCGAAAACGGCCAGCGCCAGCTGGAACTGCACGCCCGCGCGGTCGAAAGCGAGATCAGCAAATACACCTACCTGCCCAGCCTGCTGGAACTCGAATCGAGCGTTTCGCAGTTGCTGGACGACCCTACTCCGGAACACCGGCAAACGGTCAACGATTACCTTGAAGGCCTGAACCGACGCAGTCGCAGTCGGGCCATCTACGTCATGGACACCACCGGCCGCGTCATGGCCACCAGCAACTGGCGCGACGTCGACAGCTACCTCGGTGAAGACCTGTCGTTCCGCGCCTACTTCCAGAATGCCATTCGCGGCCAGCCCGGACGTTTCTACGGGATCGGCAGCACCAACGGCGAACCCGGTTATTACCTGGCCCACGGCCTCGAAGAACACGGCAAGATCATCGGCGTCGCGGTGGTCAAGGTGCGCCTGGAAGCCTTGGAAGAACGCTGGCAACGGGCGCGCCTCGAAGCCTTCGTCAGCGATGAAAACGGCATCATCATTCTCTCCAGCGATCCGGCCCGGCGCCTGAAATCGGTGATACCGCTGAGCGACGAGACCAAGGAAAAACTCGCCCGCAGCCTGCAGTACTACTGGTTCCCGTTGAACGAGCTGCAACCGCTGGCCCGCGAAACCCTGTCCGAAGGCGTGGAAAAACTCACTTTCCCGGCCAACAGCGAAGTGCCGAGCCAACAGGATGGCGATGAGGAAAACATCAGCTATCTGGCGCAAACCCGACCGCTGAGCGATACCCCGTGGAATTTCACCCTGCTCACGCCGTTGCAGGATTTGCGGCGCGAGGCGATCAATCAGGGGATTCTGGTGGCCGTGGCGTTTGCCTTGGTGGCGTTCCTGTTGATTGCCTGGAATGAGCGGCGCAAGGTCATCGCCACCCGCCTCGCCGCCCGCGAAGCCTTGCAGGAAGCCAACAACCAGCTGGAGCGTCGGATTACCGAACGCACCGCCGACCTGCGCGCCAGCAACGACCGGCTCAAGAGCCAGATCCGCGAACGGCGTCAGGCCGAAGAGACCTTGCGCCGCGCCCAGGACGAACTGGTGCAGGCCGGCAAACTCGCGGCCATCGGCCAGATGTCCACCAGCATCGCCCACGAATTGAACCAGCCGCTGGCGGCGATGCGCACACTGTCGGGCAACACCATCCGCTTCCTTGAACGCGGCCAGCTCGATGTCGCCAGCACCAACCTCAAGACCATCAACGACCTGATCGACCGCATGGGCCGGATCACCGCCAGCCTGCGCTCCTTCGCCCGGCGCGGTGACGACAAGGGTCGCGCCAGCCTTGGCAAAGCGGTGGATGCCGCGCTGCAAGTGCTCGGCGCCCGCGTCGAAAGTGCCTCCCTGCAACTGCATCGCCAGTTCGACGACGTGCAGGTGCAGATCGACCAGACGCGCCTGGAACAGATTCTGGTCAACCTGATCGGCAACGCCCTCGACGCCATGCAGGCGCAACCGCTGCCGGAGCTGTGGCTGGAAGGCGAAGAATTCAACGGCAAATATCGCCTGCGGGTGCGCGACAACGGTCACGGCATCGACGCCGAAGCGCGCAAGCACCTGTTCGAACCGTTCTTCACCACCAAGCCCGGCGAACAGGGCCTGGGCCTCGGCCTGACCCTGTCGGCCAGTCTGGCGGCCGCCACCGGCGGGCATCTGGGTGTCGAACACCCGGCCAGCGGTGGTACCACTTTCGTCCTCAGTTTACCGTTGGTAAGCCCTACTCCTGCCGAGCCAATATGAACAACGACCTCAGTGTATTGATCGTCGAAGACGACCCCCATGTCCTGCTCGGCTGCCAGCAGGCGCTGACGCTGGAAGACATTCCCTGCATCGGCGTGGGCAGTGCCGAAGAAGCGCTGGAGCAGGTCGGTGACAACTTCGCCGGGATCGTCATCAGCGACATTCGCCTGCCGGGCATCGACGGCCTGGAACTGCTGACCCGGCTCAAGCAACGCGACCGCAGCCTGCCGGTGGTGCTGATCACCGGACACGGCGACATCTCCATGGCCGTCGGCGCGATGCAGAAAGGCGCCTACGACTTCATGGAAAAACCGTTCTCCCCCGAACGCCTGGTCGATGTGGCCCGCCGCGCGCTGGAGCAACGCAGCCTGAATCGCGAAGTCTCGTCCCTGCGCCGGCAACTGGCCGAACGCGATTCCCTTGAAGGACGGATCATCGGCCGTTCGCCGGCCATGCAGAACCTGCGCGAGCTGATCGCCAATGTCGCCGACACCTCAGCCAACGTGCTGATCGAAGGCGAGACCGGCACTGGCAAGGAACTGGTCGCCCGCTGCCTGCACGATTTCAGCCGCCGCCACACCAAACAGTTCGTTGCGCTGAACTGCGGCGGTCTGCCGGAAAACCTGTTCGAAAGCGAAATCTTCGGTCACGAAGCCAACGCCTTCACCGGCGCCGGCAAACGACGGATCGGCAAGATCGAACACGCCGACGGCGGCACGCTGTTCCTCGACGAAGTGGAAAGCATGCCGCTGCCATTGCAGATCAAACTGCTGCGGGTATTGCAGGAACGCACCCTCGAACGCCTCGGCTCGAACCAGAGCGTGGCGGTGGATTGCCGGGTGATCGCGGCGACCAAATCCGACCTCGACGAATCGAGCAAGGCCGGTGAATTCCGCAGCGACTTGTACTACCGCCTCAACGTGGTGACGCTGGAACTGCCGCCGCTGCGCGAACGCCGCGAAGACATCCTGCAACTGTTCGAACACTTCACCCAGCAATCGGCCCTGCGTTTCGACCGCGCGCTGCCGGAGCTGGACAACCAGACCCTGTCGAGCCTGATGAGCCACGACTGGCCGGGCAACGTGCGCGAACTGCGCAACGTCGCCGAACGTTTTGCCCTCGGTCTGCCGGCGTTCAAGAAAACCGGCGCGGGTAGTGCAGGCCAGGGCCTGGCCTTCGCCGAAGCGGTGGAAGCGTTCGAACGCAACCTGCTCAGCGACGCCCTGCAACGCAGCGGCGGCAACCTGACTCAGGCCAGCCTGGAACTGGGCATGGCCAAGACCACGCTGTTCGACAAAGTGAAAAAATACGGCCTGAGCCATTAAGCGAGAACGACGTGGATCTGATTTTCAAGGCAATGCTCGGTGCGGCAGTGGTGGTGATCCTCGCCATGCTGGCCAAGACCAAGAACTACTACATCGCAGGTCTGGTGCCGCTGTTCCCGACCTTCGCCTTGATCGCCCATTACATCGTCGGCAAGGGCCGTTCGATCGACGACCTGAAGACCACCATCGTTTTCGGCATGTGGTCAATCATTCCGTACTTCGTCTATCTGGCGACGCTGTACGTGATGGTCGACCGCATGCGCCTCGAAGCTTCGCTGGCGGTCGCGGCCGTGGCGTGGCTGATGGCGGCGACGGTGCTGGTGTCGGTGTGGGTGCGGCTTCACGCCTGAGTCAGAGCAGGTTGTGTTCCGCCAGCGGTTCGATTTGCGCCCAGTGCGACGTGTCTTCGCGATGCTCGCGCAAATACGGCAACACTGCCGCCAGCAACGGCTCCTTGAATGCTTCCTGAAAGCGGTGTGCCAGCCCCGGAATCAGCCGCAGCTGACTGCCGCGAATGTGCGCCGCCAGGTGCACGCCGTGCATCACCGGCAATAACGGATCGGCCGTGCCATGCACCACCAGCGTCGGGACGCGCAGTTGATTGAGCAACGCCACCCGGCTCGGTTCGGCGAGGATCGCCATGATCTGGCGCTTCACGCCTTCGGGATTGAACGCCCGGTCATAGGACAGCGCCGCTTGATGCAGCAATGCCTGCCGATCATCGCTGACTGAAGGGCTGCCCAACGCTGCAAGCAGATCAGCCTGTTGCTCCAGCGCGATCTGGCGATTGGGAGCGCCACGCCGTGACAACAATTGCACCAACGCCGCACTCGGCGCCGGCAGGCCTTCGGCGCCGGAGCTGGTCATGATCAGCGTCAGGCTCTCGACCCGTTGCGGCGCCATCGCCGCCATGTGCTGGGCGATCATCCCGCCCATGCTCGCGCCGAGCACGTGGAATTGCTCGACGTGCAACGCGTCCATCAGGCCCAGCGCATCGTCGGCCATGTCGGTCAGGCTGTAAGGCGCCGCCACCGGCAGGCCGAGTTTGTAGCGCAGCACCTCAAAGGTCAGGTTGGCTTCCACCGGCGTCTGGCGCCAGGTCGACAGACCGACATCGCGGTTGTCATAACGGATCACCCGAAAACCCTGCTGACACAGCGCAACCACCACTTCGTCCGGCCAGTGGATCAACTGCCCGCCCAGGCCCATCACCAGCAACAGCGCCGGATCCGACGCACGGCCGATGCTCTGGTACGCCAGGCTCACCTGCTCCAGATCGACCCGCTCGGTCGGTACATTGACGTCGCAACGCGACGCCGCATAAGACGCCGGAACGAAAAAAACCGCGGCCAACAGCGCCGCGATTGCAAAAAATCCCTTGAACATGAAAAACACCGAAACGCAGAACCCCAGTAGAGCGCGAGTCTGATGAAGTTTGTTCAAGCGCGCTGCCACAGTTCGATGACAGTTTGATGAAGAGTGCCGAGCGGTCGAATGGGCGACAAGCCTGACCTTTCCGAAGCGCACGGGCAGGTGCCGTCATGACGGGACAGGATTGAGGTCGAACCACCTGTCCGGACTGTCAGATCTGACAGTGGATTGTCACCTGATTAAAGCCTTTCATTAGCGTGCAAGGCTGACAGCCCATTCATGGAAAGCGGAGGCGAGATGAACGTAAATCAGATTCAGAACGGAGATTTCGAGACAAGGGATCTCACAGGCTGGGGCCTACAAATCAATCAGGGAAAGGCCAGTGTTGTTTTATATGACCGAAGCTTCCAGGTAGAGGTGCAGCCAGGTCTGGACGACGGCGTTGTGCTGTACACCCGATTCGATATCACCCCGGGTCGTTTTACCTTGATGCTGGATGCCACGGCGCCCACAGCACAGTTTCACCAGGACCCACGTGAAATCGAAACTCATCCGATCCTGTTTATGTTCGTCACGGGCTATGCAGCCGATGGCTCAACTGTCCAGTTCGACGTCGGAAGCTGGTGGCTGGAGGTGACTCAACAGACACACCGGTACATCGGGACAATGCCCTCTAATGTGGTGAGGGCGGAAGTGCAGATTTCGTTTCCTTCAGATCCTCTTCAGGTCAAAGGGCGTACCTACATCGACAACGTCAGTTACACCCTCAACTCACAAAAAAGTCCTGCGGGGAAACGCTGGAGTCAATGACAGAAGCCCGCTGAGCGAAAACACTCAGCGGGTTATCTGACCTTGCGACGCGCCCGACGCGTTACGCCAACTGACTGCGCAACTGCCGCGCCGCCGCCACCATGTTCACCAGCGCCGCCTCGGTCTCCGGCCAGGCGCGGGTCTTCAGGCCGCAATCGGGGTTGACCCACAGGCGCTGCGCCGGGATGCGCTTCACGGCTTTGCTCATCAACTTGACCATCTCAGCGGTGTCCGGCACGCGCGGCGAGTGGATGTCGTAGACGCCCGGGCCGATGTCGTTCGGGTAGTCGAACGCTTCGAAGGCTTCGAGCAATTCCATGTCCGAGCGCGAGGTTTCGATGGTGATGACGTCGGCGTCCATGTCGGCGATCGCCTTGATCACGTCATTGAATTCGCTGTAGCACATGTGGGTGTGGATCTGGGTTTCATCTTTCACGCCCGAGGCTGTCAGGCGGAACGCTTCCACCGCCCAGTCGAGGTATTCCTGCCATTGTTCACGGCGCAATGGCAGGCCTTCGCGGAACGCCGCCTCGTCGATCTGCACGATCTTGATTCCGGCGTTTTCCAGATCCACCACTTCGTCACGCAGGGCCAGCGCCAGTTGTTGCGCCTGGACTTTGCGCGACACGTCTTCACGGGGGAACGACCACATCAGCATGGTCACCGGACCGGTCAGCATGCCTTTCATGACCTTGTCGGTCAGGCTCTGAGCGTAGGTGATCCAGTCCACGGTCATGGCGTTCGGACGGGACAGATCGCCATAAATCACCGCCGGTTTCACGCAGCGGGAGCCGTAGCTCTGCACCCAGCCGAAACGGGTAAACAGATAACCGTCGAGCTGTTCGGCGAAGTACTCGACCATGTCGTTGCGCTCGGCTTCACCGTGCACCAGCACATCGAGGCCCAGACGTTCCTGGACTTGCACCGCGTGGCGGATTTCGCTGCGCATGGCGTCGTGGTAATCGTTGGCCGACAGTTTGCCCTGCTTGAACGCCTGACGGGCCAGACGAATCGAGCCGGTCTGCGGGAACGAACCGATGGTGGTGGTCGGGAACGTCGGCAATTTCAGACGCGCCTGCTGTGCGGCGATGCGTTTGGCGAACGGCGAATGGCGCTGGCTGTCGCTGGCGTTGATCGCCTCGATCCGCGCCTGCACGGCGGCCTTGTGAATGCGCGGCGAGCGGGCGCGGCTCTCTTGAATGGCGCGGCTTTCGGCCAGTGCGCTTTGCACTTTTGGCGCTTGCGGATCGTTCAGCGCATCACGCAAAACCGAGATTTCGCTGCACTTCTGTACGGCGAATGCCAGCCAGCTTTTCAGTTCCGGATCGAGCTTGTCTTCACGCTCGACATCCACCGGACTGTGCAGCAACGAGCAGGAACTGCTGACCCACAGGTTATCGCCAAAACGCTCCTGCGCCGGTTGCAGTTGTGCCAGCGCCTGCTCCAGTTCGCAGCGCCAGACGTTACGACCGTTGACCAGACCGACCGAAAGAATCTTGTAGGTCGGCAGGCGATCAAGCACCTGACCGAGCTGATCGGGCGCACGCACCGCATCGATGTGCAGGCCTTGCACCGGCAGGCCGACGGCCAGGCCGAGGTTGTCTTGCAGACCGCTGAAATAGGTCGCCACCAGTTTCTTCAGCGGCGAGTACTGAAGGATGTGATAGGCGCGTTCGAAGGCACTTTTCCAGGCTTGCGGCAGGTCGAGGGTGAGGATCGGCTCATCGATCTGCACCCACTCCACGCCTTGTTCGGCGAGGCGACCGAGAATTTCGTTGTACACCGGCAGCAGGCGCTCAAGCAGGTCGAGCTTGTCGAAGTCGTTGCCTTTCGCCTTGCCCAGCCACAGGTAAGTCAGCGGGCCGATGATCACCGGTTTTACGTTGTGACCGAGGGCCTTGGCTTCTTCGACTTCATCGAACAGCTGTTCCCAGCTCAGCTTGAATTGCTGGTCTGCGCTGAATTCCGGGACCAGGTAGTGGTAGTTGGTGTCGAACCACTTGGTCAGCTCTTGTGCGTATTGAGTCTTGCCGTGCTCGCCGCCGCAGCAGGACGACGTGGCGCCACGGGCCATGGCGAACAGGGTGTCGAGGGTCGGCAGGCCGCGCTCGTCACGCACACCGTCGAAGCGCTCGGGGATCACACCGAAGGTCAGCGAGTGGGTCAGCACCTGGTCGTACCAGGCGAAGTCGCCGACCGGCAGCAGGTCGATGCCGGCTTCCTTCTGCAATTGCCAGTGCTTGGCGCGCAGCTCACGGCCAACCTGATTCAGGGCGGCCTGATCGAGATCGCCTTTCCAACAGGCTTCGAGGGCTTTTTTCAGTTCGCGGTCGGCGCCGATGCGCGGGAAACCCAAAGTGTGTGCCACGGCCATGTCGAGTGTTCTCCATTGCGTAAAAGATGGCGCCATTGTCGACAGCCAGGGCAACATGAGACAAACTCAACCTTTTCGTGTTGATCACAAATTTTCCTCATGGAGCCTGCGGTGCTTGAAATCCGTCACCTGAAAACCCTGCATGCCCTGCGCGAAGCCGACAGCCTGGTGGATGCGGCTGACCGCCTGCACCTGACCCAGTCGGCGCTGTCCCACCAGTTCAAGGAACTGGAAGAGCGCATGGGCATGCCGTTGTTCGTGCGCAAGACCAAACCGGTGCGCTTCACCAGCGCCGGCCTGCGCCTGCTGCAACTGGCCGACGCGACCCTGCCGCTGCTGCGCGCCGCCGAGCGTGATATCGGGCGTCTGGCCGGTGGCACCGCCGGGCGTCTGCACATGGCCATCGAATGCCACAGCTGCTTCCAGTGGCTGATGCCGACCATCGACCAGTTCCGCGATGCCTGGCCGGAAGTCGAACTCGACCTCGCTTCGGGTTTCTCGTTTGCCCCGCTGCCGGCGCTGGCCCGGGGTGATCTGGATCTGGTGGTGACGTCCGACCCGCTGGAAATCGCCGGCATCACCTACGTGCCGCTGTTCACCTACGAAGCCATGCTCGCGGTCGCCAATCAGCACGCGCTGGCAAGCAAACCGTACATCGTTCCCGAAGACCTGCTGACCGAAACCCTGATCACCTACCCGGTCGAACGCGATCGGCTGGACATCTTCACCCGCTTCCTCGAACCGGCCGACATCGAACCGGCGCAGGTACGCACCTCAGAGCTGACGGTGATGATGATGCAACTGGTGGCCAGCGGCCGTGGCGTGTGCGGCATGCCGCACTGGGCGCTGCATGAATACAGCTCGCGCGGTTACGTGAAGGGCAAGCGACTGGGCGAGAAAGGTCTGTTTGCGACGCTGTACGCGGCAATCCGCGCCGACATGCTGGACGCGCCGTACATGCGCGACTTCCTGCTGACGGCCAAGGACACTTCGTTCTCGACGCTGGATGGGGTCAGCGCGGTTCGTTGAGGCTGGCGGTTGGCACGAAAGGCGGGCACCACATATGGATCTTGTCGAAATAGTCCTCGCCGACCCGCACCGCCATCGGCTCCAGGCCGAACTGAATGAAGCCGCAGCGCTGGTACAGATGAAACGCCGCGTCATTGCCGGCGGTGACGGTCAATTGAATGACTTTCAGCGCCGGATGCTGCTGCGCTTCACCCAGCACCGCCTCCATCAATTTCAGCCCCAGCCCGCGCTGGCGAAACTCCGCCGACACATACATGCCGAATACCGTTGCCTTGTGCTGGGCCTTTTCCCGAGGCTCGAACGCCAGGCCGACGATGCCCGCCAGCCGGCCGTCTTCGAACGCGCCGAACACCGCGTCGAGCTTGCTGGTCAGGCGTGACTCCCACCAGCTCAGCGGCATCACTGCGCGCTCGCGCACGCTGGAGGTGAACGCCTGCGGATGCCGGTCATAGGCTTCCAGCATCAATTCGCGATAGGCCAGCGCATGACTGGCGTCCAGCCGTTCGATCCACATGTCAGGCAGCCTTGCGTTGTTCAAGCATCAGCCGCACGGCCAGACCGCCCAGCACGAAGCCCATGAAATAACGCTGCGCTGCCAGCCAGGTGGGGTTGTTGACGAACCACGACGCGATGCCAGCGGCGAACAGCGCGATCAACAGGTTGACGCAGAAGCTGACGCTGATCTGGGTCAGGCCCAGGATGATGCTCTGGGTGAACACCGAGCCGTGCTCTGGCGAAATGAATTGCGGAAATACCGAGAGGTAAAACACCGCGATTTTCGGGTTCAGCGCGCTGGTGAGAAAACCCATGGTGACCAGTTTGCGCGAAGAATCCGCCGGCAATTGTTGCGCCTCGAACGGCGAACGGGCGCCGGGTTTCACCGCCTGCCAGGCCAGCCAGAGCAGGTACAGCGCACCGGCCCACTTCAACACTTCATAGGCCATCGGCACCGCGAGAAACACCGCGGTCAAACCGGCGGCCGCCGCGAACAGGTGCACGAAGAACCCCGCCACCACGCCGAGCAGCGAGGTCACCCCGGCGCGGCGTCCCTGGCAGATCGACCGCGAGATCAGGTAGATCATGTTCGGCCCCGGCGTCAGCACCATCAGCAGTGCGGCGGCGGCAAAAATCAGCAGGTCTGGAAGCGGGATCATGACGAAGTCCTTTGCACGAATGATCAGGCGAACGCGGTCAGCGAGGCTCGATAAAACGGCAGGATCAGGTCGCGTGTCAATGGGGCGAGAACCACATCGCCGTCGGTAGCCGGGTCGATCCAGATCACCTCCTCGATCTCGGCAGCCGGGGATACTTCGGTGTCGATGGTCAGCTGAAAGATCTCGGCCTGCACGACGAATCCCGGCTCGTTGGCGGCGGGTGCCGAGAACTGGCCGAGAAAGCTCGCCTGCGCCGGATCGATCACCAGCCCCAGCTCTTCTTCCAGCTCACGGGCCAATGCATGCACCGGCAGTTCATGAGGTTCGATCTTGCCGCCCGGTTGCATGAACGCCGTAGTGCCGCGCTTGCGCACCAGCAGGGTCTGGCCGTCGGGGTTGAGCAGCAGCGCGGCGGCGATGCGGATCGTGGAGTTATTTGCGGTCGACATGAACGGAAAGCCTTTGACTCAAAAAACGGCAAGCATCACACGCCTGCCATTTGTGAGCAAAGACTCTGCCGGAACCTCAGGTCGCTTCCTGGAAATCCATCTCCGGCGGCTGCCGGCGGAAACCACCCGTGAGCACCGCCAGGTACACCACGCCAATCGCCAGCCAGCTCAGGCCCAGATACACCGCCAGGTGATCGAGGCTGACCATCAGCCACAAGTCCGCTGCCAGGCCGATGAACGGAAAGATCAGGAACAGGATCAACTCGCGCAGGCCCTTTTTCTCGCCGCCGATCCAGTAGTGAAAAATCACCGACAGGTTGACCAGGCTGAACGCCAGGAATGCGCCGAAGTTGATGAACGAGGTCGAGGTGGTCACGTCGAGTTTCAGCGCCAGCAAAGCCACCACTGCACACAGCAGGATGCTGTTGACCGGCGTACCGAAGCGCTCGTGCAAGGTGCCGAAAAACGACTTGGGCAGCACACCGTCACGGCCCATCGCAAACAACAGCCGCGAACCGCTGGCCTGCGCCGACAGGCCCGAGGCGAACTGACCGACGATCAGGCCGATCAGGAAGATCGACACGAACAGATCGCCGCCGATGTTGCGCGCAATTTCGTAGGCCGCCGAATCGACGCTGTCGAACTGGAACGACGGATGGGCGATCTGCACGAAGTACGAGACACCGACAAAAATCAGCCCGCCGATCAGGGTGATCAGCATGATTGCCCGAGGGATGGTGCGACGTGGATCGCGGGTTTCTTCGGTGAGGGTGCTGACCGCATCGAAACCGAGGAACGAGTAGCAGGCAATCGCGGCGCCGCTCATGATCAGCGGCATCTGCATGTCGCCGTTGAAGAACGGTTTGATCGACCACAACGGCGTGCTGGCGTCACCGCCAACGTAATGCACGCACAGTGCGACGAAGGCGATCAGCACCAGAAACTGCACCAGCATCAGCAAGGCGTTGATGCCGTTGGCCAGTTTCAGGCCGATGATGTTGATCGCGCTGGTGATACCGATGAACGCCAGCACCCAGATCCACTGCGGGATCGACGGGAAGGCCGAAGCCAGATACGCGGCGCCGATCAGCCAGATCGCCATCGGCAGAAACAGATAATCGAGCAGCACCGCCCAACCGGCGATGAAGCCAAGTTTCGGGCTGATGGCCTTGCGCACGTAGCTGTAGGCCGAGCCGGCTACCGGGAACGCGGCGGCCATGCGCCCGTAGCTCATGGCGGTGAAGAACATCGCCACCAATGCCGCCAGATACGCGGCGGGCACCATGCCGGCGGTGGACTGGGCGAGGATGCCGAACGTGCCGAGGACAATGATCGGCGTCATGTAGGCGATGCCGAACAGCACCACCGACCCTAGCGAAAGGGTGCGTTGCAAACGAGCCATGGGCGACTTACTCCGGATTTTATTGGATTTATGGCAGAGGCCGAGTTCGGCGAATGTTTCGGGTGTTGCTGATCGTTCCCACGTCGAGGCGTCGAACCGTCCGCGTGGGAATGCCTCAATGGACGCTCTGCGTCCGCTCTTGGGACGCAGAGCGTCCCGGGCTGCATTCCCACGCAGAGCGTGGGAACGATCGGGTACAACGGGTCAAGGGATCAGCAGCTCACGTACTCCCGAGGCGTGTTCAACCACCTCCCCCGGCAACCTCAACCGCTGATCATCCAGATACCGATAATCCTTGCGCGCCAGCTCCAGCTGAGCGAAATCCAGCTCGACGCTGAACCGTCCTTCCTCACGCCCGGCCTCGAACAGCACCGTGCCCAGCGGATCCACCAGCGCACTGCCACCGGCAAACATCAACCCGTCATCCCCGGCTTCCACACGGTTGACCATCAGCGCAAACGCCTGGTTTTCCTGGGCCCGGGCCATGATCGCGGTGCGGTGGGTCGGCCCGTACGGGTCCATGTTGCCGTTGGTGACGATCAGCAATTCAGCACCCAGTTGCGCCAGGGCGCGGGCCGATTCCGGGAACTCGATGTCGTAGCAGATCAGCAGACCGACCCGCACACCGTTCCACAAACAGGTGGCGTAACGGTCACCGGCCTCGAACACACCGCGATCCGAGGCCCAGAGATGGGTCTTGCGGTATTTCAGGGCGATGCCTTCGGGAGTGATCAGTAGCGTGGTGTTGTAGAAGCGGCCGTTGTCGTTCTCGGCCATGCCGATCACCACGGCGAGGTTGCGTTCGCGGGCGGCGGCCTGCACGGCGCTGACGGTGGGGCCGTCCAGCGGTTCGGCGATCTGCGCCACGGTGTCGGCGGTCGGGAAGCCCATCAGGTGGGTCTCGGGGAACACGATCAATTGCGTGTCGGCGGCGCAGGCCGCAATCGCCGCGAGGGCGCGTTCGAGGTTGTACGCCGTGTCTTTGTCACGGCCCGCCAGTTGGGCGAGTTCGACTTTCATGGGTATTCCTTGTTATGAGCACCGGGCGCCGAAAGATTGCCCGGCGGCTGTCTGTGGGCCAGTATGCTTCGCATTCGACCGGCCAGGGAATTACGCGGCCGGGGTAACCCGATAGGGGTAGAGGCATGACTCTTTCGTTTGACGACATCACCTGGCACCGCGCCGTCGGCCAGTTGATCGACGCCCTCGACAAGCCGAATTTCTGGGCGCAACTGGTGCGCCTGCTCGACCAGTACGTGCCGTTCGATAGCTGGGTGGCGTTGCTGTTCAGCGCCGACCGCCACCCGCAGGTGTTCGCCGAATGCCCCGGCGCCGACGGCAGTCCCGATCAGCTGTTTCAGGATTATCTGCGCGGTCTGTACCTGCTCGACCCGTTCTATATCGCCTGCCGCGAGCAGTCGCGCACCGGGTTGTATCGCCTGTCGGAGGTCGCGCCGGAGCACTTCGAACTGACCGAGTATTACCAGCGATACTTTCGTCTGAATGTGGTGGCCGACGAAATCCAGTTCAATTGCCAGCTCGAAGGCGACCGCACGCTGTGCCTGTCGCTGGGCAGCCAGCAACGCTTCACCGGCGAGCAGATTGCCCTGCTGTCGCTGATCCAGCCGTGGGTGCTCGGCCTGTTGCGCCAGCGCCTGCCCTATGAAATCAACGAAACCGTGGCCCTCGCCCCGGCGCCTGCGCAACCGGACTGGCGGGTGCAGCTCGAAGCGTCGGTGCAGCAGCTCAAGGGCGCACAACTGACCGCCCGGGAACTGGACGTCGGGCGCCTGATGCTCAGCGGTTGCTCCAGTAAAGAAATCGCCCGTAAGCTGGAAATCTCTGTTGAAACCGTGAAAGTCCATAAGAAACACATGTACAGCAAGCTGGGGATCAAATCCCAGTCGGAGCTGTTTTCGATCTTTCTGCAGGCGCAGAACGCCTGACTGCCGCAAAAAAACCGTCCGAACCAAGGAAACCGTATGAGCCTGTCACTCCTGAGCCGCTACGCCTTCTTTGCCGTCTGCGTGATTTTCACCCTCGCCAGCCTGCCCTTTCTCGAACACGACTGGCTGTGGCCGATCACCGCCGTTACCGGCGTATTGAGCCTGATCGGCCTGTTCGACCTGATGCAGAGCCCGCACGCGGTGCGTCGCAATTATCCGATCCTGGGCAACATCCGTTATCTGGTGGAGGGCATCCGCCCGGAAATCCGCCAGTACCTGCTGGAATCCGACAGCGACGCCCTGCCCTTCTCCCGCGCTCAGCGTTCGCTGGTGTACTCGCGGGCCAAGAACGAAACCGCCGACAAGCCGTTCGGCACCCTGATCGACGTCTATCAATCCGGCTTCGAATTCATCGGCCACTCGATGCGCCCGGCGCCGCTAAGCGACCCGAACAGTTTTCGTGTCACCGTCGGTGGCCCGCAGTGCACCCAGCCGTATTCGGCGTCGGTGTTCAACATCTCGGCCATGAGTTTTGGCTCGCTCAGCGCCAACGCGATCCGCGCACTCAACCAGGGCGCCAAACTCGGCAACTTCGCCCACGACACCGGCGAAGGCAGCATCAGCCCCTATCACCGCGAACACGGCGGCGACCTGACCTGGGAACTGGGCAGCGGCTATTTCGGCTGCCGCACCAGCGACGGCCGTTTCGACCCGGAACGCTTCGCCGCCCAGGCGCAGACCCCGCAAGTGCGGATGATCGAAATCAAGATGAGCCAGGGCGCCAAACCCGGCCACGGCGGGATTCTGCCCAAGCACAAGGTCACCCAGGAAATCGCCGATACGCGTGGAATTCTGATGGGCGAAGACTGCATCTCGCCGTCGCGCCACAGCGCGTTCTCCACGCCGATCGAGATGATGCATTTCATCCAGCAACTGCGTGAACTGTCCGGCGGCAAACCGGTGGGCTTCAAGTTCTGCCTCGGCCATCCGTGGGAGTTCATGGGCATCGCCAAGGCCATGCTGGAAACCGGCATCCTGCCGGACTTCATCGTGGTTGACGGCAAGGAAGGCGGGACCGGCGCCGCACCGGTGGAGTTCACCGACCACATCGGCGTGCCGATGCGCGAAGGTCTGCTGTTCGTGCACAACACCCTGGTCGGCCTGAATCTGCGGGACAAGATCAAGCTCGGCGCCAGCGGCAAGATCGTCAGCGCTTTCGACATCGCCAGCGTGCTGGCCATCGGCGCCGACTGGGCCAACTCGGCGCGCGGCTTCATGTTCGCCATCGGCTGCATCCAGTCGCAAAGCTGCCACACCAACAAATGCCCGACCGGCGTCGCCACCCAGGACACCCTGCGCCAGCGCGCGCTGGTGGTGCCGGACAAGGCCCAGCGGGTCTACAACTTCCACCGCAATACGCTCAAGGCCCTGGCGGAAATGCTCGCCGCCGCCGGCCTCGATCATCCGTCGCAACTGTCGGCCAAGCATCTGGTGCGGCGCATGTCGGCGACCGAGATCAAACTGTTCTCGCAGTTGCACGTGTTCCTGAAGCCAGGGGAATTGCTCACCGGGGAAGTGAACGGCGAGTTCTATTCGCGGATGTGGCAGATGGCGAGGGCGGACAGTTTCGAGCCGCAGGAAATCGCGGCGGCCTAGACTCTGAACGGTCACCATTGCAGCAAGCGACCGTGGGGCGGCTCCTTCATCACGATGAAGCCGTAGTCGCCAATTAGGTAGAGGCGGTAATAGAGGCTGTCCACCAAGGGTGGATAGCCCATCAGACCGACATGGGTCGCGTTGCGCCGTTCGCGCTCGGCGACCACGTTGGTGATGCCGGCCGAGGGCAGATTTTCGGCGAGCATGAAGTAATCGATGTTGAGTAGATATTGCAGCACCGGCAACTGCTTGAACGTACCCACCGCCCCCGCCAGCCAGCGGTCGGAGTACGTCACCGAGATATAAATCCGTTTGGCTTCGCGCAGTTCGCGATGAGATGAAATGTCGTGGCTCAGGCTGTAGAGCGCATTGCTGGCGAAGGTTTTTTCCATCGTCAGCACCCGGCCATAAGCGAAGGACAACGACAGCGTGGCCAGAAGCGGAATCGCCAACACCAAAGGCAACCGTTGATGCAGCGGCATCAACCCCAACCAGGCCAGATAGAACAGCAACATCAGCAGTACGCCGAACCCCATCAGGGTGCGCGCGCCTTCGTTGAAATCGCGAAACAGCAGCGTCATGCCCGGCACCAGCAGCACAATCAGCGGCAATGCCAGCAGGCTGGTGAAGCTCAGGAGCAAGCCCTTGGCGCGGGACATTTTGCGCTCGCGAATCTGCCGCCCCAATTGCACGGCGCCGAACACGGCGCACAGCACCAAAACAATAAAAACCATCGTGTAGCCGCCGTGAAACAGCAGCGCAACCTTCTCCATCACCCGACCGATATTGATGCCGATCTGCAGCAACGGATCAGCGCTTGCATTCAGCAATTGCGTGCGCCCGTGGTCAGTGAACGGATAGGCCGTGACGCTGTAAATCAGCACCGCCAGCAGCAGTTGCGCCAGCCGCCAGCCTGACAGGTGCCAGAGTTCCTCCCACGGTACTCGCCGATGAACATTCCTGAGCAATTCAAGGCAACACAGCCCGAGAAACACATTGAGGCTGATCTGATACAGCCCGATCGCCAGCGCCAGCAACACCGACGGCACCAGCCATCGCTGAATGCGTGAAGCGCCGCAAAAAGTGATCGCGTAAATCACTGCGACCAGACTCAGGGCCATGCCGGCCCCGTCGTATTGATAGGACAGGTTCTGCAGCAGAAACGGGTTGTACCAGAGCGGCAACACCACCAGACAACAGGCCAGCGTCGGTTCGGGAAAATAGTGGAAGGTCAGCCGGGTCAACGCGAACGACATGGCCACCGTGGCGAGTAACAGCGGCAGTGGGAAAATATTCGGCGCAGCGCCGGTGAAGGTCAGCGCCTGATACAGCCAGTCCATGAACAATCGCCCCTGCCCGGCCCAGGCGTTGCCGGCGGCCAGCGTGCGCCAGTTGTCGTCGATGTAGGGGAAGTCGGCGAGGATCAGCGGCAGGATATACAGCAGCGTGGCGAGCAGGAAGAACAGCACGACCTGACGACGGCCGAGTTCTTGTACGAGAAAATCGCTGGTCCTCATACCTGCGCCTCTGTTCACGGCTGCGCTGGAAACAACGTAGATAAACCTTCGAACATGACTCTGAATCAGAAGTCGATTTTTGCGGCGCTTTCAGACCAGCGGCATCAACCTCGCACCCACGAAAAAGCCCCGGACTTTCGACCGGGGCTTCAGGTTTCAGCGACAACGAATTACGAAGCCGAACGCACCGCGCCCTGGGACGCATCGCTTGGTTGCAGCTTGAACACGTAGAACAACACGGTCAGCAGCACCAGGAACGCCGGGCCTACATAAAGGGCCACGCGAGTGTCCGGGAAGTACGCCATCAGGCCGACCACCAGCACCAGGAACGCCAGCGCCAGATACGAGCTGACCGGGAACAGCCACATCTTGTATTTCAGGCCGGCCCGCTCGCTGGCGCTCAGGCCTTTGCGGAATTTCAGCTGGGCCAGCAGGATCATCACCCAGGTCCAGATCGCGCCGAAGGTGGCAATCGAGGTCACCCAGACGAAGACTTTTTCCGGCACCAGATAGTTGAGCAGCACGCCCAGCAGCAGCGCGAAGATCGACAGCAGCAATGCGCGACGCGGTACGCCGTTGCTCGACGTGCGAGCGAAACCGGCCGGCGCCTGGCCGTTCTGCGCCAGGCTGTAAAGCATGCGCCCGGTGCTGAAGATGCCACCGTTGCACGACGACAGCGCCGCAGTGATCACCACGAAGTTGATGATGCCGGCGGCGGTCTTGATGCCCAGACGTTCAAAGGTCATCACGAACGGGCTGCCCTGAGTGCCGATTTCATTCCACGGGTAGATCGACAGGATCACGAACAGCGCGCCGACGTAAAACAGCAGGATCCGCCAGAACACCGAGCCGATCGCATTCGGGATGGTCTTCTGCGGGTTCTTCGCTTCACCGGCGGTCAGGCCGATCATTTCCACGCCGAGGTAGGCGAACATCACCATTTGCAGGGACATGAGCACGCCCGTCACACCGTTGGGCATGAAGCCGCCGTGGGCCCACAGGTTGGAAATCCCCAGTGCCACACCGTCGTTGCCGAAACCGAAGGCGATGATGCCGATGCCGCCGAGCACCATGGCGATGATGGTGACGATCTTGATCAGGGCGAACCAGAACTCGAATTCACCGAACGCCTTCACCGCGATCAGGTTGATCGAGCCCATGCTGACCAGCGCCGCCAGCGCCCAGATCCAGCGCGGGACATCGGGGAACCAGATGCCCATGTACACCGCCACCGCCGTGATTTCGGCGACGCAGGTCACCAGCCACAGGAACCAGTAGTTCCAGCCGGTCAGAAAGCCCGCCAGCGGGCCGAGGTAATCCTGTGCATAACGGCTGAAGGAGCCGGCGACCGGGTTGTGTACGGCCATTTCGCCGAGGGCGCGCATGATCACCAGGATCGCCAGACCGCCGATGATGTAAGACAGCATGATCGCCGGGCCGGCCATTTCGATGGCCTTGGCCGAACCGAGAAACAGACCGACACCGATGCAGGCGCCGAGCGCCATCAGGCGAATATGCCGTTCACCGAGTTCGCGTTTGAGCGGACCGCCTTGAGCGGTTTCGCCATGGGGCGGGTGATTGCCGACTGGCATGGGGGACTTCCTCGTCTTGTTATTGGATGTGACCACCGAGTGTTCAAGCGTCGGCCGATAAGCCTGCGCCTGGGTAAAACCGGCCCTGCTTCGTGGGCAGGACCGTCGCGCAGAAGCAACCTGCGGGATCAGCGGGGCATGCAGTATAAAAAGCTTGCGACAGGTTTTTTCACTCTATAAGGCATCTGATTCAGACGTAAACCTCGCCAATCACAAGGTTTACGAGACAAACCATCCTGCATTTCGAGGATTATTCACCGCACAAATGGGCGCCGAGTATTGCACAGCAATGGTGCAACGTCATGCCGCGACCAAAGTCGCAGCGGCCTGAAGACCTCTCTGTTCCGGCCTTTTCAGGCTTTCGATCACTTGCCGGAAGGCAGCAGCCAGATTTGCAGATTTGTTCAGGGTCCCGCCTTCACAATTTTTTCACCCGCGCCAACCACCGACTAAGCTTCAGTCAAGTCCGATCAATCTGCGTGAATGGATCAATCGACTATGGGCGCTTTGTGGCAAACCGATTCGAGTGAAAAAGTGGTTCCGACTGAACGTGTGGATGAAGCGCCTGTACCTGAAAAACCCCGTCGTAACCGGCATGGGTGGAAGGCTTTCTGGCTCCTGTTGGTGATCATTGCGATTGTCGTGGGCCTGGCTGCGATGAAGGAAATGCGCACCTCGCGTTTTCAGTCCCGCGAGGTCAGCCAGTACGCCGCCAAGCTCAAGTACGAGTTGCAACCGGGACCCAGTGAAGCGATCCGCTATCCAGGCAACGGGCCGTTCGATCTGCGTCTGGGCTACAGCTCGCTGGACGAGTTCCTGCCGCGGCTGATCAAGCGCAATTATGTGATCACCGAGCAGACGCGCTTCTCCCCGGCGCTGCTCAACTACACCGACAAGGGCCTGTTCGTGCCCTACTCCGAAAAGATCCAGGCCGGGCTGTCGATCACAGATTGCCGTGCCGCGCCGCTGTATCAGTACAACTATCCGCAGCAGCTGTACGCGAGTTTCGACTCGATCCCACCGGTGGTGGTCAACAGCCTGCTGTTCATCGAAAACCGCTTTTTGCTCGACCCCAAGCAACCGATGGCCAACCCGGCGGTGGACTGGCCCCGCTTCGGCATGGCCGCGTGGTCGCAGGTCGCCAAGCTGCTGCACTTGCCGGGGCAGTCGGCCGGTGGCAGTACTTTGGCCACCCAGCTTGAGAAATACCGCCACTCGCCCGACGGGCTGACGGTGTCCGGCGCGGAGAAAATCCGCCAGATGATTTCCGCCAGCGTGCGCGCCTATCAGGGCGGCCCGGACACCTTGCCGGCGCGGCAGAACATCATTCGTGACTACCTCAACAGCGTGCCGCTGTCGGCGGTGCCGGGGCATGGCGAAGTGCACGGCATGGCCGAGGGGCTGCGGGTCTGGTATGGCGCCGATTTCAACGAGGCCAACCGCAAGCTCGCGAGTACCGCCACCGATCCGAAGACCATGGCGGACAAAGGCCTGGCCCTGCGCGAAATGCTTTCGCTGATGATCGCCCAGCGCCGTCCTTCGCATTACCTGACCAAGGGCCGCGAAGAACTGGTCGAACTGACCAACAGCCACCTGCGCCTGCTGAAACAGAACGGTGTGATCGACGCCGCCCTGGCCGATGCCGCGCTGGCCAGCACCATCAGCTATCGCGACTGGCAGACCCAACCGACCATTCAGCCGATCGAAACCAACAAGGGCATCAGTGTCGCCCGCAGCCGGTTGGCATCGATGCTCAACCGTCCGCTGTACGACCTCGACCGCCTCGACCTGTCCGCCACCAGCACCTTGCAGGGCGAGCTGCAAACCCAGGCCACCGCCTACCTGAAAAAACTGGCCGACCCGGCCTACGCGACCGAAGTCGGCCTGATGGGCGAACGCCTGCTGACGCCCACCAGCACCACTCAGGTGCGCTACAGCTTCACCTTGTTCGAGCTGACCCCGGACGGTTCGCGCGTGCGGGTGCAGACCGACAGCACCGATCAGCCGTTCGACATCAACGAAGGCAGCAAGCTGGAACTGGGCTCCACGGCGAAGATGCGGGTGCTGACCACCTACCTGCAAATCATCGCGGAGCTGCATGACAAGTACGGCGCCATGACCGTGCCGGAACTGAAGAAAGTCGACGTGCCGGATCAGGATCGCCTGAGCCAGTGGGTGATCGATTACCTGATCCAGAACAAGGATCACGACCTGTCGAAAATGCTCTCCGCCGCCCTCGACCGCAAATACTCGGCCAGCCCCGGCGAGGCGTTTTTCACCGGTGGCGGCCTGCATGTGTTCCATAACTTTCGCAAGGAAGACAACGGCCGCCTGCCGACCCTGCGCGATGCCCTGCGCGAGTCGATCAACCTGCCGTTCATTCGCCTGATGCGCGATCTGGTGCGCTACACCACCTACTCAGGCCCGAACAACAGCGCCGAGCTGCTCAAGGACGACCGCGACCCGCGCCGTCAGGAATACCTCGCCTCGTTCGCCGACCGCGAAGGCACCTCGTTCCTGCTCAAGTTCTGGAAGAAGTACCGGAACAAGGACACCCAGGCCCGGCTCGATACCTTCCTCGACAGCATGCGCCCGACCCCGATCCGCATGGCCGCCGTGCACCGTTACCTGCTGCCCAACGCCAGTCAGGAAGACTTCAATACCTTTGTGCGCTCGCACCTCAAGGGCGTAAAAATCACCGAAAAACTCACCGACGAACGCCTGGAGCGGCTCTATCTGGCCTACGGCCCCGGCACCTACGACCTGCCGGATCAGGGTTTCATCGCCAAGGTTCACCCGCTGGACCTGTGGATGATCGGCTACCTGCTCAACCACCCCGACGCGACCTTCAAGGACATCGTCAAGGCCAGCCAGTTCGAGCGTCAGGAAGTCTACAGCTGGCTGTTCAAGAGCAAGCACAAGGGCGCCCGCGACAGCCGCATTCGCACGATGCTGGAGATCGAGGCATTCCTGGAGATCCATCAGCGCTGGCAGAAAGTCGGCTATCCGTTCGATCACCTGGTGCCCTCGCTGGCCACCGCCATCGGCAGTTCCGGCGACCGCCCCGCCGCGCTGGCCGAGTTGATCGGCACCATCCTCAACGACGGTGTGCGCATGCCGACCCTGCGTATCGACAGCCTGCACTTCGCCGCCGGCACGCCTTACGAAACCAAACTGGTCAATGACCCTCACGTCGGCAAACGGGTGATGCCGTCCGAAGTCGCCACGGCGATGCGCGAAGCACTGTCGCAAGTGGTGGACTCGGGGACGGCGAAACGTGTTTCCGGCAGTTTCAAACTGAACGATGGAACACCGCTGACCATGGGCGGCAAGACCGGTACCGGCGACAACCGGATCGAGGCGATCGGCTCCGGCGGACGGATTCTCAGCTCGAAGTCGATCAACCGCACGGCGACTTTCGTGTTCTACATCGGCGACCACCATTTCGGCACGCTCACCGCGTTCGTGCCGGGGCGCTCGGCGGAGAACTTCAAGTTCACTTCCGCCCTGCCGGTACAGGTGCTCAAAGGCATGGCGCCGATTCTGATGCCGTACCTGCAACCGGGCAGTGATTCGCAGTGTCTGGCGCCGCAAGTGGCGACGGTGGCATCCGCAGCGGACTGAATTGATCCGAGGTAGTAGTTATGTGTTTTATGCATTCCAATATTCAATAAATCAGGTATTAACCCGACACTTCGGCAGCAGGCTTTTAAACTAATTAATCCGCTCATTGAACGTTAGGCTGAGAATTCTTTACTTATTCAAGGCCTGCACCATGACTGCAACATCCATATATAAAGGGCAACATTACGACTTAATTAAATCGCGCATTGATCCGGTGTTCAGCGATATGCAGTTACATCGGGCCCAGGCGCTGAGCAACACGCCTCTGCAGCTTGAATCATGGATGATCGAGACTTCGGCCAACGAGCTGGAACGAATGTCCGCCGATAACCGAAAGGCGTGGGGCGCACAGAACCGTATCGATCGCCTGCTCGGACGACTTCAGGATGTGTACGCATTCGCCGAACCCTTGCTCAAGGCAAAGCTGCTCGAACAGTTCCAGATCGATATCGACGTCAAGAACACCTACCTGAGACTGTATGCCTCGGCTCAAACGCCCTGGTATGTCCACAACTTCAGCAAAGGCTCCAAGGCCAGAACCGTTTCGATGCTTGATGCGGCATTGCATAACTTCGCACGCGACGAGCGCTATCAACACTATTCGACCTTCATTATCAAAACCGATGTCGCACGCGACTTGTTCGACCCCTCGCCGATCAACCAGAAAATAAGCGTGAGCCAGTTTCAAGCGTTGTGCCGGGAGCTGGACATTGGCGCGCTCTACAAGCGCCATCTCGAGAGCATTCTGCTGGACAAGGAACCGGTGGCCGAAACGTACCTGCGCACCCGGGTCGAGCAAAGCCTGCAAGCGACGCTCAAGGCTGCCGCGCAAATGGCCCGGCTCAAAAAAGACATTGGTCACAGTGCCCATGGGCTGATCCGCGAAGTGCTGCTTGGCCGTCAGAATCTGCTGCTGGACGGCCAGGCGATGCGGGTCTGCGACCTGGGCATGATGGACCTGACGTTCACCGGCATCCTGATCATTCGGCCGGATCCGGAACAGCCGCAACACTCGCAAAAAATGATTGCCTATGTCCCCCATGACCCGGAGCACCCGCTCAAGGAATACGCCTCGACCCTGGACTTCATGCAAGAGCTGACCCGCCAGCTGCGGACCAACCAGACATCACCTTCCTCCGGACTCAGCTACCGGCAATTCTTCAGTCAGTTTGTCGATCATGAACAGCGCGGGCATTTTTTCGCCGGGCTCGAACAACGCCTGAGCTACGTGAAATGGTATCCGCGGGAACGGGGAGATTCGCGTCCCTCCTGGCGGGAAACACCGGTGGAGAAACCGCAACTGCAATTCAGCGCACCGCCGATCAGCTCGCCGCTGTGGACGTACCTTTTTCAGCAACGACTCAACAAGATCCTCAATGACGCCCGCCAGATTGCGGTGCCGACCGCCGACGCCGACGACAATGCGCGCTGGGCGTGGTGGGAAAACGTTCTGAAGATTGCCGGCGACATTTTCAACGCCGCGTTGTTCGTCGTGATGCCGTTCGTGCCGTATGTCGGTGTTGTGATGCTGGTCTACACGGCTTTTCAGCTGACCAATGAAGTCGTCGAAGGCGCAGTGGAGCTTGGTTATAAACACTGGACCGAGGCTGCGCAGCATGTCGTCGGTGTCGTCAACGATGTGGTGCAACTGGCGGCATTTGTCGTCGGTGGCCTGGCCGCGCAAAAAATCCTCAAACTGTCGCCACGGGTCGAAAGCATGAAACCGGTGACGGGACACGACGGAAAAATCCGCTTGTGGCACACCGACCTCACGCCCTACGCACAAACAGACATTGCCCCACCGCCCGCATCGAAACCGTCCGCATCCGGGCTGTATCGCCACGCGGACAAAGTGCTGCTGCCCCTCGACGGTCGGTACTACGCGGTGAAATATGACCGCAGCAACGGTCGCCATCGTGTCCAGCATCCGACCCGCCCACAAGCTTACTCGCCACAATTGCGCCACAACGGACAGGGTGCGTGGGTGCACGAGGGGGAAACACCGCAGGACTGGCAGGGCTCGATCCTGATGCGCCGGTTGGGCCCCGGCGTTGACGGCTACAACGATAGCGAACTGGAACACCTGCGCAGCATCAGCGGCACCGCGCCAGAATCACTGCGCCGGATGTACGTGGAAAACACGCCACCCCCGGCGCTCCTGTCCGATACCCTGACGCGTTTCCGGATCTGGGACGAAACCCGCAACGTGGGCCAGTTGATTCGTTCCGGACAACCGCTGGCCCCGACTGCCTACTGGTTCAGCCGAATGGTGCCGGACATGCCCGGCTGGCCTGCCGACAAGGCGCTGAAAGTATTTGAAACCGCTGATTCGAGCGACAACTTTCACCTGTACGGCAATCCACAAGCGACAGCCGAACAGACGATGAGCATCGGCATTCCTGACCTGTTGGCCGGCGAGCTGCCGGAACGGCTGGTGGACTTTCTCGACGATGCAGACATGCAGTCCCTGCTCGGCCATCAATACCCCAAAAGCCAGCGGGCACAGGTGTTGCGCAACCAGCTGGGGGATATCGTGGAAACCCGTACGCCCGACATTTTCGATTACCAGTATCGGGCCGCAGATCATAGTGGCGATGCCCAGGTGCAACTGCTGCAACAGCAATTTCCACCATTGCCTTCACGGGTCGCCGAGGCGCTGCTGAAGAAAGCGACGCCGGCCGAACAGACCATCATCCGCGAAGAACAGCGCATCCCCCTGCGCCTGAAAGATCAGGCCCGGGAAAGCGCCTTTGAAATCAGTGCGGCGCGTGCCATTGAAGGTTTGTATGAACCGGCATTGCGACTGCCCGATACCGAGCGCTTGATTCTCAACGTCCTGAGACAACGCACCGATACCTTCGCCGATCTGCGCATTGAAGTACGCGAGCACTTCTATGACGGCGCGCTTCGCTGCAGTGTGGGCGACGAGCAGGCCAGTATCGTGCGCGTGCTGGTCCGGGATCAGCGTGGCCGCTATGAAGTGCGCGATGAGCGCAACGACAGTCTGCATCCTGCCGCAGACTTGTATGAAGCCATCCTGCTGGCCATGCCCGCCGATAAGCGTACCGCGCTGGGTTACCGCGCCGGCCAGGGACAATTGTTCAGACAATGGGTGCTGGTCATGACCGAGCGCCCCGCCGAGCGCAGGACGCTGCTTGCGCGTCCACCGATTCGCGCGCAGGTTCCGTTGCAAACCGAACTGCTGCTGCGCGGGCCGGGGCAATCGAAAAAAGCGTTGAGCGTGGAAGAGAAAGTCCAGAACCTCTACCCGCATTTCGACCAGGCCGAGGCGTTGGCTTTCAGTCGATCCCTGCAAGCGAACGGTGCCCCTCACTCACAGATCAAGATGCTTGAGCAGGAGATTCAACAGCTCAAGCAGACCCTGGAAACCTGGCGTCAGCGCTACCTGGCTGATTGGGATCCTGAAAACCCGGACAGCAACGTGCCACGTGCCTATTGGGACTACCAGCAAAAGGGCGGGCAGTTTCTCGCCGAACGCTTGCTGGACTGTTTCGAACGCAAGTCCGAGGTGTTCGGCGAGCGCAGTCTCAGCGTGCAGGAAGGCTATCGACTGGACCTGTCCAGCGAGTGGTTGCCCAAGGACATCGAGCGTTGGTGGCGGCAGTTGCCGGAAGAGCTGAAGCCCTGGATCGATCAGGTCACAACCCTGAACCTGGACGGATCGGTATTTTCTCAATCGCCGAACGGCCTGTTGAAAGACCTTCCCCACCTGCGCCATTTCAGCGCCCGCAACTGCGGGCTGACAGTTCTGCCGGAGCCTGTCGGCAAGATGCATTTGCTGGAAACCCTGCGCCTGAACGACAACCAGATCCGCCTGACGCCGACCACTGTCGAGCAACTGCGCAACATGACGCGCATGGAAACTCTCAGGCTCGATCACAACCCGTTGAGCCTTGCGCCGAATGTCGAACGCATGCCACGGCTCAAGGTGTTGAGCCTGATCGGCACCGGCCTCGAGAGCTGGCCACCGGGATTGTTCGAAAAATCCCGGCCACGCGGCTTCTTTCTTGATCTGGGCGCGAATGCGCTCAAGCGCATCCCGGATGTGCCGCCGGGCTCCGATAACGCGCGGCTGATCGCCCGTACCCGGGTCTACGCCAACAGGCTCTCGGACCCGGTTCGGGTCAAGTACGAACATTACCGGACTTCGGTGGGGATCCATCCACGCCTGACGTATAACAGGGCGGCGGAAGATCTGCTCGAGCGCTGGCCCGCATTCGTCGACACCTCGCTGCGCAACGAAACGGCCGGGCTCGGCACCTATCGCCCCGAGGCCTGGCACGACCTTGCCGGGGAGCCAAACGCCGACGGTTTCTTCTCGGTGATCGAAGACTTGACCCATTCGGCCGATTACATCGCTGGCGGCAAAGCCAATGATCAACTGACCGACCGCGTCTGGCGGATGATTGGCGCCATGGACATCGACACGCCGCTGCGCGAGGAGCTGTTTTTGATGTCGACCGATCCTGAAGGTTGCGAGGATGCCGGCGCGCAACTGTTCAACAACATGGGGGTCAAGGTGCTGGCTTCGGAAGCCTACTCGTACTCGACCAACCAGGCCGAGCTTGAGCGCAAGCTGGTGACACTGGCCAAAGGATCGGCGCGTCTCGGTCAGGTCACTGAAATCGCCCGGGCCGATATCAGGAACCGCACGGGCAATCCCGATGAAGTCGAAGTGCATCTGGCCTACGAAACAGGCATGGCGGCCAGACTGGAGCTGCCCTGGCAATCCGAAAGCATGAGGTATCGCCTGGTCGCCGGTGTCGATGATCAGACCATTGCCAAGGCTATCGAGTCTTTGCTCAAGGCAGAAGAAGGCGATGGCCTGGTCAATCAGATGATCGAGCTACCGTTCTGGGAAAGCTATTTGCGCAAGAACTGGCCAGGAGAAATGGAAACCAACAAACAGCTGCACATGGAAAAGCTCGACGTGCTGGAAGCGCTGAAATCCGCGCAACGGGACTGGGCGCAATCAACCGACTCGTTACCTGCCGAGCGCGCATTGCGCAGGCGCACCCTCAGCGACCTGGCAAAGCGCTTGCCGATTGCCGAAGAGGAGGTTTTCACCGGCATGGAAATGAGCACCGAAACCTATGACCGCCTGCTTCGGGACATCGGTTATCAGGAGAAGGAACTACGCCGCCAGCTCACCCGGGAGGCCATGAGCAGGGCCGGAATCTGAATGTCGCCTGCATAACGATCACGCCCTGAAGCCTCGCTGCAAAAGTCTTCAGGGCCCAAGCGCTAAACCTCCGAATCCCAGATCACCGTGACGTTGCCGACATAGCGTTTGCCTTTTCCCGGCTGGAGCATCTGTTCGACATACACGCCCGGAATCTCGAAGTGCAGCGTCGCGGGTGCTCGCTGCATGAAACTGGAAGGTTGAAACGCCACGCCATCAGGATTGTTGCTCAAGGGGCGGCGCTTCACCGGTTGGCCTGCGATATCGGAAATGCTGTCGGGCAGGCTCACACTCAGAAAAACCTGCGCATCGGTGGCGCCGCTGAGCGTATCGCGCAATGCGCAGGCACCGACGGCGGCGTGCTCGCATTCGAAGTGCATCTTGAAACGCGAGGACGCGGAAATATTGAAAGTCTGATCGCGAAACAGCCGGGTCGGTTTGCTGCCCTGCTGCAACCAGGCCTGCCAGCCGCCTTGCGGCACCAGCGCAACCTTGTTGCCGCCGGGCGGGATGTCGACCTTGAGCACATGCTGCACGTCGAGAAGAACCCTGAACGTCAGGCTGGAGGTGTCAGGCAACAGGTTGTTGCCCGTGTCGATGTCCTGACCGGAACCCACGCCATAGGTCAGTTCACCCGCATAGATTCCCGCCGACATGCCCAGCGGGTTGGGTGTACGCAGCTCATAGGCCACGTCCAGATAGTCGTAGGACATCCACGGAATGACGAATGCAGACTGTTTGCTGCACAGGTTTTCGGCGGGGGTAAACCAGAAAAAACGAAAGAAGTTCGGACCATAAGAGGACATTGCACCGGGTTCGCACGGCCTGGGCGGTACGTGCCATCCCGACCTTGCCCAAAGCGCGTTATGCGCTTCGTATTCTCCGGAAACGCCAGTCAGATTACTTGCCGTATCACTGAGCACATAACGTGTACCGAAGCCACCGATACGCATTTCCACGGTTTGCGTCTCACCGGTAACGATATTGCGCACCGTCAAGCTGCGCCATTGCGCCGGCATCTTGAATGTCGCACCGTCGCGCTCAGCGCTTTCTGGCCGTATTGCCTGTACCGACGAGAAACGCATTGGCAACGAAACCCCCATAAGGTTGTAGCGTCGACAATCATTCGGGTACTGGCCGCAGTAACCGCTCTGCGGCGTCTGGTTGATGAACCCATTGTTCTGCGGGTTGGCGGGATCGGGGACGTAGGTCGCGCGAAGTTCCTGAGTGATGGCAGCCGCCGACGTTGAAAGCAGGCCACCGCAGAAGCAAAACACGCTGTTCTTCAAGCACTTGCGCACAGCTGAAACCATTGGCTATTTCCTTGCCTGTCAGGTCGTTTTTCCTTGTTCGGCATGCGCTGTTCATCCTGCCGGCGCCGCCACGTTGAACACGATATTGACCGTGCCGTTGTACTCGCCCGGCTTGTAGCCACCGGCCTGCTCGCGAGGCACGATCTCCAGTTGCACACGACGGCCCGCCGTCGCCTCCTCTGCGGACACCACTTGCCGGGGCGTCGGATCCTGGGCCAGTTCCTTGCCGTTGAAGCTGACGCGCAACACGATGTTGTCACGCGAATCGCCGCCGGCGGTCAGGTAAGGGAAATTCTCGAGACGCGCTTCAATGGCACTGCCGTCGGTTTTTACATCAAAGCTCTTGCGCAGCCCGAGCAACGTCGAGGTGTGGATATCCCACGGCAGGGTCTGCTCACGATGGATCCAGTCGGCTTCGCTGGGGAGCACGTAAAAACCCAGTGTCGGAATGTCCACCGAGACTTCGAAGGTGTGCTTTTCCTGGGCGGCAAACACCGCCGGATGGATCGATGTCGGGACGCTCAGACAGAGTACGATGGCGACTCGCTTGATCATGGCTGGGATCTCTGCGTGGGTGATGGTGACAATCAACTTCCCGGTGCCTTTGCGTTGAACAACAGCATGACCGTGCCGTCGTAATCCCCTGGCTTGAAACCGCCGAGCGGCTTGATCGGATCGATTTCCAGCAGCACACGCTTCCCGACGGCCGCTTCGGCCTGCGACAGGACTTCGCGCGGACGAACGTCTGCGCTCAGCACCACGCCGTTGAATTTCACATGCAGCAGGATCTCTTCGCCCAGCCTGCCATTGGAGAGGCGTCCGGTGCTTTCCAGCCGCGCTTCGATTGCACTGCTGTCATGGCGCACGTCAAACGATTTACGCAAGCCGCGCAGGGTCGAGGTGTTGTAATCCCAGAGCAGGCGCTGCGGGCGGTGAATCCAGTCCGACTCTGCGGGGATGACGTAGAACGCCCGACTGGGAATGGTCAGGAACACTTCGAAGTTGAGCTCTTCGCGAACCGCCCAAGCGGGGATACTCATCAGGGCGGTGAAAGCCATCAGTGCCGCAGCGGCGCATTGCTTGTTCATGATCGATACCTGGCGCGTCGTGGATAGAGGCCTTAGCGGCGCGCGACCCTGAGGTCTTTCCTGCTGTCGCCTTCCACCAGTTTGAAGCGGTATTCGCGGCCGGCTTCCTTTTCAAAGGCGAAGCTTTTGCCAGCCATCACGTGGTGTTTGGTGGTCGCGCCGCAATCGGCTTCATTGCTCACCGAACAGCTTTTGAATTCGTCGACCACCATCACCGTGTTGCCGTTGTTGCGGATCTCGTAGCGTTCGGGCGTGTCGCTGATCACCGTGTCGAAACGCGCATCTTTGGGGCGCACGAAAAACACGATGCCAAATCCGGTCATCACGTTGACCCCGGCCGAAAACGACTTTTTGTAGTCTTCGCGCTCCTCTTGGGAGACCACGAATTCGTCTTCCTTTTCCGGTACGACCGGCACGAAACGCACGCGGAAGTAGCGTTCGCGATCCCGCTCGCCCATGTACAGCAAGCGCGTGCCCTGCATGCCCTGCGCCGGCACGATCAGGCGCGCGGGGCTGGCCATGATGCCGTTGCGCGAAGCGCCGTCGGCCGCGTTGACCACGGGAATCTCCTGCGGTTTGCCGTCGGCGTCATAGACGATTTCCAGCACATTGATCTTGACGAAAGCGGTGCTGTCACCGCTGTTGAAAACACGCTTCAGGTACGTACTTTTGTCGCCGTCGAGATAGTCGTACACGGTGCCGACATTGATCTGCGGCCCGGCATGGGCAGTCAGGCAACACAGGCCGGACAGCATCAGCAAAAACATTCGGGTCATGGAATTCAACCTCGTGAAAATGAAAATTGGCCAGCCCCGGAGGTTCATACTTCCGAGTCGAAAATGATGGTGACGTTGCCCCACAGCGTTCCGTTCATGCCGGGTTTGAGCAGCGATTCGATCCACCGCCGAGGGATCTGGAAACGCAAGGTGCCGGGTTTTCGATCAACGTAACGAGTAGGCTCGAACGGCCCCAGCCAGGTGTTGTGCGACAACGTGCCGGACCAGCCATCGCTGTTGCCGGGGCCTGTGATACCTCGGGGCAGGGTCAGCTTGACCTCGAACTTGGAAAAGCCCACTTCGTTGTTGCCGATGCCGCACTCAGTGCCGCCCAGCGAGTTGCAGATCATCATCACCTTGAAGGGTGACGAGGCCGACAGGTAAAACTGCTGGTCGCGATAGATCTCGGTCGGCATGCGCCCCGTGTCGATCCAGCGTTGCCATCCGCCAACCGGTTCCATCGTCACCTTGTCGCCGCCGGGTGGCAGATCGACTTTCAGGGCGTGATGAACGTCGAGCACGAAGTCCAGGGTCAGGCTGGAGTCATCCGCACGAAAAAAGGGCCCCATGTTGAAGTCCGCGCCACCCGCTCCGACGCTATAGGTCAATGCGCCGGTGTACGTACCGGTCGGCATGGTCAACGGATCGGGAGTGCGCAACTCGTAGGCGATATCGAGATACTCGAAATCCATATGCCCGACATCCATCGCGGCAGTCTTGATACAGCTGCCTTGCACGGGCGTCTTCCAGAAAAACTGATAAGTCGTCGGTGAAGGAAGACCCCATCCGCTATAGAGGCAGGGGGGCGCGGCGTAGACCCAGGAACTGCCCTCCCAGAGTTTGCGATGCGCCTCCCCCACATCAGACTCGCCTGTCAACTCGGTGACGGGCTTGCTCAAGCGAAAGCGCGAGCCGATTCCGCTGATTCGGACCTCCACCGCACGCGTCTGCTGGGTCTGCTGATTGGTTACGTTCAGGACTTGCCAGGCGGCGGGCACTTTCACCCAGACACCATTGGCCGAAAACAGCGGGGTAAACGTACTGAAGCGAATCGGCACCCGGATGCTGAACATGCCGTTGCTGGCGCACTCACTCGGGAAATCCGCGCAATAACCACTGTTTGGCGTCTTGTTGACGAACACATTCTTGTTCGGCTGCGAGGAGTCGGGTTGGAACAATGCCCTGATTTCCTGATTCGCCGCCTCGACCGAAGGCAGGCTCAGTGCCCCGATCAAGGCCATGAATACGGTTAGCTTTTTCACGCTCAACCCGCCTTCTGATCGGTAGAGGTCGCATCGGCCAGGGTGTCCGGTGTGCAACGCAGATCCCCGATCATCAACACATTGTTTTCGCTGCGGTGCTGATCCGCCTCGAGGCGGAACTGGCACAGCAGGCGGTTATCCTGGCGCACCTCGAGGGTCGGCGAGCCGGCGTTCATTTCCATCGAGAAGAAGCCGTCGACCTCGGTCACTCCGCGACTGGCGTGGTTGATCACGTGATGCCCCTTGAGTGGATGGCCCTGTTCGTTGACCAGTCGACCGAGCACGGTCAGGGTTTTCATCACACGGATCTTGCGGTAGTCGACCCCGCCCTTGTTCAGGTGGTAACGGGTGCGCGCCGGTTCGATGGTCGCCGCCGGCACGTTGTTGCCTTCGAAGTCGAAGCTCACCGAGCTGTTCTGATAGGCCGTGATAGGGATGAAATTGCGCCCCGGTTTCAGCGCTGCGCTGCCACCGCTGAAGTCGTCGGCGCGCAAGGCAATGCCCTCGATGTCCGACTCGACGTCGACAATCATCCCGGCCCCGCGCATTTCGTATTCGCTGGTCATGAGCATCTGCTGGCCGCCGACCACCAGCGTGCTGTCGAGGTTGAGACCGCCGGTGAAATTGCCGTTGTAGGACGAGCGCTGGATGAAGCCGTCGCCATTGATCGTGTCGGTGCGAAAGTTGGCCAGGCCGGAAGCGCCGATGCCGTAGGTGTCGGTCAGCGCCGTCACCGAGACGTTCTGCAGGACGTGGCCCTTGAGGTCCTTGCGCCAGCCGATCGAAGCGTTGTTGTCACGCCCGCCGTCGCGGTCGGTGCGCGAACCGATGCTGCCGGTGATCTGCTCGCCGGGCGCGCCCAGCGCCATGTTCAGGCTCAAGTCGACCCCGCGATTACGCGCATCGCCACTGCTGTAGCTGCCCGGTCGATCGAACAGTGACAAGCGCCAGTTGGCGTCATTGCCGAACAGTTCGCTGCGCCGGGTCCAGCCCAGATCCACGCCGACGCCTTCGACATTGCCTTCGCTGTGGGAGACCCGTGCGTTGAGCGAATTGCGGCTGTTGAGCCGGTGGTTGAGCGCCAGCGACGAGTTGCTGGTTTCGCCGATGAACACATTGCGCTGACGCACCCGGGTGCCGTCCGGCAGGGTTTCGTACTGGTCGGTGGTGTCGAGCCAGCTGCGGTTGTGGCTGATCACCAGACTGCCGGAACCGTAGTTATACAGGCTCTGCAAATCGAGGCCGGTGCCGTGATCCTCGGTCTTGTAGACGTTGGCATACAGGCTGATGTGATTGGCCAGGGTCCAGTCGATGGACGTGCCATATTGCAGCTTTTCGCGAATCTGCCGCGCCGACAGGCCGAGGATGACTCGCGGGTGCAGCAGGTAGTTGAGCGAGGCGCCCGCCGTAGGACTGCCGCTGGACTGTTGATCCCAGTTGCTCAGCAGTTTCTGTTCTTCGCCGGCAAACAGGTTGTAACGCCAGCGCTCGTCGAGGTTGCGCCAGTTGCTGGGCTTGTACACCAGCTCCTGGGTACTGGACGTGATCTGGCCGTCTTCGATCAGCCGCACTTCCACCTCGTAAATGCCACCGGGCAGCGGTCGTGTGTCGAGGGTCTGCAAACCGGCGGGTATCGATTGAGTGTTGATCAGCAGACCGTCGCGCCAGATCTCCACCGAACCTTGGCGATTGGCGGTGACGTAAATCGGGTAGACGCTGGGCGCTGCGTTGTTGATCGCCAGGCTGTCGGAGCTGCCGTACATCACGCCGACCGCCGTGTCAGGGCTGGTGCCGAACGTGCGCGGCTGGCGGGTCAGCCCTTCGGAGTTGGGGGTGAAATAGCCCAGGCGAAAGAAATTGCCTTGCAGTTCGCGCTGGGTGTAGAGCTCGTGGACCGCGTGATAGAGCTTGTCGTCCGGGCCGCCGAGGCGAGCCATTTGCATGTTGAAGGTCTGGCTCCAGTTGCCCAGGCTGCCGCTGGCTTCGAGGCCAAAACGTCCACCCAAATCCTGATCCTGGCCGCCATTGAGGTTGAGCTGGTTGCGCACCATCAGGCCGCTGCTGCCGTCTTCGGGTTGGTCATAGAAACGCTTGGTTTCCAGGTCACGCTCAGCGTTCTCGGTGAGAACCGAGAGCAACGAATTTTCCAGGTTGTAATGCACCGCCAGCACCTGATCGGGGCAGGAGCCGGTGCACGCGCCCAGCGGCACGCCAGGTTTGAGATAGGCCGCCCACTTCTCGCGTTCGGCGGGTGTGTAGCGGTTTTCACTGGTGTCAGTGAATTCCAGCAACGTGACGCGATCATCGCGGGACAACACCACCATGGCTTCCCCCAGCGGTTGCTGGTCGAGTTCGACCCGCACCGCCAGCGGCACATCGAAAAAGTGCTCTTCGAAATCTGCCGGTAAACCTTTGGCCTGCGCCAACAGACTGCGCGGAGTCGTGCCGGCGGGTTCGGAGGCGGCCGCTGCGTTGGCACAAAACAACAGCGCAAGCGCAGCCGCGACGGGTGTCATCGGGAACATGAACTCGTACTCTGATTTACAAAAGTTGAAGTCCGGCGGAACAGACACTGCTGCTTATCCCGCCGGGGAACGCGACTCTGGCAAGCTGCGTTGAGTGCAGATCAACCGATTACTTGCCACCACCGATCGGCGGCACGGCGTCGAAAGTCATGGCGACAACACCGGTGTAATCACCCGGCTGGAAAGTGCTGCCTTTGGCACTGATTTTCAGCGGCGCGCGATAGTTGACGTCAGACTCCGACTCACCCACGACCATTTGCGGGGTCAGGGTCAGTTCCTTGTTGTTGAACAGCACTTGCAGATCGATCGCCTGGGCGCCGGAGATCAGTTTCGGCACGCTTTCCAGGCTGGCATGCACAGAACCGTTGTTATTGCGCACATCGAAGAAGCCATTGACTTCACGCATCTTGCCGGTGCTTGGCTGGAAGCTCATGTCCTGGTCTTTGTTGACCAGGTCGGAGTCGGTCGGCACCACGTAGAAACCGTTGGTCGGTACGTGGGCGATCAGGCTGATGGAGTGACGGGCTTCACCGGCAGCGAAGGTCACGGACGAGCTCAGGGCCAGGGCAGCGAGAGAAGCGGTGATTGCGATTTTCTTGAACATCGGTCAGTACCTGTTTTCTTTTTAAGGAATCGGAACATTGAAGTTCATGTCACACCGGTCGATAAGTACCGAAACATGGAAGTTCAACGCCGGGGCATGATCGACGCTTGTCTCAAGAATGTAAGCAGGCAACTTCCCACGAGCTTGTAGTTCAATAACCTCGCAACACGAAAGAAAAAACATCAAAAAATCAAAATATATAAAAGTAGCTGTAAGACATTCCCTACCTACAGTTATTCATGAAAAAAGTTACAGCAGCTTCGACAATACCGGTCAGCACTTTCTAATCTTTTTAGAATATAAGCTCAAGCATTAATAGAGTGATAGCTTTAACTTTCCGGTTATTCCTGTCTCGATCAACAAGCCATGGCGGTCCCTCTGTCGGAGCGCCTTTCTCGCCGTTGACCACTCGTCAGCTCTGCGGCAAAAAGCCCTTGCCCAGTCGAAAAGATATATCTTAAGTTGTATCTAAACACGACGAGAGAAGACTGAAATGAGAGACCATCATTCCCCCCACCGCGACCACGGCGACAGCCGTGACGGCTTCGAAAAACGCCACGGCCGCGAGCGCGGCGGTCGCGGCCCGCGGGTCTTTGCCCCGGGCGATCTGAAATTGCTGCTGTTGGCGCTGATCGCCGAGCAGCCGTGCCACGGCTACGACCTGATCCGCCAGATCGAAACCATGTTCGATGGCGCCTACAGCCCCAGTCCCGGCGTGATCTACCCGACCCTGACATTCCTCGAAGAGAGCGAAATGATCACCGGCGACGCCGAGGGCGGCAAAAAGCGCTACGCGGTGACCGATGCAGGTCGCCAATCCCTCAGCGAACAGGCGGTGGCGCTGGACGGCGTGCGCATGCGCATCGACGTCAGCAAGCGCTCGCTACGCGGCCACGACCGGCCGCCGGAAATCCATGAAGCGGTGCACAACCTGCGTCATGCCCTGCAGATGCACCACGGGCGCTGGAGCCCGGAAGAAATCCTGCGGGTGCGCGACCTGCTCAACGACACCGCCAAAGCCATCGTCGACGGCCCCGCCGTTCAATCTGCCCCGGAGAAAGCCGAATGACTGAAGTACAGACTCAAGGCATCCATCGTGTGATGCACGAAATCAAACGTCGCCGCCTGGAAGTGTTGCGCGTCGTCGACCTGACCCCGCGCATGCGCCGCATCACCCTCGGCGGACCGGAACTGGCCGGCTTCATCAGCCTCGGTACCGACGACCACGTCAAACTGCTGTTCCCGCAGAACGCCGAACAGGCCGCCGCACTGGAAACCCTGGTGCTCGGCGGCGGCAAGAGCGATGTACCAATGCCCGAGATGCGCGACTACACCCCGCGTCGTTATGACCTCGACAAGCTTGAACTGGACATCGACTTCGTCCTGCACGGCGACGGCCCTGCCTCGACCTGGGCCGAACAGGCCAAGCCCGGACAATTCCTGCACATCGGCGGCCCGCGTGGCTCGATGATCGTGCCGGACATCTTCGACAGCTACCTGCTGATCGGCGACGAAACCGCCCTGCCCGCCATCGCCCGCCGCCTCGAAGGCCTGGCAGCCAATCGCAAGGCGCTGGTGGTGATCGAAGTGGAAAACGGCAAGGAACAGCAGACACTGGAGAGTGCCGCACAGGTCAATGTGATCTGGGTATTGCGCGAAGGCGGCAAGGACAATCTGCTGGCCACCGTCAAACAATTGCAGGTGCCCAAGGGCAATCTGTACGCGTGGGTGGCGACGGAAACGAAAGTCTCGCGGCAGATCCGCCGAGTGCTGCTCGATGAGCACGGGCTGGATGAACAGTTCGTCAAAGCCGTCGGGTACTGGCGTGCCGAGGGCTCCGAAGAAGAGTGAAGCGAGCGGCGGCGCTGCTAAAGGCGCCGCCCCTGCCAACGATCAATCCCGATCACCAGCGACGAAATCAGCACAAACCCCAGCAAAATCCCCCCGGCATTGATGAACACCTGTGGATAACCCAGCAGTGCCACGTCAATGAACGGATAGGCGTAAGCCCCCAGCAAATGCCCGCGCAGCAGCGCATAGGCGAAGTACACCAGCGGATAGATCAGCCACAGCGGCAGGTGCTTCAGACGCAAAGTGCCCTTCGGCACACACAGCCACCAATAAGCCAGGAACAGCAGCGGCATCACGTCGTGGAGCAATTCGTCGGCTATAAACTGCCAGCCCTGCGGATGCCACAAATGCCGCAGCAAAACGCTGTAAGCCAGGCCCACCACCGCAATGCTCACGGCAATCCCGCTGCTGACCCAGGGTTGCAGAAACCAGCGTCGCGCTGCGGATTCGCGGTCGGTCACCGCGCAGGTCAGCACCACCGCCACCAAAGTGTTGGTGAGCACAGTGAAGTAACTGAAGAAACTCACCAGCCCGCCCAGCAGACTGGCGCCGACGCTCAGGCGCGCGAAGAAAATCAGGTACAGCTGAATCCCCAGCCCGGCCCAGCCCAGCACCGCAGCCGAAGTGATCAGGCGTCGCCGCAGTACGGCGTTCATCTCAGAGTGGTCGCTTGGTGCGCATCAGTTTCACGTACAGACGCTCGACCTTTTCCCGCGCCCATGGGGTTTTGCGCAAAAAGGTCAGGCTCGACTTGATGGTCGGATCGCTCTTGAAGCAACGAATGTCGATGCGCTCGGCCAGGCCCGACCATTCGTAGTGGGTCACCAGTGCATTGAGGATCTGTTCGAGGGTCACGCCGTGCAGCGGATCGGGGTTGTGGTCGTTCATGCCGGGCCTTTGGGCGAAGTGAAAATGCAGAAGCCGCGCACCTTAGCCGAGGGCATGGGCGGGTGGAAGGCCTTGGGTTAAATGTAGGCCAACCGGAGAAGATCGCAGCCTGCGCCAACGCCCGCAATGCGCTGTATTGCCGCACTGTTACCGAATCCGAAAGGGTTCATGTCTGCAAAAGCACTTTGTGTTTTTGTAACAGGACATTATCCTGCCGCCCTTCTGCTGAATCGCTTCACTGCCTGCGTCAAATCGTAGCGGCCAGCTTATCCCCCAAAAAGATCAAGAAAGACCCTATTCATGCCCGATTTTCCGTTCTCCCGAGACAGCGCTATCTCAACCCTGCGCCTGATCGGCGGCTGCACCGCCCTTGGCCTCGCCACCTGCACCCAGGCCGCCCCGGCCTTCGACAGTGAATCACCGTGGATGCTCGGTGACTGGAACGGCACCCGCAGCGAACTCGCGGCAAAAGGTATCGACTTCAAGCTCGACTACACCGGCGAAATGGGCAGCAACCTGCACGGCGGCTACGACCACGACCGCACCGCGCGCTACAGCGACCAATGGGGCCTCGGCACTCATCTGGACCTGCAAAAACTGCTGGGCTGGAACGACGCTGAATTCCAGCTGACCGTAACCAAGCGCAGCGGCAACAACATCAGCAACGACCGCATCAACGACCCGCGCGTCGGTGGCTTCACTTCCGCCCAGGAAGTCTGGGGCCGTGGCCAGACCACCCGCCTGACGCAGATGTGGTACCAGCAGAAATTCTTCGACCAGAAGCTCGACATCAAGGTCGGCCGTTTTGGCGAAGGCGAAGACTTCAACACCTTCCCGTGCGACTTCCAGAACCTGGCGTTCTGCGGCTCGCAGGTCGGCAACTGGGTCGGCGGTATCTGGTACAACTGGCCGGTCAGCCAATGGGCAATGCGCGTCAAATATCACCTGACGCCGGAGCTGTACGCGCAAGTCGGTGCCTATGAGCAGAACCCGTCGAACCTCGATCGCGGCAACGGCTTCAAGCTCAGCGGCAGCGGCACCCAGGGCGCGATCCTGCCAATCGAACTGGTGTGGAAGCCGAAGCTCAACGGCCTGCCGGGCGAATACCGCGCCGGTTACTACTACAGCAACGCCAAGGCCACCGACGCCTATAAAGACAGCAACGGCCAGCCGGCCGCCCTGAGCGGCGAAGCCTATCGCAGCGCTTCGAGCAAACACGGCGTGTGGCTCGGCGTGCAGCAGCAGGTCACCAGCGTCGCCAGCGACAACTCCCGTGGTCTGAGCGTGTTCGCCAACGGCACGATGCACGACAAGAAGACCAACGCCATCGACAACTACGTCCAGGCCGGCGTGGTCTACAAAGGCCTGTTCGACGCCCGCGCCAAGGACGACATCGGTTTCGCCCTGGCCCGCGTCCACGTCAACCCGGCCTACCGCAAAAATGCCGAAGCGACCAACCAGGCCCGCGCCGTCTACGACTATGACGATCCGTCGTTCCTGCCGCCGCAGGACACCGAATACAGCGCCGAGCTTTATTACGGCGTGCACGTCACCAACTGGCTGACCGTGCGCCCGAACCTGCAATACATCCGCCATCCCGGCGGTGTGGACAAGGTCGACAACGCGCTGATCGGCGGGATCAAGATCCAGTCGTCGTTCTAACCCAATGCAGGCCGCTCAGGCCTGCAGATGAAATTCGATAGCAAGACAAGTTTTTATCTGAACCATGCCCGCGCCCGATCGTCATCTACAGTGACTACAGCGCGGGACTACTTGAAACGTCACGGAGAACCACACTATGAGCACTGAAGGTGCTTCGAGTCGAAGCCGTCTTCTGCCGAACCTGCTCGGCATTCTGCTTCTGCTGATGGGCCTGGCCATGCTGGCCGGGGGAATCAAGCTGAGTACGCTCGGCGGCTCGCTGTATTACCTGCTGGCCGGTATCGGCATCACGCTGACCGGCATTCTGATGCTGATGGGCCGTCGCGCAGCATTGGGCCTGTACGCCATCGTGCTGTTCGCCAGCACCGTCTGGGCGCTGTGGGAAGTCGGCCTGGACTGGTGGCAACTGGTGCCGCGTCTGGCGCTGTGGTTTGTCCTCGGTTTCGTGATGCTGCTGCCGTGGTTCCGTCGCCCGCTGCTGCTCAACGGTCCTGCACCGATGGGCACCGGCGGTTTGACCGTGGCCGTGGTTCTGGCCGGCGTCACCGCCCTGGCCAGCCTGTTCACCCACCCGGGCGAAACCTTCGGCGAACTGGGTCGCGACACCGCCGACACCACCAGCACCGCCCCGCAAATGCCGGACGGCGACTGGCAGGCCTATGGCCGCACCGAATTCGGTGACCGTTACTCGCCACTGAAGCAGATCACCCCGGCCAACGTCGGCAAGCTGCAAGAAGCCTGGCGCATCCAGACCGGCGACCTGCCGACTGCCGATGATCCGGTCGAGCTGACCAACGAAAACACCCCGCTGAAAGCCAACGGCATGCTCTACGCCTGCACCGCGCACAGCAAAGTGCTGGCGCTGGACCCGGACACCGGCAAGGAACTGTGGCGTTTCGACCCGCAGATCAAGAGCCCGGTCGGCTTCAAGGGCTTCGCCCACATGACCTGCCGTGGCGTGTCGTACTACGACGAAGCCGCTTACGCCAAGTCTGAAAACGCTGCGTCCGCTGTCATCTCCGAGGCCGGCAAAGCCGTCGCCCAGGCTTGCCCGCGTCGCCTGTACCTGCCGACCGCCGATGCCCGCCTGATCGCACTGAACGCCGACACCGGCAAGATCTGCGAAGGCTTCGGCACCAACGGTGTGGTTGACCTGACCCAGGGCATCGGCCCGTTCACCGCCGGTGGCTACTACTCCACTTCGCCAGCCGCGATTACTCGCGATCTGGTGATCATGGGCGGTCACGTCACCGACAACGAATCGACCAACGAACCGTCCGGCGTGATCCGCGCCTACGACGTACGCGACGGTCATCTGGTATGGAACTGGGACAGCAACAACCCGGACGCCACCGAACCCTTGGCCCCGGGCGAGACCTACAGCCGCAACTCGGCCAACATGTGGTCGCTGGCCAGTGTCGATGAAAAACTCGGCATGGTTTACCTGCCACTGGGCAACCAGACTCCAGACCAATGGGGCGCCGACCGCACCCCGGGCGCCGAAAAATTCAGCGCCGGCGTAGTAGCCCTGGACCTGGGCACCGGTAAAGTGCGCTGGAACTACCAGTTCACCCACCACGACCTGTGGGACATGGACGTCGGCAGCCAGCCAACCCTGCTGGACATGAAAACCGCCGACGGCGTGAAACCTGCGCTGATCGCCCCGACCAAACAGGGCAGCCTATACGTCCTCGACCGTCGTGACGGCACGCCGATCATCCCGATCCAGGAAATCCCGGTGCCGCAAGGTGCCGTGAAAGGCGACCACACCGCCCCGACCCAGGCCCGCTCGGACCTGAACCTGCTGGCCCCGGAACTGACCGAAAAAGCCATGTGGGGCGCCAGCCCGTTCGACCAGATGCTGTGCCGCATCCAGTTCAAGGAACTGCGCTACGAAGGCCAATACACGCCTCCGTCGGAACAGGGCAGCCTGATCTACCCGGGTAACGTCGGCGTGTTCAACTGGGGCGGCGTCTCGGTCGACCCGGTTCGCCAGATGCTGTTCACCAGCCCGAACTACATGGCTTTCGTCTCGAAAATGGTGCCACGCGAGCAAGTCGCCGCCGGCAGCAAACGCGAGAGCGAAACCGCCGGCGTGCAGCCAAACACCGGCGCGCCATACGCGGTGATCATGCACCCGTTCATGTCGCCACTGGGCGTACCGTGCCAGGCCCCGGCCTGGGGCTACGTCGCTGGTATCGACCTGACCACCGGCAAAGTCGTCTGGAAACGCAAAAACGGCACCAGCCGCGACAGCTCGCCAATCCCGATCGGCTTCACCCTGGGCGTGCCAAGCATGGGCGGCTCGATCGTCACCGCCGGCGGCGTCGGCTTCCTCAGCGGCACGCTGGACCAGTACCTGCGCGCCTATGACGTGAACACCGGTAAAGAACTGTGGAAATCGCGCCTGCCTGCTGGCGGCCAAGCGACCCCGATGACCTACACCGGCAAGGACGGCAAGCAATACGTCCTGCTCGTGGTGGGTGGTCACGGCTCGCTGGGCACCAAGATGGGTGACTATGTGATTGCTTACAAACTGCCGGAATAAGCTTTAGCGGCGGTAAGAAAAAAGGCGATGCCCTGTGAGGGGTGTCGCCTTTTTTTGTGGGCTGCGGTTTTTAAACGGGGTGTTTATGTCCTACAGACGGGGTGTTTGCGGGGGATGTTTCTGACATGTCGCGTCGGTTGTGGGTCGGAAATGGGGTGGATAGGCTTTGGGGGTCGCTGCAAATTCAGCGAACGGGCGTCGCGGCCCGACTTCTGAGGCATAATTGCCGCCGCTTAACAGCAGCACCTCAAGTGCTTGTTTATGGTGGCTGTACGCGGGATACCTTCGGGTATGCCGAATGCCTCAGGTCGGTCCGCGAACCCGCGTACAGCTGCCACCCCTCTTTTTGCGTCGCGGCAATTAGAGGAATGGACCCATTCCTGAGGAGTAAAAAATGAAAAAACCAACACCCAATCCCCCCGAATCAAACGACACCTCGCCCTACGAATCCGCCGATTCAAAGAAACTCCACGACGCCGCCGAACGCGCGCTCGACCACCATTTCAATCCCATCCCCAAAAAATGCCCCGGCCGCCGACCGAGCCAGATGTTCCAGATATCCCCGGACATGGACGACGAAACCCTCCTGGCTCATGCGTGTGAGTCTTTGGCCACAGCCAGTGTCATGGCCAGTGATGTAGCGGCTTTTGTCGATACGCCGCAGCGGCACCGGATCCTGGGGATTCAGCAGGTGATCATGCTGGCGGAACTGGCGGTGAATCGAGTACTGGATAACGTCGAAGTACAACGTTACCCAACACACAGCTAAGCCGCCCTGACGAAATCGACTGCCAGCCACAAACCGCATTCGCTGGCAGCTCGATTGGGACGCAGAGCGTCCCGGGCTGCATTCCCACGCAGAGCGTGGGAACGATCAAAGCCACCCTGACGAAATCGACTGCCAGCCACAGACCGCATTCGCTGGCAGCTCGATTGGGACGCAGAGCGTCCCGGGCTGCATTCCCACGCGGAGCGTGGGAACGATCAAGTTACAGCCATGCGCGGGTGGGCCTACGCCCTGCCAGGTTCCATTCCCCGGTCGACCAACCCGCGCATGGCTCCCCCAAAAAACAGGATGAGCGTTAGCTCGACAAAGCTCTTGATCTTGATCCACCCGTCCCTTCGGAAGGCTGAGTGGAGGTGTTCATCCGGGGATTGGCGCGCAGCGCCGTTTGGCGAAGCCGAACTCATCGACGAAGTCGATGCCCCCGGAGGGACGCCGGAGCGAAGGAACCCGAGCCTGCGAGGGCCGAACGCCGGGACGAGCCTTTTTGGGTACTTTTTTGGCGTTTGAAAAAAGTGCCTCGCCGTAAGGGCGAAACCGCCAGCGGCAACCCCCGCAGAAACGGATATTCACCCCAAACATCCAGAGCATGGCCGGCCCAAAGGCCGCCAAGCCCAACCCCAAAACCCTGTCAAAACCCTGAACACACAAGCAGAAACATCCACCCCCATTGAAACCACCAAAAGCCTGCCCCATCTAAGACCCATACCCAATTGCGCAGGTGCCCCATGAGCGACCAGCAAGAATTCCCCGAGAACCCCGACGACATCACCGAAACCGACGCCGAACACATCGAACACCACGTCCCCGGCAAAGGCCTGGCCCTGCCCGGCCAGAACCTGCCGGACAAGGTCTACATCATCCCGATCCACAACCGCCCGTTCTTCCCGGCCCAGGTCCTGCCGGTCATCGTCAACGAAGAACCCTGGGCCGAAACCCTCGAACTGGTCAGCAAATCCGAACACCACTCCCTGGCCCTGTTCTTCATGGACACCCCCCAGGAAGACCCGCGCCACTTCGACACCAAGGCACTGCCGCAATACGGCACCCTGGTCAAGGTGCACCACGCCAGCCGCGAAAACGGCAAACTGCAATTCGTCGCCCAGGGCCTGAGCCGCGTCCGCATCAAGACCTGGCTCAAGCACCATCGTCCGCCGTATCTCGTTGAAGTCGAATACCCGCACCAGCCCACCGAGCCAACCGACGAGGTCAAGGCCTACGGCATGGCGCTGATCAACGCGATCAAGGAACTGCTGCCGCTCAACCCGCTGTACAGCGAAGAACTGAAGAACTACCTCAACCGCTTCAGCCCCAACGATCCGTCGCCGCTGACCGACTTCGCCGCCGCCCTGACCTCCGCCACCGGCCCCGAGCTGCAGGAAGTGCTCGACTGCGTGCCGATGCTCAAGCGCATGGAAAAAGTCCTGCCGATGCTGCGCAAGGAAGTCGAAGTCGCGCGCCTGCAAAAAGAAATCTCCGCCGAAGTGAACCGCAAGATCGGCGAGCATCAGCGCGAGTTCTTCCTTAAAGAACAGCTCAAGGTCATCCAGCAGGAACTCGGCCTGACCAAGGACGACCGCAGCGCCGACCTCGAACAGTTCGAGCAGCGTCTGGAAGGCAAAGTCCTGCCGACGCAGGTGCAGAAGCGCCTCGAAGAAGAAATGAACAAACTGTCGATCCTCGAGACCGGATCGCCGGAGTACGCGGTCACCCGCAACTACCTCGACTGGGCGACCTCGGTGCCGTGGGGCGTGTACGGCGAGGACAAGCTCGACCTCAAGCACGCGCGCAAGGTGCTGGACAAACACCACGCCGGCCTCGACGACATCAAGGACCGGATCCTCGAATTTCTCGCGGTCGGTGCCTATAAAGGCGAGATCAGCGGTTCCATCGTGCTGCTGGTCGGCCCGCCGGGCGTGGGTAAAACCAGCGTCGGCAAATCGATCGCCGAATCCCTCGGCCGGCCGTTCTACCGCTTCAGCCTCGGCGGCATGCGCGACGAAGCCGAGATCAAGGGCCACCGCCGCACCTACATCGGCGCGCAGCCGGGCAAACTCGTGCAGGCGTTGAAAGACGTCGAAGTGATGAACCCGGTGATCATGCTCGACGAGATCGACAAGATGGGCCAGAGCTACCAGGGCGACCCGGCCTCGGCGCTGCTGGAAACCCTCGACCCGGAACAGAACGTCGAATTCCTCGACCACTATCTGGACCTGCGGATGGACCTGTCGAAAGTCCTGTTCGTCTGCACCGCCAACACTCTGGATTCGATTCCCGGCCCGTTGCTGGACCGGATGGAAGTGATTCGCCTGTCGGGCTACATCACCGAAGAAAAGGTCGCCATTGCCAAGCGTCACCTGTGGCCGAAACTGCTGGAAAAGGCCGGCGTATCCAAGGGCAGCCTGAGCATCAGCGACACGGCGCTCAAAGCCTTGATCGACGGCTACGCCCGTGAAGCCGGCGTGCGTCAGCTGGAAAAACAGATGGGCAAACTGGTGCGCAAAGCGGTGATGAAACTGATCGACGATCCGAAAGCGGTGATCAAGATCGGCCCGAAAGACCTCGAAGCGTCCCTCGGCCATCCGGTGTTCCGCAACGAGCAAGTATTGTCCGGCACCGGCGTGATTACCGGCCTGGCGTGGACCAGCATGGGCGGCGCGACCTTGCCGATCGAGGCCACACGGATTCACACGTTCAATCGTGGTTTCAAACTCACCGGGCAACTGGGCGATGTGATGAAGGAGTCGGCGGAGATCGCCTACAGCTACGTCAGTTCGCACCTCAAATCCTTCGGCGGCGATCCGAAATTCTTCGACGAAGCCTTCGTCCACCTGCACGTCCCTGAAGGTGCGACACCGAAAGACGGCCCGAGCGCCGGCGTGACCATGGCCAGCGCCCTGCTCTCGCTCGCCCGCAATCAGGCGCCGAAAAAAGGCGTGGCCATGACCGGTGAACTGACGCTGACCGGCCATGTGCTGCCGATTGGCGGGGTGCGCGAGAAGGTGATTGCGGCGCGGCGGCAGAAGATTTTCGAGTTGATTTTGCCGGAGGCGAATCGAGGGAATTTCGAAGAGCTGCCGGACTACTTGAAGGAAGGCATTACAGTGCATTTCGCCAAGAAGTTTGCGGATGTGGCGAAGGTGCTTTTCTAACGCTCCCCTGCTGATCGTTCCCACGCTCTGCGTGGGAATGCCGCCCGGGACGCTCTGCGTCCCTTCACAAGCGTGACGCGGAGCGTCACAGGATGCATTCCCACGCGGACGGTTCGACGCCTCGACGTGGGAACGATCACGCCAAGCCTGGCGTTGTCACACTTTGTCTCATCTTCAGTTATGCTCGCCGTTCGTCGCCAACGCCGGAGCCACTGAATCCATGTCCCCCCTTCGCCTGTTTGTCCCCCTGTCCCTCGCCCTGCTGGCCGCCTGCGCCACGCAACCGAAAACCAACGTGACCGTGGAAAAACAGAGCGAATGCCCGGTGCGGCTGACCAACGGGCAAAACCTGATCGTCATGCTCCCGAGCAACCCCACCACCGGCTACCGCTGGGCCATCCAGGATTCCGCCGGCGGCGTATTGCGCGCCCTCAGCCCCGAGGTCTACAGCAATCCGGAAGACGCCGGCGTGGTCGGCGCGGCCGGTTTCTCGACCTGGCGCTTCCAGGCTTTCGCCACCGGCACCGGTCGCCTGCGTCTGACTTCGCAGCAACCGTGGGCGCCGGAAGTGTTGCCGGTGGAAACCTTTGACTGCGCCATTTCGGTGAACTGATCGTGGGCTGGCTGATCCTCGCGCTGATGGGCGCCGTGACCTTTCTCTACGGCGTCAGCACCCATGCGGCGCTGCTTTGCCTGCTGGTCAAACCGCTGCCGGTGTTGGCGTTGCTGGGCTGGTTGCACGATGCGCCGCCCAGCGACTATCGGCGCTGGATCAGCCTCGGTCTGATTTTCTCGTTGATCGGCGATGTGCTGCTGGCGTGGCCGGGGGATTTGTTTGTCTTCGGTCTC